>CAZNJJ010000015.1:0-32268 GCA_964573335.1 uncultured Oscillospiraceae bacterium | reverse complement strand
TGTCTGCTTGGAAGGGTCCTCGTAGCTGTGACCGTTGACGGTGACGATGCCGTTGGTGTTTTCGGTTACGACCGCGCCCTTGGGGTTCATGCAGAAGGTACGGACTCTGTCGCCGTATTTTTCGGTGCGGTAAACTATCTTGCTCTCGTAAAGCTCATCGGTGAGATGTGCGAAAACAGCGGCGGGAAGTTCCACACGAACGCCTATATCAACTCGGTTGGACTTGGTGGAAATATCCAAATCTCGACAGACAGTCTCCATCCACTTGCTGCCGCTTCTTCCGACAGAGATAATGCAGTTGGAACAGGTATAAACATCGTCGCCGCAGGTCACACGGTAGCCGTTTTGACCTACGCTCACCGCGTTTGCGGGAGTATCGAAGAAGAAGGAGACCTTATCCTTGAGATAGTCGTAAAGATTTTCCAAAACGATGTAGTTTATATCGGTTCCCAGGTGGCGAACCGAGGCATCGAGAAGATGCAGGTCGTTTTGGATACATATCGTTTTAAAGCGAGTTCCTGCGGTGGAATAGAGCTTTGTTCCCTCGCCGCCGTAGCGCATATTGATGCCGTCAACATACTGCATCAGCTCGAGCGCCCGCTTTTTGCCTATGTATTCGTAGAGGGTGCCGCCGAAATCGTTGGTGATGTTATATTTTCCGTCAGAGAACGCGCCTGCGCCGCCAAAGCCGCTCATTATACTGCAACTTTTGCAGCGAACACAGCTTTTTATCTTTTCGCCGTCGATAGGGCAGGAGCGCTTGTTCAGCGCGTGACCCGCCTCAAAAACCGCGATTTTGAGGGTGGGGTCGAGCTGAGTCAGCTCGTAAGCGGAAAAGATACCGCCGGGACCCGCTCCGATAATTATAACGTCATAGTTCATGCTGTGACCTCCAAAACAGGAAAATATCTGTTAAAATTCGGCAAAATGAGCCGTTTCCAGTTAAAAATGATAACATGATTGCCATGAATAGTCAAGCAAAGCCGCAGCCAACGCAAAAGCGGCGCGATATTAAAATCGCGCCGCTTTTTATCGCTTATCAATAGTCGTTTTTGGATTTGGAAATCGCTGCAAAGAGACAGAAGATAAGTCCCAGAGCGGAGGCTCCGGCGCCGACACAGCAGCATATCAACAGCATTGCTCGGGTGTTCAGACCCTCTTCTTCGACACTGCTGTTTATCTTAACGGTGTCTGCTTTGACATCGACAGGGGAATTGGCTGCGGTCTTTTCAACCTTCGCCTCTTTCTTATCGGACTTGTCAGCCTTTTCGGAGCCGGAATCGGTCTTGCTGTCAGCCTTTTCCGATTCGGCAGGGGCGGCAGGCTCCGCCTTAGACTCGGCTGTTGTCACAGCGGGAGCGGCGGTGACGGTTTGAGTATCTCCCCAGCCGTTGTAGGCGATGTCATCAAAGCCCCAACCGCCTGTTCCGGGGTTGTGATTGGTCTGGGTATCATTATCGAAGATAACGGCGGTTTCGTCGTCTTCCTCATCCGGCTCGTCAATCTTGAGCTTTACATCGGAGAGAACATATCTGCCGATGGTTCTTGTGCGGATAACGAGACAATCATCTTCATGCGTTACCTTTACAGACTCCAGCTTTCCGTTGTCGTTTACCGAATAGGCGTATTTATAGAGGTCGTCATCATAGATGTGCAGATAGCCTATCTTGTTAAAGCGACCGCCGTTTCCGTTGAAGAAGTAAAGCTCCGCCTCGGGATAAAGCTCGGCAATATCATCGTCATATTCGTTATCCATGCCGAGAACCAGCTTTTTCTGGCTGTTTGTGTTGACTACAAAAAAGCTGTTGTCGTCCGCCTCAAAATCGAAATTCTCCTCGCTGTCCTCATCGAAATCCTCATCGGGCTTAAAGAGGGCAGGCGTTTTAGGGATTGTGTTGGAATCATCGGGCTGGGTGTAGCCTACCTCGAAATTCACATCAATCTCCACATCATCATCGTAGTCGAACTTGTCGGCGGTATTGCCGGAGGTCTTTTTGAGCGAAATTGTGCCGTCAACATCGTTGGTGGCTGTGGTGGTGGAGGACTTGGACTTTGTTTTTATCGCGAGAAAATAGCAGTATTTGTCGTTTACAAAGGTAATATCGCTTATCTCGCTTCCGTTGGTATACTTCTTTTTCACAACCGATATTTTGTCGATATAGGATTTGCCCTCGTCCCAATCGGTTTTTATCTTTATGCTCTTGGTGGCGAGAGACTCATAAACGGCAACATCACCGGAGTAGGTTTCGCTATGATGTTCATCGTCCGGGTCTTCGTGGGTACATTCCTGAGTGTCGCCTGTATAGCCACAGTTATGCACCAGCGGGTAATACACCGTTTCGCCGTAGGGAACGCTGTCGTCAGCCTCCTCCTTAAAGTCAACGCGGCTGTCGTCATCATCGAGCAGATAACCCTTGTCATATATTCCGGTTACGCAAAAGCTGGAAGCTTTTGTCTCCGCAAACGCGCAGACTGCCATACTCGACATCATTGCGGCAGCAAGCATTATCGAAAAAATGCGTTTCATGGCAGATTCCTCCCTTTTGTTAAGTTTAACAATTATAACACAGTTTGCCGATATTAACAATATATTGAATAAATGTGAAATCCGCTTGAAAAAGTTTTTAAATTTTTAAAAACCGCATAAAAAGCGGATTTGCGGGAATAATATTTATCTTTGGCTATTTTCACGGTCTTTTGGAATGATTTTTTGAAAAATACGATATTTTGCAGTTAAATGTAAAGAGAAAACACTTGACAGCGGTTGCGTGATACGCTATAATCTCAAAGGTAAACAACGCTGTGTTCGGGAAAGGAGCGCCGAAAGATGGCTAAAGACCTTGAGATTTCAATGCTTTATGATTTTTACGGCGACTTGCTCACCGAAAAACAGCAGGAGGTCATTGAGCTTTATTACAACGAGGATCTTTCGCTCGCCGAGATAGCCGCTCACAGCGGAATAACACGCCAGGGCGTGAGAGATTCGATAAAGCGCGCCGAAAACCAGTTGATCGAGCTTGAGGAGAGGCTGGGGCTGGCACAGAGATTCAGAGAGATAAAGGCTTCGCTTGAGGGAATAACCAAAAACGCTTTCGAGATAGAGCAGATAAACACACGGCTTTTCAATTCCGCCGATATTTCAAAGCGAGTCGATAAGATAACCGATTTGGCAAACCATGTTGCCGAGATATAAAAGATAATTTCAAATCGGAGGATTTTGTTCAGATGGCGTTTGAGGGACTTTCCGATAAGCTGAATTCCGTTTTCAAAAAGCTGAGGCTTCGCGGCAAGCTCAAGGAATCGGATATTAAAGAGGTAATGCGTGAGGTTCGTCTGGCTCTTTTGGAGGCGGACGTAAACTATAAGGTAGCGAAGGACTTTGTCGCCGCCGTTTCCGAAAAGGCGGTAGGCGCTGAGGTTTTGGAAAGCCTTACTCCCGCACAGCAGGTCATAAAGATAGTCAACGACGAAATGACCGCGCTGATGGGCAGCGAAAACGTGAGGATAAGATTTTCCTCAAAGCTGCCTACTATTATAATGATGTGCGGCTTGCAGGGCTCGGGCAAAACCACCCACTGCGCTAAGCTGGCACGCCATTTCAAGAGCCTGGGCAAGCGCCCGCTGCTTGTCGCCTGCGACGTTTACCGCCCCGCTGCTATCAAACAGCTTCAGGTGGTGGGAGAGCAGGTAGGAGTTCCCGTTTTCGAGATGGGACAGGGCGACCCGGTTACCATTTCCAAAAAAGCTATCATGCGCGCCCGCGATCATGGTGACGATATTGTTATCATAGATACCGCAGGACGCCTGCATATAGATGAAGAGCTTATGACCGAGCTTGCGAATATCAAGAGCGAGGTCAACCCGCATGAGATACTGCTTGTCGTTGACGCGATGACCGGTCAGGACGCGGTGAATGTCGCCAAATCGTTTGACGACAGACTCGGCATTGACGGCGTTATCCTCACCAAGTGCGACGGCGACACCCGCGGCGGTGCGGCACTTTCGGTAAGAGCGGTTACCGGCAAGCCGATAAAGTTTGTCGGCATGGGCGAAAAGCTCGACCAGCTTGAGCCGTTTTATCCCGACAGAATGGCTTCTCGTATACTCGGCATGGGAGACGTTGTCACCCTCATCGAAAAGGCGCAGAGCAGTGTAGACGAAAAGAACGCCGAAAAGCTCGCCCAAAAGATGAAAAAGAACCAGTTTGACCTTTCCGATTTGCTCGACCAGATGAAGCAGATAAAGGGAATGGGCCCGCTGGGACAGGTTCTCGGCATGATACCGGGAGTTAAGGTGAACGACGAGGACGCCGAACGCGGCGAAAAGGAACTGAAAAAGATGGAGGCTATCATCTTTTCCATGACTCCCGCCGAGCGCGCAAAGCCCTCTATTATCGACCCCAAGCGCAAGCGCCGAATCGCGGCGGGCAGCGGGACAAGGGTTGAGGACGTAAACCGCGTTTTGAGACAGTTTGAGCAGATGCAGAAGATGATGAAGCAGCTTTCCGGCAAAAAGGGAAGAGGCTTGCTCGGAAAAATGGGTCTGCCGATGATGTAAGGTTTTTTCCCATAAAGCATGGGTGAAAATACAGCAAAAATGATAAATTTTTAGGAGGTGACAGGTTTGGCTGTTAAAATAAGACTTCGTCGTATGGGTGCTAAGAAGGCTCCTTTCTATCGTATCGTAGTTGCGGATTCCAGATACCCCAGAGACGGCAGATTCATTGAGGAGCTCGGCTACTACGATCCCACCAAGAACCCCTCTGTTGTTAAGATTGACGCAGAGAAGGCTAAGAAGTGGATTGCTAACGGCGCTCAGCCCACTGATACCGTTCGCGCTATCCTCAAGAATAACGACGTTCTTTAATTTTGGAGGGCAGGATGGAACAGTTGATCAGCATTATTGCCAAAGGCCTTGTCGATGACAAGGATGCGGTAAGCGTTACAGCCGATGCCCCGACCGAAGACGGAACGGTGGTTTACCACCTGCACGTCGGAGCAGAGGATATGGGACGCGTGATTGGCAAGCAGGGACGTATAGCCAAGGCTATACGCACCGTGGTTCGCTCCGCTTCCGGCAGAACGGGTGAAAAGGCCATAGTCGAGATAGACTGAGCCTACCCGTTTTATTGAAACAAATTGGAGTGCCTCCCATTGCATTTAGGTGCATTTGAGGCACTCCTTTTACGCTAATTAGGGGCTTGCTCCGCTTGAGCGGCGGGCGACTTTTTTGGAGGAATTTTGATGAAAAAGCCGTTTTTGGAATGTGGAAAGATAGTTTCCACCCACGGAGTTGTAGGAGAGGTAAAGGCGCAGTCGTGGTGCGATTCGCCCGAGGAACTGCAACAGCTCAAGGTGGTTTATTTTGATGAGGGAAAAACTCCTGTCCGAGTGATAAAATCCCGTGTTCACAAGGATATGGTTTTGATAAAGCTAGAGGGAATTGACAATATGGACAAGGCGCAGCTTCTGCGCGGAAAAATTCTCTGGGCAGACAGAAATGATTTGTGGCTCGATGAGGGTGAGAATTTTATTCAGGACCTCATCGGATTAAAGGTGATAGATGCCGATGACGGGCATGAATACGGTATTCTCACCGATGTGACCGAGACGGGAGCCAACAATGTTTATCATATCACCTTTCCCGATGGCTCGGTAAAGCTCGCTCCCGTTATCGACGAGGTGATAATTTCCACCGATGTTGACGAGGGAATAATGAAGATAAGACCGCTCAAGGGGCTTTTTGACGATGATGAAGATTGAGATTGCCACCCTTTTTCCCGAAATGTGCGAGCGCGTTCTCGATGAAAGCATAATAGGCAGGGCAAGACGCGCCGGCAAGCTGGACATCTCCTGTGTGAATATCCGCGACTATTCCGATGACAGATTTCGCCGTGTTGATGATTCGCCCTACGGCGGCGGAATGGGAATGGTGATAGAGGCGGAGCCGCTGGCTCGCTGCTGTGAAAATTATTGCGAGCGAAACGGCAGAGAAAACAAGCCCTATGTGATATATCTTTCCCCAAAGGGAAAAACCTTCAGTCAGCAAAAGGCGGCAGAGCTTTCGCAAAGGGAGGATATTCTGCTGGTTTGCGGGCATTATGAGGGGGTTGACGAGCGGTTTATAGAAGAATGTGTCGATGAGGAAATTTCCATCGGAGATTATGTTCTCACCGGCGGCGAATTGGCGGCGCTGGTCATCGCCGATGCCGTAGGCAGGCTTTGCGACGGTGTTTTGTCCGATTCCAGCTGTTACACCGAGGAAAGCCACTACAACGGCTTGCTTGAATATCCGCAGTATACCCGTCCGCCCGAGTGGAGGGGGAGACGTGTTCCCGAAATGCTGCTCTCGGGGCACCATGAGAATATCGCCAAATGGCGCAGGCTCAAATCGCTCTTTATTACGCGGGAACGCCGCCCCGACCTCTATTCCGAAATAGAATTGACAAAGCAGGACAAAAAGCTGTTGGAAAAGCTGAAAGAGGGTAAATTCAAGCTATGACCGGAACGATAGTAAATTCTCTGACAATAATAGCGGGCGGCTTTTTTGGATTGCTTTTCAAAAAGGGATTGCCCAAGAGTGTTGAGGAAAATGTTCCCTATTTTGTGGGAACAGGCGTTACGATAATCGGTATAAACGGAATTTTAAGCTCAATGCTCACCGTAAACGCCGAAACCGGAAGAATATCAAGCTCGGGTGAACTGGTTCTGGTGCTGAGTCTGGCGCTGGGCGGAATAGTGGGAGAGCTGCTCCGGCTTGATGACCGCATCAACGCGGGCGGCATGGCGATAGAGAAAAAATTCGGCGCAGAGGGGTTTGCCAAGGGATTTGTTTCCGCCTCGATGCTCTTTTGCATAGGCGCGATGGCGATAGTGGGAGCGCTTGCCGACGGATTGAGCAACGACAGCAGCACCCTTTTTGTAAAAGCTATTCTCGATGGAATAACCTCCTTCGTCATGGCGGCAACGCTCGGCTACGGAGTGCTGTTCGCGGCGGTGGCGGTGTTCATCTATCAGGGAACAATATCGCTCTGTGCGGGATTGCTTTCCGCCGTGCTGGTGGGCGCATTGCTCGATCAGATATGTATGGTGGGATATTGTATAGTTTTACTGATAGGCACCAATATGCTCGGTGCGACTAAGGTTAAAACCGCAAATCTGCTTCCGGCTATGCTCGGACCTGTGGTTTACGGCATTGCAGCGTCGTTTTTCGGGTGAGACAAAACGGATATTACAAGCGAAAATCTATATTTTACGACGGCTGCGGCGTTTAATTTTCGTTAATTACTGCTTGAAAAAATGCGATTATGATAACAATGTTGAAAATCGTATAGTCAAATTGCATAAACTTGAAACGGAAAACAAGCCTATTCTTGCGTTTGCGTAGAAAATGACTCTAAACGCCCGAAAATGCCGTTCGGTTAATTGACTGTTAAGGTCAGAAAACGTATAATAATAGCAAGAGGTAAGAGCTTTTCTAACAGATTTTGCTCACTTTATCGAAGATGGAGGACTATCGACTATGTATATGAAAGATGTCAATGTTCAGAATCAAATCGGTCTGCACGCACGTCCCGCAACTTTCTTCATTCAGAAAGCCAATGAGTTCAAGGCTTCTATTTGGGTGGAAAAGGACGAGCGCCGCGTAAACGCTAAGAGCCTTCTCGGCGTTCTTTCGCTGGGCATTGTCGGCGGAACTTCTATCCGCGTTATCGCTGACGGCGCTGATGAGCAGAATGCTGTTGAGTCTCTTGTAAAGCTGGTTGAAACCGGTTTTGCCGAATAAGCTTTCCCGAATAAATCCACGCCGCTTTTTAAAAAGCGGCGCGTTTTTTTATCCCCGCAATAGCTTTCACAGTGTTGACAAAATAAAAGTGATAGGTTATTATATTAGCGTAGACTAACTCAAACCGATTCCGTTATATCACGAAAGTCGTGCAATATAATACGTCATATAGTTAGTTATGTTTAACTTATCGGAGGGCTTTAGCGTGAGCGTTGTTATAATAGGCGGAAACGATTGTATGCACCGCAGATATATCGAAACCTGTGAGAAATACGGCTGCAAGGCAAAGGTATTCACTCAGATGGAGGGCGAAATAAGAAGAAAGATAGGTACCCCCGATTTGATGATACTATTCACTTCAACCGTTTCGCACAAGATGGTGAAATGCGCCCTCTGCGAGGCGAGACGCTGCTGTACCAGAGTGGAGCGCTGTCACAGCAGCAGCATGACGGCGCTCGAGGGCATACTCAAAAATCACTTTGAGGCGGGAGTTGAAACGGCATGAACGGCAGATTTGAGCAGCTTGTTGTTGAGCATTGTTCCCCTACCTTGGCGGGGGCAAAACCGGCGAATATCTTTTTCTATCGGGCGCAAAGCACGGCGGAGATTTGTTCGGCTGTTTCCTTTTGGAACAGGGAGCTTTTAAAGCGGGGACTGCGCGTGAGGATAATGAAAGGCTGCTGCAAAACAGGCAGGTATCTGGTTTATATCTACCGCGAAAATCAGATTAACAGCATACTTTCCGACAGCGAGGTGAGAGACTTTCTGCGGGAAACGGGATATGATGTCTCGCAGAATAACGGTGAGATACTCCGTCAGTTATCTCGCAGACTGTGTCTGTGCAGAGATTTTCCGCATGAGCTGGGGGTGTTTTTGGGGTATCCGCTCTCCGATGTCAAGGGCTTTATACTGAATAAGGGAAAGAATTTTACATACAGCGGTCTTTGGAAAAGCTATGGCGACCCCGATGAGGCAAAACGCCTTTTCAGCGAATACAAGCGCTGTACCGAGCGGTGCAAGCAGCTTTTCGCAAACGGCGCTTCCATTTCGGAGCTGGTTTGCGCGGCATAAAAATTTCATCTCTCCCTGTTTGCGAGCGCCTCTTTCGCAAACGGGGAGCTTTTGTTTTTTGCGATAAATCGGGATTGCCGCCAAAGAATACAAATAGTTGTTTCTTTTAAAAGGGTTTTGCGGTATAATAATATATCAGTGCCAAACGGCGCGACAGTGACATAAATCATATTCAACATCAAAGGGGTAAATTACACCCATGGTTTTTGCCGACCTCATATTTTTATATCTCTTTCTGCCGCTGAATCTGATATTATACTATCTTTTTAAAAGCAGAAGCTATCGAAACTTTATATTGACAGCTTTTTCCCTTTTCTTTTATGCCTGGGGAGAACCTGTTTGGATAACGCTGCTCATCTTTTCGGCGCTCACCGATTTTATTAACGGACTGGTTATAGAGCGATTCAGGGGAGAAATGGGGGCGGATTTGGCGCTTGTTTCTTCGCTTGTGATAAATCTCGGTCTGCTTTGCAGCTTTAAATACAGCAGCTTTATCATATCGGTTGTAAACAGGCTGTTTGCCACCTCGTTTGACCTGCCCTCCTTTGCGCTGCCGATAGGCATATCCTTTTACACTTTTCAAACGCTTTCCTACACGATAGACGTTTATCGCGGAGAGGTTAAAGCACAGCACAATTTCGGGAACTTTTTGCTTTTTGTTTCGCTCTATCATCAGCTTGTGGCAGGTCCGATAGTGCGTTACAGCGAGATAGCCGAGCGAATAGAGGAGCGGCATGAGAATATCGCGGATATTTCCGACGGAATAAACCGCTTCGTCATCGGATTGGCTAAGAAAACGCTTGTGGCTAACAATGCCGGCAGAATAGCCGCGCCCTATATCGCGGCGGCGAATATCTCCTCGCTTTCAACGGCGGGGGCATGGTTCGGAATAGTCTTATACGCCTTGCAGATTTACTACGATTTTTCGGGATACTCCGATATGGCGATAGGGTTGGGAAAGATGTTCGGTTTTTCTCATCCTGAAAACTTCAGATACCCCTATTCCTCGCGCAGTGCCGCCGAGTTTTGGCGCAGATGGCATATCACGCTCGGCAGCTTTTTCAGAGACTATCTTTATATTCCGCTGGGCGGAAACCGCAGCAAATGGGTGAGAAATCTTTTTGTCACCTGGTTTGCCACCGGATTGTGGCACGGAGCTTCCTGGAATTTTGTGATTTGGGGCATCTATTACGGAATTTTGATATTCCTCGAAAAGCTCTTTCTGGATAAGCTGTTTGCCTTTGTTCCTAGGATATTTTCACACATCTATTTCGTTGTCATAATGCTGATAGGCTGGGTGTTTTTCTGCTTTACCGATATAGGCTGTGCGATAAGGTTTATCGGCAGAATGTTCTTTATCGGGGCAAAGGCGTATGACATATCGGTGGGCTTTGACATTGCCGGCTGTTCGATTTGGCTGGCGCTTTCGCTTATATTCTGTATGCCTGTGACACAGTGGCTGGGCGGCAGAGCGGCAAAAGCTCCCGAAAGCGTTAAAACCGCTCTTTCGGCGATAAGACCCACCTTTAATATAACGGTTCTCTTTGTCTGCACCTGTATGCTGGTGGGACAGAGCTACAATCCGTTTTTGTATTTCAGATTCTGACGGCGTGTTAAGGAGCGGCAATCTTTTATGAATAGTAAAAAACCGACGGTCGCCGCTATGCTGGCGGCGATAAACGTCATATTGATAGCGGCGGTGATAACCGTTGTCGGAATAATCTCCGCTTTCAATCCCGACAGACAGAGCTTTTCCGATATAGAAAAGCGAGAACTTGCCCCAAAGCCGCAATTCAGCTTTAAGACGCTTTGGAGCGGGGAATATACCAAAATGCTGTCGCTGTATTTTGCGGATACCTTTCCCGCGAGGGACAGTTTTATTCAAACAGCATCACTGATAAAGGATAAAATGGGGTTTGGAATAGGCGATGTAAAGCTCTATTCCACCCAAACGGGCGATGACGCGGCGGACATCGAAAACGCGGCAGACGCCTCGGGAGAGCTTGTGACTATCGCTCCGGAAAACAGTCAGCCGCCTGCTGCGGCAGATGAACCGCAGCAGACAGAAGAAGCTCTGCCACCTGCCGAGGAGCAGGAGGAGGGCGTGAGAATCGGCTCAATCTTTTCGGTGGGCGGAACCGGATATACCGTATTCAGCGGCAGTGAGGCTATGGGAAAGTGGTACGCGCAGATAATCAGCGCCTATGCCGATGCCTTGAGCGACAGAATAAAGGTATACAATATAGTGGTTCCCACCTCGATAGAATTTAACCTGCCTGAGCGCTACAAGGGAATAACCACCCCTCAACAGCCAAGACTGGACAATATACGCGACAATCTCAGCGACAAGGTGACGTGGGTGGACATCTACGGCGTTTTGAAGGCGCATAAAGATGAATACCTCTTTTTCAGAACCGACCACCACTGGACCTCGCTCGGGGCGTACTACGCCTATACCCAGTTCGCGAGGAGTGCGGGATTTGAGCCTATATCCCTTTCCGGATTGGAAAAACGCACTCTCGATAATTTTTTGGGAACGCTTTATTCTCAGACGCAGGACAGCAAAATGGCAAAGGAACCCGACCATGTGGATTATTACATCTTCCCGAATATGCCAACCTGCTATATGTATCAGAAAAACGCGCCCAACACCGCGGTGAAGATACCGCTCTATGGTGAATACGCAAATTCCTACAACGCATATTCGGTTTTCCTGCATGGAGATTTTCCGATGATGGTGATAGAATCGGGCGTGAAAAACGGCAGGGTGCTGGCTGTTATAAAGGAGTCCTACGGAAACGCGATAGTGCCGTTTCTCACCAACAACTACGAAAAGGTAGTGGTTATCGACCAACGTTATCTCCAAAGAGGACTTTATACCGTTTTGGAGGAGCAGGGAGTAAACGAATTGCTCTTTATCAATAACATTTTGGCGGCTCATACAAGGGTGAGACTCAATGAGCTGAACAATCTGCCGTTCAGAGTTTACACGCCGCCTGTTTCATCGGCAGTCGGTGAGGAGAATCCGTCGGCAGACAGCGCTTAAAATCCTGTTGAGCAAAACAGCGCAGAATAACATCGGAAAGGAAGCGGCAAAATGCTCAAACGAATAGCGGCTTTATTGGCAATGCTCTGCATTTTGCCGAGCTGTGCCGCCCCATCAAAATCCGAATCGGAGGCGGAAAAGAGCGAAGAAATTTCGCTCACGCTCGCGGTGGAAAACGGCATTTCCGAATATGCCTCGGCGGGGGTGGAGTGCTTTGTTCAAAAGGTGAATGAGCTTTCCGACGGGAAAATGACAATAGAGCTTTTGAGCTGTGACGACCCTCTCGAAAAGCTGGAGGAGGGCTGTCCGCTTGTTTTCGGCTCAAACGAGGAGTTTGCCCGCGCCAACGGAAATTTCAGCGCCTATACCTCTCCCTTTTATTTTTACGACTACAAGCATCTGACGCTGACCCTCAATTCCCCCGAATATTACGAGATAATCCGAAACGGAAATGTCAGCCTGATGAACGCGATGCCGATAGCCGCTTTTTACGACGGCGGCAGAGCGATTCTTTCGGCGCGTGAGGGAATGTTCGACACGATTTCGCAGTTTCCCGGCAGTATTGTGAATATATTGGAGGATCAGCCGCTTTTGGAAATGACGCTTGAAGCGTTCGGCGCGGATTTAAAGCAGCGCAAGGAAGAATATATTCTGCAAAATTTTGCCAAGCGGCGTGATATAGCTGTTGCGGAATGTGATATGACAAAGCTCGATGAGGTCATTGTTGACGAAAAGGCAGAGAGCTTTTATCTCTGCAAGAGCTTTCACTATGCTCATATCAACTGGCTGATGCTCTCGCAGAGCGTTGAAGCCAGGTTGAGCGACCGTCAGCTGGCGGTTTTGACAGAGGCGGCGGCTTATGCGATAGCGAAAAACGATTCCCTTGTGTTGGAGCGGGAAGAAGCGGGGCTTGAGGCTATGGAAAAGCGCGGCGCGCTGATAGTTGCCCCCGCATACGGCGAGTTTAACGAGGCTGCTATGAATGTGATAAAAAATTCCTCGAAATACGGCAGTCTTTGGGAATGGGACCAGTATTCCGAGGTGAGAAATCTGGCGCTCAAGCGCTCGGAGTCATTCCGATAAGAAAACGAAAAAGCCGTCGATTGCGTCTGAAAAAGGCACAATCGGCGGCTGATTTGGTTTTAAAACTCAATTCGGCAGTGATTTTTGATAGAGCAGATAAGCATCTATAAGCTGAGTAGGCTCGCTGCGGGAATCTCCCTCGGCTCCTACCGTGACCAGCGCGCGGCGGACACCACCCGACTCGGCGACACTGGCAAGGCACATCTGTGCCTCATCGGTGTAGCCTGTTTTGTTGCCGATAATGGGCGGCTTTTCCCGCTCAAGCTGTTTCAAGCGCGGAACGATGGTGGAAACAAGCTGTAAGCCGTTGGGGTGCTGTTCGGTGGGGGTGGTGCTGTAATAGAGTGAGCAGTAAGGCTCAAAAAAGTCGTTGTGGGAAACCGCTTCTCTCAAAAGCAGAGACAGGTCATAAACAGTGGTGTAATGCTCGTCGTCATGCAGACCTGTCACATTGACGAAATGGGTGTTCTCCATTCCCAGCTCGGCGGCACGGCGGTTCATCAGCTCAACGCATTGCTCGGCAGAACCTGCCGCCGCCCTCGCCAGAGCGGTTGCAGCCTCGGCGCCGGAGGGCAGGAGGGTGGCGTAAAGCAAATCGCGGGCGGTGACAGCTTCACCGAGGGAAAAGCCCGCCATAGCCGCGTTTTGCTCATAAAGACCGGCATAGTCGGAATATTGCAGGGTCACGGGAGAATCAAGGTCAGAGATATTCTCCACCGCGATGAGAGCGGTCATTATCTTGGTGAGCGAGGCGGGGTAGATTTTTTCACGGTCGCCCTTGGTATAGATAATATCGCCGCTGTCGGGGTCAAAGAGTATCGCGTTGGAGCTGAACAGAGTCAGCCCCGCCGATTTTCTCCCGGCGGAAACGCCTATCGAGGCGGGCAGAAAGCGTTTTTCTTCTGTCTCTTCGATGTCGCAAAGCTCATAATATTTAAAGCCGAGCAGAACGGCGGCGGTAACAGACAGCGCAAAGAGCAAAAAAGCGACAACAGGACTTTTGCGCCGCTTTCTGATTTTTCTTTCCACAAAATCACCTTCCGAACAGGATATTTTCTGCGAAAATTATATCAGAAAGCTATAAATATGGCAAATCGCCGTCATGTTATTCGGATATTTTCTCGAAAAACTCAATCGCGCCTGAAATTTCGCCGCTGTCGGGGTGTCCTTTTGCAATTCCGCCGATGAGCTTGAAGGGGCCGAAGGTGTTAAATCCGAAACAGCCGTATTCCCCGAGAACAGCGGCATTTTTGTCGGAAACGGCTTTGGCTATCGAATCGGTGTAGCCCTCCTTCTTCACGCCGTATGTGAAGATGAAAAACACCTTTTTGTTTTCCGGCAGGCATTTTTCGGCGAGCTTTATCACACTCTTGTGGAACTTGGAATAGTAGATTCCCGAGGCAAAGCCTCTCAAATCATACTGCGAAAGGTCGGCACTGTCTGTTTCAACTGCGTTTATCAGCGCGATATTATGCTTTTGAGCGATAGCGTCTAACAGCTTTTTGGTGTTTTCGTGGTGTTTGGAATAATAAACGATAGCTGTTTTCATAAAAATAACTCCTTGATTTGTTATGGTATACAAAGTATACTATATAGCAAATCAGTACACAAGTACGCAGAAAATACATACTAGGTATCGTTGACGATACCATGACGGAGAAGCGCATGAAAAAGAATATGACAGCGGAGGAATATCTGCAAAAGGTTTTGTCAAGCGAGGTGAGTGATAATTGCCCCGTGAGAAAAACATTGGAGCTTTTAAACAGAAAATGGCGCACCCATATCATATATGAGCTTTGCAAAAAGCCTGTTTGCCGATTCGGAGAGCTGAAAAAGGCTGTTCCGCATATAACAAACACAATGCTCACCTCAACTCTGCGAGATTTGGAGGCGCTGAAAATCGTGCATCGAGAGCAGTTCAATGAGATACCGCCGAGGGTTGAGTATTCGCTGACCGAAAAGGGCAGAGCGCTTTTGCCTGTCTTTTTTGAATTGGCAAAATGGGGAGAAGAATTTCTCGACGAAGAATGAGCTGCACACTGTTTTTGGGGAATAAATCACCTCTTTTCGGGAAAACTCATTTGGAAAGATGATGAAAAGAGGTGATTGGCTTGCTGAACAAAATCGCTCTGTTGCTGGTGATAGTCGGAGCGTTCAACTGGGGGCTGATAGGGCTTTTCGGGTTGGACGCGGTGGCATGGCTGTTCGGCGGTCAGGCGGCGCTTGGCAGCAGAATAGTGTATACACTTGTGGCGGTCGCGGGGGTTTGGTGCGTATCAATGCTGTTTGATATTCCCGAGGAGCGCCCCGCGCATTGAAAGTCTTTTAAAAAAGACTGCGGCTTTGCGGAAAAGGTGTATAAAAGGGAGCTTTTTTGAAAAAAGCTCCCTTTTGAGTTATTCCGCTTGTTATGCGAAGAACGGCGGGAACAAGGGCATCAAAGCCGCGCTTCTTTTAAAAATAAGATGAAATTATTCCCGCGATATGGTATACTAAACAATTATGGCAGTTTTAATACCTAATCGTTTTTAAGGGAGATATTTATATGGATATGACAGATATTATCCTTGTTACAGCAGCGGTGCTTTCACTTTTTTGCTGTGTTTTTTCGCTCATCTGCATGACAAAGCTTTCTTCTGCCGAGCGCAGGAGCAGGGAGGAAAACGAGCTTCTCAGGCGGGAGACGGAAAGCCAGCAGAGAGCGCTGAGACAGGAAATATCCCGTTCGGTAAACGACTCGGTGGGAACCTTTGCGAGAACACTTTCCGATTCTCAGCGGCAGAGCGGCGAATTGCAGGATAAGAGTATAGGGGAATTGAACCGGCAGCTTTCGCAGAAAAACGATATGCTGCAAAAAACGGTAAACGACCAGCTTTTCCGCATGGAAAACGGCATAGGCAGATTCACCGAGCAATCGGCAAAGCAGCTTAATGAAATGCGTGAGACTATCGAAAAGCAGCTTGATTCTATGAGGAACGACAATTCCGCCCAGCTCGAAAAAATGCGGGTAACGGTGGACGAGAAGCTGCAAAAAACGCTTGATGAACGGCTTGCAAAGTCGTTTGAGCAGGTATCGGCGAGGTTGGAGCAGGTCTACAAGGGATTGGGCGAGATGCAGACTCTCGCAAACGGCGTGGGCGACCTCAAAAAGGTTCTCTCCAACGTAAAAACGCGCGGCATACTGGGCGAAATTCAGCTTGGGGCGATTTTGGAGCAGATACTTTCTCCCGAGCAGTATGAGACAAACGTGAAAACCAAGGTCGGCAGTTCCGCCGTGGTGGAATTTGCCGTGAAGCTGCCCGGAGACGGTGAATCCACCGTTTGGCTGCCGATAGACGCGAAATTCCCGGGAGACACCTACGCCGCGCTGATGGACGCTTATGACAGCGGTTCTCCCGAGCAGATAGCGCAGGCGGCAAAGGAACTGGAAACCCGCATCAAGGGCTGTGCCAAGGACATCAGAGATAAGTATATCGACCCGCCCAACACCACCGATTTCGCGATAATGTTTCTGCCGTTTGAGGGGCTTTATGCGGAGGTGGTTCGCAGAGGAATGGTGGAGACCCTCACCCGCGACTACCGAGTGAATATAGCCGGTCCCACCACCATGGCGGCGCTTTTAAACAGCTTGCAGATGGGATTCAGAACGCTTGCCATTCAAAAGCGCTCTGGCGAGGTGTGGAAAGTTTTGGGCGAGGTGAAAACCGAGTTCGGCAAGTTTAACGAGGTTCTGCTCAAGGCTCAGGAGCGCATAAAGCTGGCTGACCGTGAGCTGGAAAAGCTGATCACCACCCGTTCCAACGTGATGGAGCGCAAGCTCAGAAATGTTGAGGCGCTGCCGATTACAGAGGAAACGCAGTCGGCGGAGTTAAACGGCGAGCTTTAAAGGACAAGCCTGTTGCTGTGAGATTGCTTTGCCGACTTGGAAAAACCGACGGAGGTGTTATATTTGCGAGACGAAAATCAGATAGTTACATACACAAGGATTGATATGGACCCATTTTCGCCGAAGGAAAGCGACATCAGCATTTTGGATATAGCGCACGCTCTGCCGTTGCTTTGCAGGGCAAACGGGCATATCAGCCATTTCTATTCGGTGGGACAGCATTGTCTCAACTGTGAGCGGGAGGCTGACGAGAGGGGATACAGTGCCGCCGTGAGACTCTACTGCCTGCTCCACGATGCGACCGAGTGCTATATCTCCGACCTCACCCGACCGGTTAAACGCCGTTTTCCGCTCTATTACCAAGCGGAGGAGCGGCTGGCGAATGTGATATATCAGGCGCTTGCGGGGCGTATTCCCACACAGGATGAGCTGAAAGCGGTCGGCGAGATAGATGACTGCCTGTTATATCACGAATTTATCGCGCTTGCCGATGTGAAGATGTTTGACAATGAGCCTTATCACGTTGCGGAATTTGATTTTTCCTTTAAAGACCCGAGCGGGGTGGAAAAGGAGTTCCTTTCGCGATTTGACAGGCTGATAAAGCTCATGGGGGAGAACAATGGCTAATACAAAGACAAACGCGCAGCGTATTCTCGAAAAAGAAAAGATAGCCTACACCGCTCACAGCTACAATACCGACGACGGCAGAATCGACGGCGCTGCGGTGGCGCAAAAGGTGGGTATTCCCGCGGAAAAGGTGTTTAAAACGCTGGTGACAAGAGGCGCTTCAAAGGGGATATACGTTTTTGCGATTCCGGTGGAGCGTGAGCTTGATTTAAAGGCGGCGGCAAAATCGGTTAAGGAAAAATCGGTTGAAATGGTGCAGGTAAAGGAGCTGCTTTCGCTCACCGGCTATATTAGGGGAGGTTGTTCCCCGATAGGAATGAAAAAACGCTATCCGACTGTTGTGGACAGTTCCGCGCTTGACTGCGACAGCATAGTTCTCAGCGCGGGGAAGATAGGCGAGCAGATAGAGCTTGCTCCCAACGACCTCAAAAAGGCGACCGACTGCGAGTTCGCCGAGATAACGAGATGAAATTGTTTTTAAATGCCGATAGCTTTCGGTTAAAATAATAAAACTACGGAGGAAATTATGGTTACTATCACTATGGAAAACGGCGCTCAGATAAAGCTCGAGCTTTATCCCGACAAGGCTCCCATCACTGTTGAGAATTTTGAAAAGCTGGTGGCTGATAAATTCTATGACGGACTTATCTTTCATCGTGTTATCCGCGGATTTATGATACAGGGCGGCTGTCCCGAGGGAAACGGCACCGGCGGTCCCGGCTGGCATATCAAGGGCGAATTTGCTTCCAACGGCGTTAAAAACGACCTCAAGCACACCAGAGGAGTTATCTCTATGGCTCGCTCGATGAATCCCAATTCGGCAGGCTCGCAGTTCTTCATCATGCATCAGGACGCACCTCACCTCGACGGACAGTATGCCGCGTTCGGCAAGGTGGTTGAGGGAATGGACGTTGTTGACGCTATCGCCGGCGTTAAGACCGATTTCTCCGACCGTCCCTTGCAGGAGCAGAAGATAAAGAGCATCACCATCGACTGAAATCTGTTTTGAATGGAAATTCCCTTTCACGGCTTAGGCTTTGAAAGGGAATTTTTTATTATTTGCATAAAATTTTTAGCGGATTCTGTTGATTTTTGATAACAGGTCTGCTACAATAGCATCAGCAGATTGTGTCAAGACAGTTATCAAGACTTTTTATTGCGGAGGAATATTCAAATGCTTAAAAAGCTATGGAACAGGATATTCATAGACGGACTTTCGGGCATGGCGCTCGGTCTTTTTTCCACGCTGATAATCGGTACGATAATTCAGCAGGCGGCGGCTATCATAGGCGGGGGAGTGGGGGATACACTTCTCATTATCTCAAAGGTCGCTTCCGCCATGACAGGCGCGGGAATAGGCTGCGGAGTCGCCTATAAATTTAAGGAGCCACCTCTGGTGGTCATTTCCGCGGCGACAACCGGCATGGTAGGCGCTTTTGCGGGAAAAATCACGGCGGGAACTGTTTTTGTAGACGGTGTTATCCATTTTGCCGGCCCGGGAGAGCCCTTGGGCGCTTTCATCGCCGCCTATGTGGGAATAGAGCTGGGGCATCTCGTTTCCGGCAAGACCAAGGTGGATATTCTTGTCACGCCGATAGTTTCGATTGTATGCGGTTCGGCAGCGGGTTTGACGGTAGGCCCTCCCATTTCCGCCTTTATGAACTGGCTCGGCTCGATAATCAACTGGGGAACCGAGCAGCAGCCGATACTTATGGGAATAGTGGTTTCTGTTCTCATGGGAATGATACTCACTTTGCCGATAAGCTCTGCCGCTCTGGGAATAGTTTTGAACCTCTCTGGAATAGCGGCAGGCGCGGCTACTGTAGGCTGCTGCGCCAATATGATAGGCTTTGCCGTTGCGAGCTATCGTGAAAACAAGGTGGGCGGTTTGCTGGCGCAGGGATTGGGAACAAGTATGCTTCAGGTTCCCAATATCGTGAAAAAGCCGATAATATGGCTCCCCGCGATAATTTCGAGCGCGCTGCTCGGTCCCGTTTCCACCAAGATACTCGGCATGACCAGCAATGCCACCGGTTCCGGCATGGGAACCGCGGGACTTGTCGGCCCGCTGATGACCTATCAGGTGATGAGTGAAACGGTTTCGCCTGTTATCGTTCTTATCGAAATGGCGTTGATGTATTTTATTCTGCCGGCTGTTATCTCGCTTGCCGTTTCGGAATTTATGAGAAAAAAAGGCTGGATAGAGTTCGGCGATATGAAGCTGGACGTTTGATTTGCCGTCACATTTAAAAAAGCTGTGAGCTTATTTATGCTCACAGCTTTTTAATGTCCTTTATGCTTTTCACGGCGCTTTTGCTGTTTCAACTCAAAAAGGCGCTCCTTTTCAAGTTCCTTTTGCTCGCGGCTGGCGGTTTTTCTGCGGAATTTGTCCTCGTCATGCTGCAATTTCAGCGCCTGTTGTGCCTTTGTGCCTATCGCGCGGCTTTCCAACCCCTTTGCAATCTCACGCTGCAACCGCTTGGGATTGGTTTTGGCGGAAATTTTCTGTTCGGCGGCGATGGTGGGGGAAAAACGCAGTCTGCCATAGCTTCTGAGCAGGAAATCATACACCTCTGCGTCCTTTGGCTCTGCGCCGAAGGTGACTTTGCACGCCTCATATCTGCCGCCGCAGTTTCGCTCAAAAAGCGCTATCCAAAACGGCTGTTCAAACATCACCGTTATATTGCAGAGAGCGAAATCATTGTTCTTCATATTGCTTTTCAAATTGGTCTATCCAATCGGAGAGAGCCTTGTATAACAGTCTCTGCTGGTCGAATATCGTTTTTCCGACCAAAGGTATATCAACGTAAATCTGGGAATTTTCCTCGTTTTCCCATGCGGAATTTGCGATACTGCCGCGCAGGCGGTTTATCAGCCGCAAGCCGTCTTCCCGACTGACTTTGTTGAGGTTTGAGATAACGACGTTAAAATCAAAGAGCAGGGGAATGAGCTTTCCCGAATAGCTGTTCATAAGCTGATAAAAATACTCTTTTCCGCTCTCGGTTATCGAATAAACAGCCTTATCCGCGGCGCGCTCGCCTTTGACGGTGTCGCTTGTGAGGTAGCCCTTTTCCTTTAGCGAAAGCACCTTTTTGTATACTGAGGGAACGCTTATCTGCGTCCACTGGGAATAGTTGTGATATTCGACATCGCATTTTATCGCGTAGGCGCTTTTGGGCTTTTCCATTAACATTCCGAGAATCGCAAGGTCTATTGATGACATACTGCCGCCTCCTTTTACTATAAATTATACTACTATACTTTATAGCAAATGTCAATGGAATATATTATCAAGTCTGTTCCTGCTCGGAGAGATACTGCGTCCTGAACTTTTTCGGGGTGGTGTTTTCTATTCCTTTAAAAACTACGAAAAAGTATTTCGCGTTGTTAAATCCGACTTGGTGGGCGATGCTTTCCACCGAGTCGTTTGTCTCCTTTAAAAGCTGTTTGGCTTTTTCCACCCTGACTCGGTTTATTGCCTCGCTTATTGAAATGCCGGTGCTTTCTCTGAAAAGTCTGCCCAGATAGACCGAGTTCATTCCCATTTCATCGGCGATATGCTGTGCCGAGAGAATATCATCGGCATAGCCCTCCGAGATGCGGAGATTTATCTGATTTGCTATTCGGTCAAGCCTTCTCATTCTGCGCCCGCTTTCTGCCTTGCATATCGCGGTGAAGGCGGAATCAAGTGCAATCTGGAGCTGCTGTATATCCTCAAGTTCCTCTATTGTTATGGAATAAAGCGGCGAAAGCTCGGAATTAAGCTCCTTGTAGAGACTGTCTATCGTCTGGGTTATATACTTTACCGCAAAACGAAAATCGCTGAAGCGGCTGTGCTTTATATCGGAATAGATGTCGCGCCATGCCAGGCGCGCTT
The DNA here is from genome assembly GCA_964573335.1 of uncultured Oscillospiraceae bacterium. Classification (GTDB taxonomy): domain Bacteria; phylum Bacillota; class Clostridia; order Oscillospirales; family Ruminococcaceae; genus Yanshouia. The sequence continues at coordinate 10,893 of CAZNJJ010000015.1, read as the reverse complement.
CTTCTATTTGACCGGCGTGCAGCGCCGAAAAGAGTGCCGAGGTGTTTTTCGGCTGAAAGGCTGTGTAGCTGTGGCTCTCCAAAAGCGACTCGGAAAAAACATACTGCCCGAAATAGAGCGCACGCAGTTTCCACAGCTCGTTTAGGTTTTGGCGGCGTTTGGAAAGCTCCTCAATATCGCTGCAGGGGTGGCTGTAATAACAGCGGCAGTTGAGATTCTGCGCGACTTTGGTGCAGAAATGGGGGATTCTTTCCAAATCGGAAGGAGAAAAGAGGAGGGTGCAGCTTCCGAAATCACAGCGGGCGGTGAGCTGTTCAAAGCTGTATGCCGCCAATTCTCTCAAGGCGGCGCTGTTCTCGGAATCGGTCATTATCAGCGTTATCGGAAAACGGAGATTCTCCTTTTCCTCACCGCCGAATATGGCGGCAAGCTGTCTTTGGGCGCGCTGTTCAAGCTGACCCTCGAGCAGTATGTCAACCTGCTTTGCCACTTCGCTTTGTCCGTCAAACTCACCGGCATCAATAAATGCCTTGGTGACCGCCTTAAAGGGCTGATAAAAGTTTATCATCGTGTAAATACCGCCGCCTACCAGCACTATGCAGGCAATAGAAAAGAGCATGAAAGCGAAATTCTGCATCTTGGTCAGCGCGGGAATGAGGGTATTCATATTAAAATAGCGCAGATAATACCAGTTTGTGGTGGTCAGCTTGCAATACATCCAGCCGCGGGAGTTGCCGCCTTTGAGAATAAAGCCGTCGTTTGAGCTTTGGGAAGAAATTTCCGACCAGATTTCGGCGGCGGAAGCGGCGAGAATATCATTTCCCGCTGCGAGAACATTTCCGTTGGAATCAAGCAGAGCGCAGCTCTCGTCGGAGGAAATTCCCAAAAGCTGCTGCTCATACCATTCGGAATTGACATTCAATATCATCGCGCCGCTGCTTGGCATACGCGGCTCATAAAATATAAAGGAATAGTAGCTGTCGGTTTTGGCGGTCTGCTTTTCGGAAACGGCAAAGCTCAGATTTGGCGCGTTTTTCAGCAGCGAAACGGCATACCGGTCATAGAATTTTTCACTGGAGGCGGAGGAATGGTCGTTATCCGAGGTAAAAATATAGTCCATTCTCGGATTGTATACCATGGCGCTGTTGATAAAGCTGCTGCTGCTGACAAAGTTTCCCAAATCGCGCTGTCCGATTATCTGCTGGGCGTTTGTCAGCGTTTGGGAGGTTCGCAGTGTTTTTACCGATGAAGAATAGTATATCTGCATCGCGGAGTTTCTGATTATATCCATAGAGGTAGCCGAGATGGTATCAATCTGCGAGACAAAGTCGCTGTTGAACTGAGTGAGAGATTGTATCATCAGCGACTGAAAATATTTTGAAAGTCCCAAAACCGACAGCAGAATAACCGCCAGTGTCAACAGAATTATATAGGCTTTTCTGTGGTGGATTTCCTTTAACGGAGTGAGTATCTTGGAAAACATTGTTACAGCTCCTGACAAATGAGATAATATGCACATACAACAGTCTTGTTTATTAGATTAAATAAATATATACGAGTTGTCAAGATGGTGAGAAAAAGTTTAAAAATTATACTAAATGGTGGTTTAATTGATTCAAACTTCACTTTTTAGGGGGTTTGAACATATAATTGAACTGTAAAGCGGAGTTCAGGTGAAGTGCCGACGGCACTTTTAAAAGAATATCCGCTGTTACAAATTTCAGTAAGACAGAAAAAGAAAGAGAGTGTGTAAAATCATGAAAAAAAGCTCTAAGGTTTTGGCACTGATCCTCGCGCTGAGCATGTGTATGCTTCTCGCGGCTTGCGGTGGCAGCAGCGCTCCCGCAGCATCGGCTGCTCCCGCACCTGCAGCTTCTGCGGCTCCCGCGGCATCGGCAGCTCCCGCTGCTCCCGCTGACAGCTCCGCAAGCGGCACCGTAATGCTCTATTCCTCCATGCAGGAAGACCAGCTCATCGCTATCAAGCAGGCTTTTGAGAACAAGTATCCCAACGTTAAGATGGAATACTACTTCGCAGGCACCAGCAAGGTAATCACCAAGATTGCTACCGAGGCTCAGGCAGGTCACGTTGACGCTGACGTTATCTGGGTAGGCGACCCCGCTGACTACGTTTCCTTTAAGGACCAGGGAATCCTCCAGGCTTATACTTCTCCCGAGTCCAACGCTATTGATGCCGCTTACATCGACGCTGACGGCTTCTACACCGGCGCTCGTATGATGAACATGGGCATCGCTTACAACACCGCTCTTGTCAGCGCTGAGGAAGCTCCCCAGAGCTGGAACGACCTGCTCGATGCCAAGTGGAACGACCAGATCGTTATGACCGATCCCGGCACCTCCGGCACTTCCAAGTACTGGATGAACGCTATGATGTGCAGCGACAAGTACGGCGCTGACTATATGCAGAAGCTCAAGAACAACGGCTGCTACCTCGAGAGCGGCACCACCGCTTGCCACAACCAGCTTGCTGCAAGTGCATACAAGGTAGGCGTTTGCCTCGACTACGTTACCGCTAACCTTTCCAACGAGGGTTCTCCCATCGCTTTCGTATTCCCCGAGGATACCGTTTCCATCTTCAGCCCCATCGGTCTTGTAAAGGACTGCGCTAACGAAGACAACGGCAAGCTCCTCTACGACTTCATCCTTTCCAAGGAAGGTCAGGAAGTTCTCGTTGCCAACAACCTCATCTCTGTAAGAAACGACGTTGACCAGGGCGATACCGATGTTCCCGCTATCGCTGCAAAGGCTATGCCCTCCGATCTTTCTCAGATGGCTGCAAAGGCTGATGATAATTCCGCAACATTTGATAAGATCTTCGGTCTTAGCTGATTAGAACAGAGATAAAAATCAATTCGGCTTATACTAATATTGGGAGCGGCGGGTGCTTTGGCTTCCGCCGCCCTTTTTATAAGCAAAAGGAGGAAAAATGGCAAGCGTCAGATTTGAAAACATATCTTTTCGCTATGGCGACAAGTATGTATTGAAGAATTTTTCTCTCACTGTTGAAGAGAGTCAGATACTCTGCCTTGTTGGTCCTTCCGGCTGCGGAAAGACCACACTGGTTCGCTGCCTGCTGGGACTTAGCAAGCCCGAAACCGGTGAGATATACGTCGGCGACACCTGCGTGTTCAGCGCCGAAAAGCGTGTGAATATCGCGGCAGAGCGTCGCGGAATAGGTATAGTATTCCAGGATTATGCCGTTTGGCCGCACATGACCGTTAAGGAAAACGTTTCTTATCCTATGAAAAAGCGTCATGTTCCCAAGGCAGAGATAGAAAAGAGAGCTATGCACGCTCTTTCCCAGGTCAATATGACCGAATATGCAAACCATCTTCCCAGCCAGCTTTCCGGCGGACAGCAGCAGCGTGTTGCCATCGCTCGCGCACTGGTGAGCAGTGATGATTTGATAGTAATGGACGAGCCGATAACCAACCTCGATGCCAAGCTCCGTGAGCAGATGCTGCTCGAGATACGCGAGATACAGCAGAGCATCGGAACCACCATTCTTTACATAACCCATGACCAGCAGTCTGCACTCCAGCTCTGCGACAAGATGGCTATTATGCAGCAGGATGGCAGTCTCTGTCAGCTCGGAACCGACGAGGATGTTATTCTTCGTCCCGCAAACCGTTTTACCTTTGAGTTTATAGGCGTTTCCAACTTTGTTCCCATGGTATTCGACAAAAACGGCGCAAGCCTTGATTTCGGCGGAAAGCTCTATCGCTGGAATGAAAAGCTGCCCGAGGATATTGATACCTCCAAGAAGATGGAATTGGGCGTTCGCCCCAACGACATTGTTTTCGACAAGAACTCGGAGATTAAGGGTATAGTTCGCAGAGCCGTTTTCCTCGGCAGCGAATATGACTATTTTGTCGATATAAACGGAAAAGAGCTTCGCATACAGCAAAGCACTCTCGACGCTGTTTCGGCAGGCATTGCCAAAGAGGGCAGTGAGGTAGGCGTAAAGCTGCTTAATCCGCATTATTACGAAGAAAAGAAGGAGGCTTGAGAGAATGTCTGTTGGAGTTAAAAAGAATCGCGATCTGGCGGCGATTGACGGACGCCGTTTCAGCCTCGACGGTTTTATGACTGTATTGAGCTTTATTCTCCTGCTCATCATAGTTGTAATTCCTATCTTTATGATAATCTACAACGCCTTCTTCTTTGAGGGCAAGTTTTCTCTTGATCTTATCTGCGAGCAGCTCTCGGATAAGAGCAATCTGATGTCGATGTGGAACACCATCAAGATAGCTATTCTGGTAACCATATTCGGCACCATCATGGGCGTTTTCTACGCATGGTTGTTGGGCAGAAGCGATATTCCCTGCAAGGGACTTATGCGCGCTCTCTTCAACATTCCTTATATGTTCCCGCCCTTTTTGGGAGCTATGGCGTGGGATTTGCTCCTCAACGGTCGTTCCGGCTATCTCAACCGTTGGCTGATGTCCACCTTCGGACTTTCCAACGCCCCCTTTAACATCAACAGCATCGGCGGAATCGTTTTCGTTGAGCTGTCTTACTACTTCCCCTTTGTTTTCATGCAGGTAGTAAGCGCTCTCGAGCGCATGGACCCCACCCTCGAGGAGTGCGCGAGAATCGCCGGCGCAAAGCAGTCTACCGTTATCAGAAAGATAACCCTGCCCCTCGTTACCCCCGCTATTTCGGCAGGCGCACTGCTTATCCTTATCAGCTCGCTGGCTCACTTCGGTGTGCCTTCGATACTCGGATTCTCCCAGGGAATCTACACCCTGCCCACCAAGATTTATGCCGTTATCTCCCGTTCGGGCGGCAGCTTTGAGGGAATCAGACAGGGTGCCGCACTTTCCATCATGCTCGTTTGCGTTGTTGCCGCCGCTCTCATCATTCAGAAGAGAGTTCTCAGCTCCGGCAGCTACGATATTATCAAGGGCAAGAGTATGCGTCCTACCCTGATAAAGCTCCGCGGCGCTCGTATTCCGCTCTTTATCCTTGCGGTAGCAACCCTTATCCTCATCGTTATCGTTCCGCTGGTAATGATATTCCTTGTAGGTTTGGTTCGCGCTTACGGTCTGCCGCTTGTTCCGGCAAACTTCACCCTTGCAAACTACACCAAGGTATTCGCAAGCAGTGGTACCTTCAGCTCTATCAAGAACTCGCTGTTCTGCTCTGTTGCGGCAGGTATCATCTGTATGCTTCTCGGTACTCTTATTGCATACGTTGTTCAGAAGATCAAGCCCCGCGGCAAGGGAGTTTTGGAGGTTCTTTCGGTACTTCCTTACTCCATTCCCGGAACAGTTCTCGCAATCGGCGTTATCCTCGCGTGGTCGGGCAAGCTGGGTGTCAACCTCTATAACACCATTTGGATAATCCTTGTGGCTTATATGGCAAGATACCTTTCCTTCTCGATGAAGACCTCCTCCGCGGCTCTGCTGCAGGTTCACCCCTCTTTGGAAGAAGCAGCTCGTACCTGCGGCGCTTCTCACACCGAGAGTCTCAAGGACGTTACCCTGCCTCTTATCAGACCCGCAATGGTATCCGGCTTCTTCCTTATCTTCCTGCCGGCAATGCGTGAGGTTACCACCTCTGTTCTGCTTTACGGACCCTATACCAGAACGCTGGGCGTTCAGATTTACTCGCTGCGTGATGCAGGCATGATGCCGCAGGCTGCTGCTCTCGGCTCTGTCGCGATAGTCGTTATTATCATCTGCAACACCGTAGTTACCGCTATAACTAAGGATAGGAAGGGAGTTTAACTGATGGCTGCACAGGTAGTTTTAAAGAATGTCACCAAGCGCTTTACCACAAAAACTCTGGGCGACATCGTAGCCGTTGACAACTTCAATCTCGAGGTCAATGAGGGAGAATGCTTCTCATTTCTCGGACCTTCCGGCTGCGGAAAATCCACCACCCTGCGTATGATCGCGGGCTTTGAGGACTTGAGCGAAGGCGAAATCGACCTTTGCGGAAGACCTGTTTCGATAAAGAGCAAGAACCTTTATGTTCCTCCCGAGGACAGAGGTTTGGGCATGGTGTTCCAGGCGTTTGCCGTTTGGCCCCACATGACCGTTTTTGAAAACGTAGCTTTCCCGCTGCGTATTCAGAAAGTCAACAAGACCGACCTCGAGAAGAGAGTAAAGGAAGCTCTGCATCACACCAGCCTTGAGGGTCTGGAAGAGGTTTATCCCTCCGACCTGTCGGGCGGTCAGCAGCAGAGAATCGCTCTCGCACGCGCGATAGTCACCAGCCCCAAGGTTATGCTGCTCGATGAGCCGCTTTCCAACCTTGACCCCAAGCTGCGTGAGACAATGCGTTTTGAGCTTAAAGAGCTTCAGCGCAAGTTCAACTTCACTATAATATTCGTTACCCATGACCAGTCGGAGGCTATGGCTATTTCCGACAGAATGATGGTTTGCGATATGGGTAAGATAATGCAGATAGACACCCCCGAGAATCTCTACAACAAGCCTATCAACCGCTTTGTTCACAGCTTCCTCGGTGAAAGCACCTTTATCAATGTTGTGATAAAGGACGGCAAGGTCTATGCAAAGGGCGATATGGAGCAGCCGCTTGATATTGCTATTCCCAAGGATGCGGCATCTGAAATGATAGTAGCCACCCGCCCCAATGCTATCGAGCTGACCGGCGACAAGGGCTACCGCACCCATATCGAAAAGCGCATCTTCCTCACTGACAGAACCGAATACCTTGTTCCTGTCGGCGATCAGATTGTTAAGGTGCAGACTCCTCACAGAGTTGCCTTCGCGCAGGGCGAGAGCTGCTGTGTAAACTTTGTGGAGCCGATGTGGTATCCCGCAGAGGACAAGGCGGCAGAGGAGGAGCGTCTGCGCAGACAGCTTGTTTAAGCTCGACGGCGCGTTATCGCTTTTCATGTTCTTATCCGCGATGATGCTAATAATTCGCGGAATTGTCCTCCAATATAGTAAGTCTCCCTCGGCTGTAAAAGGTCGGGGGAGACTTATTTTTCGCTTTTAATACCGATTGCGGGGGTGAAATCGGGCGCTTTTCGTCAAGAAAGAGACTGCCGTTAAATCAAATATGGGTATAACAAAACCGCCCTTTTTAAAAGGGCGGTTATTGTTTTTGTGTCTGTTATCTGATGATAGAGGGGATAAAGAGCGGTATGTAAAGATAAGCAAAATACACACCGATAAGTCCGAGCAGATAGGGTATTACCTTTTTGGAAATCTTCTCTATCGAAAGACCTGTTATGCTCGAGGCAACAAACAGGTTTATCGCGACAGGCGGGGTTATCATGCCGATGGAGATTCCCACTACAAACACGATTCCGAAGTGAACGAGGTTTACGCCCAAAGCGGAAACAAGCGGCAGGAATACGGGGGTGAGCAGGATAACCGCGGAGGAAGTCTCCATGAAAACGCCTGCGATAAGGATAACAATGGAAATAAGGAAGAGGATAACAAACTTGTCGCTGGAAACCGAGAGGATAGAGGTTGCTACCTGCTCGGGAATCTTCCAGTTAGCCAAAGCCCAGCCGAAGATACCGCTGCAAGCGATGATTATCATAATGACGGCGGAGGTCTTGGCACTGCCTATCATTATCTGGCAAAGGCGCTTTATATCCATGTCGCGATAGATAAACATCGAAACGAAAACGCCGTAGATAACCGCTACTGCCGCCGCCTCTGAGGGGGTGAAGTAGCCGGAGAATATTCCGCCGAGAATGATAAGCGGCATCAAAATGCCCCAAATGGACTTTTTAAAGCAGTTCCAGATGTTCTTCCAGGAGAACTCGGTTCCCTTGGGGTAGTTGCGCTTGTGCGCCTGATAGAGCGATATTGCGATGAGAATGAATCCCATGAGGAATCCGGGCAAAAATCCGTTGCTGAAAAGCTGGATAACGCTCTGGTTTGCGATAACGGCATAAAGCACCATCGGAACAGAGGGCGGGATTACAACGCCGATACAGCCCGCCGAAGCGATAAGAGCGGCGGAAGAACCCTCGTCATAGCCTCTTTCCTTGAGAGGACCGATAAGTGTCGCGCCGACTGCCGCCGTGGTAGCGGCACCGGAACCGGAAATCGCCGCGAAGAACATTCCCGCTACAACCGAAACGGCAGAGAGACTGCCGCGAACTCTGCCGAGGATAGACTCGGCAAATTCTACCAGCAGACGGGAGATAGAGCCCTGCGCCAAAAGGTCACCCGCCAAGATGAAGAAGGGGACGGCGATAAGCGGAAAGGAGTTGGTGGAGGCGAACATACGCTGAACTATCATCAGCAGGCTGACATCACCCGCCGCCATTACCGCGATGCCCGCGATAGCTACCGCAAACGCTATCGGAACTCCGAGCAGGAGCAGACCGATAAAGGTGGAGAAAAGCAAAACTGTCATTTCAAAGCCTCCTCCTTATCCTTTTTTACAAATGACTGCAAAATAGCGTCAAGCGCGTGCCAAAAGAGCAGAGCGCCGCCTACGGGAACAACCGCGTACATATAGCACATGGGGATTCTCATGGCGGGGGAAAGCTGACGCGCCATTTTCACGGCATAGATATTGCCGTAGTAGATGCACAGCAGGAAGAATACGGCGCAGATAGCATGAACAATTATCTGCAATGCCTTTTTGCCTGCCTGAGGAAGCAGATCCTGCACAATCGAAACACTGATGTGTCCTGCGTGCTTGTAGACGCAGGACGCACCGATAAAGGTAGACCATACCAAAAGGTAACGGGCTGCCTCCTCGCTCCATGTGAGAGCAGTGAAGAAAACGCGGCAGACTATCTGCATTCCGGTTATTACTACCATGGCGGCAAGCATGATAAGGCAGAGAACAGCGCCGATTTTATCGAGCCAGTCACTTATCTTATGTATTGCTTTGATAATAACCATTTTTTAAATCCTTTCAAAATCAGAAGCCTTTGCTTTTACGCAAGAGCGCTCTGGATGCGGGAGAGATACTCGGAATACTGGGGATAGCTGTTGTAAACGCTCTGAACGCCTGCCTTAAAGCTGTCAAGGTCGGGAGTTTCAACGATTTCCATGCCGTTGTCCTTCAGATCCTGAAGCTGGCTGGACTCATTTTCGGCAACCCATGCGCGCTCAAACTCGGCAGCTTCCTGTGCGGACTTCTTGAAGATGTCCTGAACATCTGCGGGGAGGGAGGTGAATACATCGTTGCTCATGGTGATAATTGCGGAAGCGTAAGCATGACGGGTCATGGTAACATACTTCTGAGTCTCCCAGAGCTTGTAGGAATGGAGAACGTTTACGGGGTTTTCCTGACCGTCGATGGTCTTCTGCTGGAGAGCGGTGAGAGCCTCACTCCATGCCATGGGAACCGCGTTTACTCCGAGAGCGGTGAAGGTAGCGGTGTAAACCTCATTTTCCATAACGCGAACCTTGAGTCCGGAAATATCAGCCGCGGAATTTACGGGGCGAACGCTGTTGGTGAGGTTGCGGAAGCCGCGCTCTGCGAAAGCCAGACCCTTGAGACCGGAGCTTTCCATTTTGCCGAGCAGTTCCTGACCGATTTCGCCGTCGAGAACCTTGTATGCGTCCTCATTGCTGCCGAAAAGGAAAGGCATATCGAGAACGCCCATCTCGGGAACAAAGTTTACGAAAGGTCCGCTGGTGATGATGCCTGCATCGAGGGTGCCGATCTGCATACTCTCGAGCATGGAGGACTCATCGCCCAAAGCGCCGTTGGGGTAGATTTCGATAGTGTAAGCGCCGTTGGTGCGCTCATTTACCAGTTCCGCAAACTTTTCGGCGGCGATTTGGAAGCTGTCCTGCTCGTTTACGGTGGTGCCGAGCTTCAAAACGGTGGTGCCTGCGGCAGCGGCGGAGCCGGAAGCGGCAGGAGCGGCAGAAGCGGCGGGGGCAGAGGAGCCGCCGCAGCCTGCGAGTACCATAGCCATCGCGCAAGCGGCGGCAGCAAAAGACTTAAACATTTTCATTTTAAATTTTCTTCCTTTCAGATATGCCGAAAGATATATTCGGCGAATATGGATTTTACTTGAGGATAGCGCCCTCGTCGGCAGAGGTTACCATGCGCTGATAGCGATAGAGCCAGCCGGATTTTACATTTGGCTCGGGCATAACCTGAGCTTTTCTGCGCGCTTCAAATTCCTCATCGGAAACGCGGGCATGAATGGTGTAATTAACCATGTCAATATCAATTATATCGCCGTCTTTGAGGAGACCTATCTCGCCGCCGGATGCCGCCTCGGGAGAAACGTGTCCGATAGAAGCGCCGCGGGAAGCGCCGGAGAAACGACCGTCGGTGATGAGAGCGACTTCCTTATCCAGTCCCATTCCGGCGAGTGCCGAGGTGGGAACCAGCATCTCTCTCATTCCGGGGCCGCCCTTGGGTCCCTCATAGATGATGACTACAATGTCGCCGGGCTTGATTTTGCCGCCGTAAATAGCTTCAACAGCAGCCTCTTCGCCGTTGAATACCCTTGCCACGCAGGAATGAACCTGCATTTCGGGCGCTACCGCGCTGCGCTTGACTACACAGCCCTTTTTGGCGATGTTGCCGAAGAGGAACGCCAAACCGCCGGTTTTGCTGAAGGGATTATCGATGGGGCGGATAACGTCGGTATTGCGGTTTTTGCAGCCGGCGATGTTCTCACCGACAGTTTTGCCGGTCACTGTGATGAGAGAGGTGTTGAGATAGCCCGCGTCGGCAAGCTGTTTCATAACAGCTTCTACGCCGCCCGCGTCCCAAAGCTCTTCCATAAAGTTCTCGCCTGCCGGGGCAAGATGGCAGAGGTTGGGGGTTTTGTCGCTTATTTCGTTAAAGAGCTTGAGATCGAGCTTGAGACCTGCCTCATGTGCTATCGCGGGGAGGTGAAGCGCGCTGTTGGTGGAGCATCCGAGCGCCATGTCAACCGCTATCGCGTTTTTGAGCG
>CAZNJJ010000014.1:0-33045 GCA_964573335.1 uncultured Oscillospiraceae bacterium | reverse complement strand
CTCAAGCGGCTCATCACCGTCAAGAATTATTTGGTTTTCGCCGTAGAGATGCAGATAGAGCTTTTTTGTCTGCCAGTTTGCCGCTTCAACCGCGTCCAGCAGGCAGTATGCGTTAAGAATATGCGCGCCGTGACCGTATTCGCCCTTTAAATCATGACCGATTATCACCTGCGGCTTAAATTTGTCGATAAGGGCAGTTTGATAGGCGAGAATTTCCTTTTCGTCGTATATGGTTTTGGCGTGTTCGTGCGACCAACTGTAAATATCGGGAAAATCGGGGATAACGGGATAGCGCCTGACGCCCAGCTCCCAAAGTCCGTTTAAAAGCTCATGCGGGCGGTAATATTCGCCGTTGTGATTCACCATATAAGCCACCTGTATTTCGCTTTCGCGCTCGGCGGCAAGTGCCATCGCCCCGCCGAAATAGAGCATTTCATCATCGGCGTGGGTGGGGAGAAAGAGTATATCGCAGGGAGAATCGGATTTTTCCCATTGCTGAATCCAATCGGGCGCTTCTCCCTCGGAAAATGCGTATATATCGCAGAGAACGGCGGGGGAATCAAACGCCAGCACGATGTTATCGGAGGGGGAATCGAGCGGGATAAAGTCGTGAATAAAGCCGTTTTCCGAGCTTTGCAGCTTCCCGCCGGAAAGAAGAATCGTTTTTGTCGGGGCGGGTGCGTCCCAAATAAGATAGAGCGAGGCTATTGTTTCTTCACAATGAACGGTTATCCTGCCGCCTGCCGAAAAGCTCTGCTTGGTGTAGCGGGCGGAATCTGTAACGGCGGGGGAATAGCCGGCAGGCTCGAGTGAAACGGCAATGTCAAGCTGCGCGGCTGTGTCGGCACGGCAGAAAACCGCCGCTGAAAACGCCGTCCAAATCAGGCAGAACGCGAAAAACAGCCTTTTCATTTACTTCCCTCCAAAGCCGATATATATTCTCCAGTTTAACACTTATTTATAATAAAGTATAGCAAAAAACGGTTTTTACTGCGCTGTCTTTTAGCAAAGCGCAAAATAGCGATTTGTTGACAAATAATATATATTGGTGCTATCTTAAAATTAACATATTTTTAGCGGGGTGATGTTTTGGAAAGTGCAGAAGAATTTCAAATCCAACAGGAGAAAAAGTTTATCAAGATGACGGAATCCTCTATTCCGGGATTGATAGGCTCGCTTGCGATACCCACAATATCATCTATGCTGATAACATCTATATACAATATGGCTGATACATATTTTGTCAGCCAGCTCGACACCAGTGCTTCAGCGGCGGTAGGTGTTATTTTTTCGCTCATGGCGGTGATACAGGCGGTGGGATTTACCTTTGGCGTAGGCTCCTCCACCCGTGTTTCAAAGCTGTTGGGCGAAAAGCGCAGGCAGGAGGCGTGTGAGTCGGTTGCGACGGCTTTCGGGCTTTCGATAGGGGCGGGAGTTTTGATAGCGGTGTTCTGTCTTTTTAATCTGCATGAGCTTGTGATTTTTCTCGGCGCTACCGAAACGATAGCGCCGTATGCCGAGGACTATGCAAAATATATTTTGATAGGCGCGCCCTACATGGCGGCAAATTTCGTTTTGAATACCTCACTGCGCGGTCAGGGCAACGCGTTTTGGGCGATGATAGGCATAATGTCGGGCGGAATACTGAATATCATACTCGACCCGATTTTTATATTCCTTTTTGAAATGGGTATCTCGGGCGCGGCTCTCGCAACGATAATCAGTCAGCTTGTCAGCTTTTTGATACTGCTCTATTTCAATCTCGGAAAGCATGGCTCGCTTCCGCTCAGACTGCGTAATTTCCGCTGGGATATGCGGCTTTTGGGGGAGATAGTCAGCTACGGAACCCCCTCCCTCTGCCGCCAGGGAATAGCCAGCATAGGCATGGTTATGATGGTGAGATGCTGCAAGCCATACGGCGACGCGGCAATAGCGGCAATCAGCATAGTCACCAGAATAATGATGTTTGTAGCCTCCGCTATGATAGGCTTTGGGCAGGGCTTTCAGCCTGTTTGCGGCTTTAACTACGGTGCAAAGCGGTTCGACAGGGTGGAAGAGGCGTTTTGGTTCTCGGTTAAAACCGCTACCCTTATTCTCTGCTTTACAGGTGCTGTGATGTTTTTGTTTGCGCCGCAGGTGATGACGGCGTTCAGACCGGACGATGCCGAGGCTGTCGCTATCGGAACGGTGGCACTTCGTATTCAATGCGCGGTGCTGCCGGTGCAGGGATTCTTTGTCATGTCGAATATGTATCTGCAATGCACGGGGCAGAGCAGGAGAGCGACGATAATGGCTATGTCCCGTCAGGGAATATTCTTTATCCCGGGAACGCTTATTCTGCCGGCGGTGTTCGGACTTTTTGGAGTTCAGCTTGTTCAGTCGGTATCCGATATATGCTGTTTGGGAATGGCTTTATATATGAGCGGCAAATTCCTGCCCGAGCTACGCGCGCTGAAAGCGCAATACAACAGTTGAACAGTTATATTTTCAATCGGCGGGAAGAAATTTCCCGTCGATTTTTGTATCCGAAATAATATATTGCTGTCTAAAGCCGATTATTCCGTTTGCACAAAACGTTTGTTCATAGTATAATGGTAGTCGCCAATCAAACGAAAAGGGAGAAATTGAAGATGCTCTCGGAAAACACTCGAAAAAAATACCTTGTTCTCAGAAAAAAACTCATTGAACGCCAGTTTTCAAAGATGAATGATATGCAGCGGCAGGCGGTAGTTACCACCGAGGGACCGCTGCTCATTTTGGCGGGCGCGGGCAGCGGAAAAACCACCGTTTTGATAAACAGAATTGCCAATATCCTCATGTTCGGCAGGGGATATGAGAGCGAAGATGTTCCTGCCTGCGTCACCGAGCGGGATGTTGAGCTGTTGCAGTCTGTTGCCGACTCGGGCGAGACGCTTTCTCCCTCTCTGCGCTATCTGCTCTGCGAGCAGCCGCCCCGCCCATGGGAGATAACCGCGATAACCTTCACCAACAAGGCGGCGGGGGAATTGAGAGCGCGGCTGAGCAATATGCTCGGAGCGGAGGCTAACGACATCAAAGCCTCAACATTTCATTCCGCCTGCGTGAGAATACTCCGCGCCGAGATAGAGCGGCTGGGCTACAAGAGCGGATTTGCAATCTACGACGGTGACGACAGCCAAAAGGTGGTAAAAACAGTTTTGAAAGAGCTGAAGCTTGATGACAAGCAGTTTCCGGCAAGGAGCGTTTTGTCGCAGTTCGGCAGTTTTAAGGATTCGCTGGAAACTCCCGCCGATGTTATGCGTCGGGCGGAAATCAGCGGCGAATTTCGCTTAAAGCGCATCGCGCAGATATATGACGAGTATCAGAAAAAACTGTTTGCCGCAAATGCCCTCGATTTTGACGATATTATCTCGCTGACTGTTCGGCTTTTCGAGCAGGAACCGGAAATACTGCAAAAATATCAGCGCCGCTGTCGTTATGTCATGGTGGACGAGTATCAGGATACCAACCGATCGCAATACCGGCTTGTTTCTATGCTGGCGGGCGGCTGGGGGAATCTCTGCGTTGTCGGTGACGATGACCAGAGCATCTATGCTTTTCGCGGCGCTACTATCGAGAATATCCTTTCCTTTGAGGAACAGTATAAAAATTCCCGCGTGATAAGGCTGGAGCAGAACTACCGCTCCACACAGAATATCCTTTCGGCGGCTAACAATGTTATCGCCAAAAACGTCGGCAGAAAGGGCAAAACCCTTTGGACTGCAGCGGGCGACGGTGAAAAGATAACATTTTTCAACGCCTATGACGAGCGCGATGAAGCAAAATCCATTGCCGACTACATCATAAAAGCACATCGCGACGGCGCGAGTTACAGCGATTTTGCCGTGCTTTACCGCATGAACGCCCAGTCGCAAACGGTGGAATCGGCGCTTATCTCGGCGGAAATTCCCTACAAGGTAGTCGGCGGAATGAGATTCTTTGACCGCAAGGAGATAAAGGATATTGTCGCCTATCTGAGCGTTTTGCAAAATCCCGATGACCTTTTGCGTCTCAACAGAATAATCAACGAGCCGAAGCGAGGCATCGGTGATGCTACCATGACATCGGTGGAGGAAATATCTCAGGTTTTGGGTGTGAGCGCTTTTGAGGTTATATCCCACGCTGAGGAATATGCTCCCATAGCCAAAAAGGCAAAGCCGCTGATGCAGTTTGCCGCCATGATGCAGGAGCTTATGGATTCCTCTGCGATAACTCCCCTTGATGAACTGCTCGATGAGCTGCTGGAGGTGAGCGGCTACCGCAATATGCTGCTTGCCGAGGGAGTTCAGGGGCAGACCCGCCTTGAAAATATCGAGGAATTGAAAACCACCATGAAGCGCTATACCGAGTCCTCGGAGGAGCCTACTCTCTGCGGATTTTTGGAGGAGGTAGCTCTTTATACCGATATAGACAGCTATGACGAGGATTCCGACGCCGTAACTTTGATGACGTTGCACGCGGCTAAGGGATTGGAGTTTCCCACCGTGTTTATCCCCGGAATGGAGGAGGGAATATTCCCCTCGGCGCGCACCATGCTTGATGAAACACAACTTGAGGAAGAACGCCGTCTTGCCTATGTGGGAATAACCCGAGCCAAGAAAAAGCTGGTGGTGTTCTTCACCCGCAGGAGAATGTTGTTCGGCAGAACCACCTACGGCAAGCCTTCCCGCTTTTTGGATGCTATTCCCGAGGGATTGGTTGAGCGAGTGGGGAGAAGGGCTGACGAAAGCGGATTTTCGCAGGGAGATTTTGAATCCAAGCGCGATTTCGGCGGCTCTTTCCGCCAAAGAAACGGCGGCTCCTCGGTGGAACTGGCTTCCAAGCCGAGTGTAGGCATAGGTTCTAAGTCTGCCGCGCCCGCAGCCGAAAAGGGAAGCGGCTTTAGCAAAAACGACAGAGTTCGCCACCGCGTTTTCAAAGAGGGAACGATAATCAGCGCAACTCCCATGGGCGGCGACACCCTGCTTGAAATACAGTTTGACGCTGTTGGCAGAAAAAAGATAATGGCTTCCTTTGCGAGACTGGAAAGGCTGTAAAAATTACATATAGCAAAAGAATACCCTCTGTAAATCGACGAAAATTTACAGAGGGTAATTTTAATGAAATTTTTAATTAGTTGAGAACCTTTTTCAAAACCTCAATATTCTGTTCCATCAGCGAAATGTAGTCCACGCCGCTTTTTATCTGCTCATTTGTTACATTGTGGCAGGAATGGAGCAGCTCTATCCCAACCTTTGCGGAATCGGCAACAGCATCGGCTACCTTGTGGGTGGAAAACTCGATATACAAAACGGCGGGTATCTGCTCCGATTTTACCTTTTCGGTGAGGAATATGATGGTGGCGGCGCTTGCGTCGCTGTCGCTGCTGCACCCGGGGAAAGCGGCATAGTATTCCAAACCGTAATGCTCGGCAAGATAGCGGAAAGGAAATCTGTCTCCGACAACTATTGTTTTTCTCTCGGAAGAAGCTACCGTTTCGGTGAGTTTTTTATCAACAGCGTTGAGCTTCGCGATATATTCGGCGGAATTTTCAGCGTAGCTATCGGCGTTTTCGGGGTCGATGGCGGAAATGGCATCGGCTATCCGTTCGGTTATCTTAACGGCGTTTTTCGGCGAAGTCCAAACGTGTTCGTCATATTCCTCGTCGTCATGCTCATGGTCATGGCTGTCGTGGTCATGCTCCGACTGCATACCGTCAACATATTCCTCACAGAGCGGGTCAACGCAGTCGAGCAGCTTGAGGGTTTTGGGAGCTTTTTCCCCGAGCGAGGAGAGAATATCGTCTATCCAGACATCGCTTTCACCGCCGGTGTAGATAAAAAGGTCGCAGTTTTGCAGGGTGATTATATCCTGCGGGGCAGGCTCGTAGCTGTGGCTTTCCGCGCCGACAGGCAGCAGCTGTTTGACGCTTGCCTTGTCGCCCGCGACATTCCTCGCAAAATCAAAGGGCGGGAATATCGTTGTGACTATCTTTACGCCGTCGTTTTCGGCAGTTTCGGCTTTTTTGCAGGCAGACAGGGTGAACAGCGCCACCGCCGCAAGCAGCAGGGAAATCAGTTTTCTCATTTATCAAGATTACCTCCGTTGATTCTCACATTCAGCGCGAATTTGAGAATCAATCTCAAATCACGAAAGCTATTATATTACCGTAAGGATTTCTTGTCAAGGAATTTTCTGTTCTAAAGCGAAAAGGGCGGCTCTGCCTGTTTTGCAAAGCCGCCGAAATATTATATTTGCTTTTTCTTTTCCAGTTTTGTTATCGCCCAGACGAAACAGCATATATGGATAATGAGGGTAGCCGCCCATGAAATCGGATAGGAAACATATATCATCGAGGGGTTGTGGAACTGCGGCATATTGAATACGGTTGCAAGCCACATCAGGCGGAATCCGCAAACACCCGCCAACGACACTATCATAGGCATTATGGCATAGCCTATTCCACGCATTGCACCGCACATAACGTCCATCATTCCGCATATAGCGTAGGTAGAAGCGATTATCGACAGGCGGCAGACGCCCTGCCGGATAACATCGGGACTGTCGGTGTAGATGTTGAGCAGCGGCGCACTGAATACCGTAACCAGTCCGCCGAGGATAAGCCCCACCACCATGACGCAGATAACGCCTGTCACCGTTATCCGCTTGATTCTGCCGTAGTCTCCGGTTACGGAATTTTGCCCGCAGAAAGAAAGGGTGGCTTGATAAAGGGCGTTCATCGCCACATAGACAAATCCCTCGATGTTTGCCGCGGCGGAACTGCCGGACACCACGATATTGCCGAAAGAATTTATCGAGGACTGGATAACGACATTGGAGAGGGAAAAGATTATTCCCTGAAAGCCCGCAGGCAGACCGATAGTGGAAATCTGAACCACCTTTTGCGGTGTTGCGCGGAATTTGGAAAACTCAAAGCGTATTCCGCCCGATTCGTTCATCAGACAGCGAATCACCAGCACCGCGGAAATGCACTGAGAAACCACGGTGGCTGTCGCGACACCGGCAACGTCCATTTTAAAGATGATAACAAATACCAAATTAAGAATGACATTTACAGCACCTGCGGCAGAGAGATAATAAAGCGGGCGCTTTGTGTCTCCTATCGCGCGTAGCAGAGCGCTGCCGAAATTGTATATGAGATTTGCCGGCATACCCAAAAAGAATATCCGCAGATAGAGCGATGCCAAATCTATTACCTCGGGGGGAGAATCCATCCACTCGAGAATTTTGTGTGCCCCAAGCGAGCCGCCTATCGCGAGTATTATTCCGCCGACAAGGCTTATCATTATTGAGGTATGCACCGTTTCGGAAAGGTCGTCCTCCTGATTCGCGGCGAAAAAGCGAGCCGCCAAAACGTTTGCGCCTACCGAAAGTCCCACAAAGAGATTCACCAGCAGATTTATCAGCGAGCTTGTAGAGCCTACCGCCGCCATAGAGTTGTCACCGGCAAATCTGCCCACCACTATTATGTCGGCGGCGTTAAAGAGCAGCTGCAATATTCCCGAAAACATCAGCGGAACGGAAAATATCAGCATCTTGCTGAGAATAGGCCCGCTGCACATATCCATCTTATAGCTTTTGGAATTTTCTCTTGCCATAAAGTATCTCCCGAAAAAACTGATTTATATATCTGCCGCGGCAAAAAAACGACACGCACAATGGCGCGCCGTTTTTTGCCGAAATTTTAAACGTTAAAGCGGAAAAGCACCACGTCGCCGTCCTGGAAGACGTAATCCTTGCCCTCGGAGCGGTAGATGCCCTTTTCCTTTGCGGCGGCAATCGAGCCGCAGGCGATGAGGTCATCGTAGGAGACTATCTCGGCACGGATAAAGCCGCGCTCAAAGTCGGAATGTATCTTTCCTGCGGCTTGAGGAGCCTTGGTTCCCTTTTTGATAGTCCATGCTCTCACCTCGGGTTCGCCGGCGGTGAGGAAGGAGATAAGTCCGAGCAGGTCGTATCCGGCGGTGATGAGACGATCAAGTCCCGACTCATGCAATCCCATTTCTTCGAGGAACATGAGCTTATCCTCGCCGTCAAGCTCGGCGATTTCCTCCTCGGCGCGGGCGCAGATGGCGATTACCTGCGAATTTTCCGCTTCGGCTATTTCCTTTACCTTTTGATAATACTGATTGTAGCCCTCGGATTCCCTGGCGATGTCGCTTTCGCTCATGTTGGCGGCATAAATTACAGGCTTGGAGGAAAGGAGAGGAGCATCGCTGAGCATCTCCTTTTCATCGTCTGTCAGCTCAAAGGAACGGGCGGATTTGCCCTCGGTGAGGTGGGCAAGCATACGCTCGAGAACATCTACCTCGGCGAGATATTTTTTGTCGCCCTTGGCGGCTTTTTTTGCGCGGTCGATTCTGCGCTCCACCATTTCCATATCGGAAAAGATAAGCTCGAGGTTTATCGTTTCAATATCGCGGGCGGGGTCAACCGAGCCGTCAACATGAACTATCTCGCCGTCGTCAAAGCAGCGGACAACGTGGATTATCGCGTCCACCTCGCGGATATGGGAGAGGAATTTGTTGCCCAGTCCCTCGCCCTTGGAGGCGCCGCGCACCAGACCCGCAATATCCACAAATTCGATAACGGCGGGAGTGACCTTTTTGGGGTTATACATTTCGGCGAGCTTGTCAAGGCGCTTGTCCGGAACGGCAACAACGCCGACATTCGGCTCTATCGTGCAGAACGGGTAGTTCGCCGACTGCGCTCCCGCGTTTGTTATGGCGTTGAAAAGGGTGGATTTGCCTACGTTGGGAAGTCCGACTATACCAAGCTTCATATAAAAAACTCCGTTTCACTCTGTTTTATCTAACAACATATTGTAGCATCTATTTTGCTTTTTAGCAACCGAGGAAGAGGATATTCCCGCACTAAAAAGAATATACATCAAACGTTTTACATTCTAGCGGATTAGTGGTATCATATAAAGCGATTCAAAACGGATTTTAAAAGGGGAAATCGCAATGAAAACCGACAACAAAACCAAATGGGCAGGCTTTGTCATCAAATCGGCGGTGTTTGTCATACTTTTAGCGGTGCTGTTTGCGATGCTGGTGTATATCGGAGAGGTCGAGGTTGAAATGCTCCTGATAGATTCCTTTGCCGCGCTGATAAGCTCGGCGATGATAGCGTCGATAGCGCTGATTTTGAGTGCCGTTATCTTCAAAATAGCGAAAAAACGTGAGGAGTCGGGTATCATTTCCGCAGGCGAATACGAAATTGCAAAATGCAATCCTTCCGCGTATATGCCGATGGCATCGACTGCCGCGATAGACGCCGCGGCGGCATTTTTTACGGTGTGCTTCTATTTTAAACGACCCGATGTTTTTGCCGAACTCACAAAAGGGGAGGCGGGCAGAATAATGCTCCCCGTGCTGATTGTTTTCAACGCTCTGTCGATAGCTTATACCGTAAAGGAATCCGGTCACAGTGTTGTATACAATCAATTCGGGTTTACTGCGGTGAACGGATTTAAGCGGACGGAGTATTTGTGGAGCGACTGTGAGCAGATGATTTATCGCCACAACGGTGAGGACAGAAACAAAAGCCGCTTTATAATAACAACAGGAGGCAGAGAGCTTGTTCTGCGCGGCGATTATCTATACAACGGCTGGGAGAAGTTTGTTTCCTTTGCAAGAGAAACGGCGAAAATCCGCTCTATTCCCTTCGATATATATACAAGATAATAAAAACGGCGATTTTCGCTTTCGACAAAAAAGGATTTATGAAAGTTTTTAAAAATTTCATAAATCTTTTTTTCAATGTTGTATAATATAAAGCATTGAAACCGTAAAAGGAATAATAACGCATATTAAAATGGGAGGCAGTTTAAATGTCGCTTGAAAAGATAATGGTCGCAGACGATGATGTGAATATATGCGAACTGCTCAGGCTGTATCTTGAAAAGGAACAGTACAACGTCGTTATCGCAAACGACGGCAATGAGGCTATCGCAAAATTCAATTCCGAAAGCCCCGAGCTTATTCTGCTCGATATAATGATGCCCGGGCTTGACGGTTGGCAGGTTTGCCGTGAGATAAGAAAAAAATCCAATGTTCCGATAATAATGATAACCGCCAAGGGCGAAACTTTTGATAAGGTGCTGGGTCTTGAGCTGGGCGCTGACGACTATGTTGTAAAGCCGTTTGACGCCAAGGAGATAGTCGCAAGAATAAAGGCGGTTCTCCGCAGAACGGGGAGCGGCACACAGCAGGAAAACACCGTCAGAGAGGTAAGCTACGACAAGCTCACCGTTAATATGACCCGCTATGAGCTGAAGGTTGACGGTAAGGTGGTAGATACTCCCCCGAAGGAGCTGGAACTGCTTTTCCACCTCGCATCAAATCCCAACCGAGTTTACACCCGCGACCAGCTTTTGGACGAGGTGTGGGGCTTTGAATACTACGGCGACTCGAGAACGGTTGACGTTCACGTTAAGCGCCTGCGCGAAAAGCTGGAGGGCGTTTCCGACAAGTGGAACCTCAAAACCGTTTGGGGCGTTGGCTATAAGTTTGAAACCAGGGATTGATTTTAATGAAGCGCAGTCTTTTTTCGAGATTTTTCGGACTTTGTTCCACCATAATTCTTACCAGCATAGTCATGCTGGGCGTGATGCTTGTGGCGCTGTCGGCGCAGTATTTCAAGCAGGAGAATCTTGATTCTCTGCAAACAAAGGCGGAAAAAGCCGCCGCGCTGGTGGCGTATAACTATTCGCAGAACCGCAATATGTATATAGACGCCAATGTGATACAGGACAGCTTTTCGATATTCTCCAATGCCGCCGAAGCGGACTTTTTTCTGGTGGAGAACAACGGCTGCACCGTTATCTGCATAGACGGCAGCGAGTGCAGACATATCGGAGTAACTATTGACAGCGCTGTTATGCAGCAGGCTGTCGGCGGCGGCTACCGAGGAGTTTCCACCCTCGGCGGAATATACAAAAATCCCATGTATGTTGTGGGAGCGCCGGTCAGGCTCTCGGGCGGAACGATAGGAGTTGTTTTCGCAGGTTCTTCCGCCGGTGGAATGACGAGCTTTTTGAGCGATGTTCTGCTGATATTCGTTATCGGCGCGATACTGGTTATAGTTATCTCCTTTATCGTGACCTATTTCACCACAGAGGCGATGGTTCGCCCGCTGCGCGCCATGCTCAAAGCTACCGACAGCTTTGCCAAAGGCGATTTCGCGGCGAGAGTTCCGGTAGAGGGCGATGAGGAGATAGAGCAGCTTGCGATGGCGTTTAACAACATGGCGGCGAATCTTGCCACATTTGAGGCTTCCCGCCGTTCCTTTATCGCCAATGTCTCGCATGAGCTGAAAACGCCGATGACCACCATCGGCGGATTTATCGACGGCATTTTGGACGGAACCATTCCGCAGGAGAAATACCATTACTATCTGGGAATTGTTTCAAACGAGGTGAAGCGGCTCTCGAGAATGGTGGTGTCTATGCTCAACATCTCCCGAATAGAAGCGGGTGAAATGCAGTTGAAGCTGCAAACGGTGGATATAAACGAAACCGTTTGCCGAACCGTTTTGGGCTTTGAGCAGAAGATAGAGGAAAAACAAATCGACATACACGGGCTTGACGCGGGCAGAATATATGTTGAGGCCGATCCGGATCTTGTTCATCAGATAACCTACAATCTGATAGAAAACGCCGTGAAGTTCACCCCGCAGTCGGGAACCATTTCGATAAGCTATGCAAACGAGGGCAAGTTGCTTGCGGTTTCGATAAGAAATACCGGAAACGGAATATCCAAGGAGGAAATTCCCTTTTTGTTTGAGCGCTTTTACAAGAGCGACCGTTCTCGCAGCATGGATAAAACAGGAGTGGGACTGGGTTTGCACATCGTCAAGTCGCTGGTTCATCTCCAGGGCGGAACGATAACCGTTAAAAGCGTTGAGGGCGAGTATACCGAGTTTGTTTTCACTCTGCCCGCCGCGCAGCAAAAACAGGGCGGACTTTTCAGAAAATCCGAAAAGCCGCAGAGTTGATGCTTTCAGTTTGTTTTCACAAAACAGAATATCGTTTAAAAACTAATTCATTTGTTTTTAATATTTGGGGGTTAATATAATAGTCAAAGAGATGGAAAACCCCTTTATGATACCAATTTTCCGGGAGGAATAACTATGATGGACGAAAGAAACAACGAAAACAGCCCCAATGAACAGGGCCGTTATAATCCGCCGGAGCAAAACGGCGGATACAGCTCGCCTAACGGCAGTTCTTCTTACGGCGGAGGATACGGACAATACAGCTACAATCCCTACGGCAGAGCCAATGACCCCAATGCGAATAACCGCATGAACAACGGCGGTCAGCAGGAATACAGCTGGAGATTTGAGGACTACGAGTCCAACGGCAGGAGAGATATTTCCCGCAAAAAGAGCAACACCTGTCTGATAGTGATAGGTTTGCTGCTGGCGGTGATATTCTTTGTGGGAGTTGTATGTCTCGCGGGCTACGGCATATACACCATGCTCGAGGTGACTGACAGCGACGACAGCATAACCTCCTCTTATGTTTCCGGCGATAACGCAGAATCGGAAAGCGTTTCACATTCGCTTGCGATAAAGGAACACGCTCAGATAGAAACGACAGCTTCTCCCGACGGACGGCTTTCGAGTGTTGAGATTGCCAAAAAGGTTCGCCCCTCTGTTGTGGGAATAGCGCAATACAACAGCAATGACCCCTTCTCTCCCTCCGGTCAGGGTTCGGGCATAATCGTCAATGAAGAAGGCTATATCGTCACCAACGCCCATGTAGTGCAAAATTCCAACGCAATAAGCGTTGAGCTGGAAAACGGCGAGAGCTATTACGCAAAGCTCGTCGGAATAGACAGCAAGACCGACCTCGCCGTAATCAAGATAGAGGCGGAGGGTCTTGTTCCCGCCGAATTCGGCGACTCCGGCACGCTTGAGGTGGGCGAGACCGTTATAGCAATCGGCAACCCCGGCGGTCAGCTTCTCGCGGGCAGCGTTACACAGGGAATAGTTTCCGCCGTTGACCGCAATATAAAGTCCGACGGCGTTTCCAGCACCTATATTCAGACCGATGCCGCTATCAACCCCGGAAATTCCGGCGGCGCGCTGGTCAATCAGTTCGGTCAGGTAATAGGAATCAATTCTTCCAAGATAGCCTCGGTTGAATACGAGGGAATAGGTTTTGCTATTCCGATAAAGGAAGCAAAGCCGATAATCGACAGCCTTATGACCAACGGCTATGTGGCAGGCAGATGCAAGCTGGGAATCACCGGTGTTGAGATAAACGAAGCTCTCTCGCAGATGAACGGTATTCCCAAGGGAATATATATCCACAGCGTTGAGCGCACCTCCGACCTCGCCGGTAAGAATATCTCCCCCGGAGACATTATCCTCGAGATAGACGGACAGAAGATAGAAACCTTTGACGAAATCAGCGAGTTTTTGACTACCAAGCTGCCCGGAGACGTGGTAAGCATCAAGCTGTATCGTTCCGCGCGCGGAGCCATTGACAACGGCAAGACCTTCACCGTTGAGGCAAAGCTGATGGAAGATGTTGAACGGGTGCAGTAAAACACCGCATAAAGAGCGCCGCTTTCCTCTCGGAAGAAGGAGAGCGGCGCATTGTTTTTTAAAACGGGGCAAAATCGGCAGAAGCGGCTCCTTTGTCGCCGAAACTCTCCAAAAGAATAGCTGAGCCTTTAAGCGGCGCGGCAAATCGCCGTGACAAGGCAGTACCTTTTATATAAGGCGGGGCATAAAATATAGGGACAGCGCATTAAAGCGGGTCAAACAGTTATGCCGCCTGCAAGCGGCAAAGCGCGAGGGTGGCGCAAAGCGCCCGCAGAACAGCCCGAGCAG
The DNA here is from genome assembly GCA_964573335.1 of uncultured Oscillospiraceae bacterium. Classification (GTDB taxonomy): domain Bacteria; phylum Bacillota; class Clostridia; order Oscillospirales; family Ruminococcaceae; genus Yanshouia. Next base: position 19,179 of record CAZNJJ010000014.1, on the reverse strand, counting down.
CTATTCTTTGCCGCATTATATAAAGGCGCGCCGCCGCGTCCGAAATCGGAATGAGCTTTGCCGATTTCGGACGTTTATTCTTTGCAAAAGGTGAAAATATGCTGAAATAATCGCTGTTAAAGCCGATTTAAAGGGCTGTTTTATTGACCTTTTATAACATTTAGGATAAAATAATGATGTATGACAAAATAAAAGGAAGCGATTTTTATGATAAAGGTATCTCCCTCTATTTTATCCGCCGATTTTGCCAATCTCGAAAGCGAGTTTGATACTATTGCCGATTGCGGTGCAGACTGGGCGCACGTTGATGTTATGGACGGGCATTTTGTTCCCAACATCACAATTGGAATACCTGTTGTAAAATCACTCAAGAAGATAAGCCGCATACCGCTTGATGTTCACCTAATGATAAGCGACCCGCTCAAATATGCCCCCGAGTTCGCAAAGGCGGGCAGTGACATCATCACCTTTCATATAGAGAGCGACAGCGACACCGCCGAAACGATAAAGGCGATAAAGCAAAACGGCGCTCGAGCGGGAATTTCGATAAAGCCCGCCACCCCCGCCGAGGCGGTTTTTCCCTATCTCGACAGCGTCGATATGGTCCTTGTTATGACGGTGGAACCCGGCTTTGGCGGGCAGAGCTTTATGGCGGATATGCTGCCCAAGATAAAGGCGGTTTCCGAAGAATGTTGCCGCCGCGGACTGGATATTGATATTCAGGTGGATGGCGGTATCGACCCCAAAAACGCGGCAATCACCGCCGAGGCGGGTGCTAATATATTCGTAGCAGGCTCGGCGGTATTCAAATATGATGATTATTCCATTCCGATAGCGGAGATACGCGATGCCGCTCAAAAGGCTTATTCAAAATAACGGCTGAGAGTGTCAACGGCGCTTTCGGCTATTATCGGCTCGCAGTGTTCCGCTGTTATCGCGGGAATAAGCGCTTTGCCGTAGTCTTTCGCGCCGAATTCCGCAAGCAGGGCGGCAGGGCCGCTCTCGCTTTCTATCGGGCTGATTATCAGCAGCCATTCCCCGCGCAAACAGTAGAGAGAGCTTTTAAAGAGACGGTGGCTGTATTGCTTAAACAGCGTTATCGCCGCCGATATGAGCTGTTCCGAGTCGCTAAAGCCGAAAGCCGTCGGCTCGCAGATTCGGTGAAAAACAGCCTCCTCGCTGATGAAAAAGATATTGGCAGAGCCATCGGGCTGCGGGTGTATCTCTATGAGGAGCTGTTCTCCTGCGAGAAACGGTTGCTCCAGCCGGCTTTGCGCCTGCGTCAAAAGCGACAGGAGATACCTTTTCAGCCGCTTTATCTCGGCGGGAGACTCGCTTTCAAGGTCTATCCCCGCCGAAAAGATTTCCTGTGCCGTCAGCACTGCTTCCAGCCTGCCGGACGAAATCAGCTTGAATATCAAAACAACACACCACCCGTTTTTATTATGGAAAGATACAGGAGGACGGCAGATGAGATCCTTTTCCTATAAAGGAATATTGCTTGAACAGAATAAGGAACCCGGACTTTCCAGACCGATTCGCCGTCTGACCGGTGTTGAGATACAAAATATCCCGATAGAAACAGCGGTTTCTTCCACACCCGAGCTTTTGGCTCCGTATGAGATAATTTCCATTGCCAAGGAAGCTAAAATCGTTGACGAATCCGATGGCAGCCGCCTGTGGAAAAAGCTCGCCGCCGCCGCCAAGGAGGGCATTTCGGGAATAGTAATCGACGCGCTGGACGATGAGCCTTATATATCCAGCCAGTTAGGCCCCGCTTTGCAGCTCACCGAAAAGCTGGCGGAAGGCGCCGCACTCGCGCAGAGAGCGGTTGGCGCCGGGAAAAGCTCGATAGAGATATATCGCAACCTCTTTGATATAGACACCCGCATACCCTCAAGCCTTTTCGGAATAAAGGTAGACAGAATCAGCGGCAGATACCCCGCCCAGACAAAACAGCATCGCAAGCTGCAAAGAAAACATTCTCTCGTTATCGGAGCCTGCGCCCTGCTGTATCTTCGCCAGGCGGTTTATGAGGGACTGAGCCAAACCACCACCTACATCACCGTTGCCGGTGATTGCGTGGCAAATCCCGGAAACTATGAGGTTCCGCTCGGGGTGAGCGTTTATCAGGTGCTTGATGCCGTAGGTCTTATCGCGGAGCCTAAGAGAATAGTAGCGGGCGGCTCGATGACCGGATTCGGAATAACCGATCCGGAAACGGTTTTTGTTTCGGCTACCACAAGAGGCGTTTTGGCGTTTGCCGAAAAATTCAAGGATATGGGCTATTCCTGCATAGGCTGCGGCCGCTGCACCGAATACTGCCCCGAGGGGCTTTCACCCTATTTCATCTACAAGGTGATGAATACGAGAGAAAAGCACCACATTTCTATTGCCGACGCAGAGCTTTGCAGCGGTTGCGGAACCTGCAGCTATGTCTGCCCCGCAAAGCTGGATTTGGCTCAGGTTATGGCAAAGGCCAATGCTTTTGCCAGAAAACGGCAGCAAGGAGGCACTAAGTGAAACTTCACGCACAAAACCCACCTCATATACGCACCCGTGACAGCAATTCCACCTTTATGACCGACGCGATAATCGCCACACTCCCGCTCTATGCCATGGCGGCATATTTTTACGGCAGACGTGTGATAGCGATAGCTGTGATAAGCGTTTTGATAACCACCGTTTGCGACGGACTTTGTCAGATAATGAGGCGCAGTATCCCCAATATCCGCGATGGCTCGCCGATTGTCACGGGGCTTATCATTCCTCTGCTGATGCCCGCCAGCGCCAGAATAGAAACAGTTGCCGCCGCCTGCATATTTGCGATAATGGTGGTCAAGCATCCGTTTGGCGGGGCAGGGCATAACATATTCAATCCCGCGGCGGCGGGAGTTGCTTTCGCCACCGTTTGCTGGCCTAAGAGAATGTTCCTCTATCCGATACCGTTTGACCGCCTTCCCTTAAAGCTTGATGAGAGCGTCAAACTGGTGACAGCTCCCGCTCACACCCTTTCGCTGGGCGGTATTCCCGCAACGGACATGATGGATATGCTGCTGGGCAATTTTTCTGGCCCTATGGGTGCTACTAACATATTAGTTATCTGCACCTGCCTGTTATTCCTCGCGGTGAGAAAAACGATAGCCGTCAGCACGACTGTATCATTTTTGGCGGGATATTCCCTCATAGCGTGGTTCGCTCCGAGAGCTGCTATGCCGCCCATGCAGTCGGTTCTGCTTGAGACTATGAGCGGACTTACCTTTTTCGGCGCGGTTTTTCTGATAAACGACCCCGTCACCTCTCCGAAAAGGAGACTGCCGCGCATTGTATACGGATTTTTGACAGGTATGCTCTGCATACATTTTCGTCACATAGGCAGCTATGAGGAATCTTTTCTCTTCGCGCTGCTGATAATGAACGCTTCGGTGTGGCTGTTTGACCTTTGGGGCGAATACATCAACCACATTCTCAGGAGGAAGAAAGTTGAACATAAAACCAATCAGGCGTTATCGCAGGAGACTGACGATAACCTCGGGACTGATAAAGAATAATCCGGTAGCCGTAATGGGCATGGCTCTGCCGTTTGTTATAGTTCCCTGCCACAATTTGAAATCGGCTGTTGTGATAAGCGCTTTTCTCTTTGCGGCAACGGTTCCCGCTGCGGTGTTTTCGTCACTGGTAAAGAAAAAGATAAAAACGGCATATCTTGTAGTGTGCTGCGCTGTTTTGGCTATGTGCTGTGTCATGCTGACAAAGCACGCCTTGAGCGGATATGCTGTTCTGCTTGACACTATGGGTCTTTATATTCCCTTGGCGGCGGTAAACAGCATGATGCTCGAAACAAGCGTTTTTTCGCCTAAGGAAAATGTAAAGAGCGCTTTGTGCAGTTCGATTTTGATGTGCATGGGATTTGCACTGGTTGCCTGCGCGATAGGCTCTGTCAGAGAGTTGCTCGGCAATCAGACTATATGGGATATTCCCTTTAAGATTTATCCTGTACGCATGGTTGGCGTGAGACTGCCGTTTTTCGGATTTATCATGATAGGTTTTCTCACTGCTGTCTGCCGCAGTATCGACAGAATAGTTGTGAGAATAATGCTGCTCGGCGAGCCGGACTATTCCGAGCCGGTTGAGCATGGCGATACTGCGGAAAGCGCGGGTGATATTGTATGAGCGCAGTTTTCACAAAGGAGCTTGTGGCGCTTTTTGTTGCGGGAATGATAACCGAAAACCTTATCTTTGCCCGCGCTCTCGGCGTTGACAGAATATCCGAGCGAACAAGAAGCTACAGGGAGATACTGAGTTTTTGCGTTTGCTATTTTATCGTTACCCTCACCGCCTGCTCTATGGCATGGGGTTTTCGCACGCTTTGGCACGAAAAGGCATGGTGGAGCGAGGTTCGCGGAATGGTGGTTCTGCTCTGCATATCCGCCGCTTTTCTCGCCGTGTCGTTTGTCATGGGAATAAAGCGGATAACGGCTCATTCGGTGCCGCTTATCATATCCTTTAACGGAGCCAGCTTCGGCGCGGTGTTTATTTCGGTTTCCACCATGAGTACCGGTCAAACCGCTATAATCTATTGCGTAGCCGCCTCTTTGGGACTTTTCGCCGCGATGATGCTTATTCACTCGGGAAGAGAGAGACTCACGCTCTGCGATGTTCCGCGTTCCTTTGCGGGTATGCCGATAACCATGATATATATAGGCATAATCGGACTTGCCATCTACGGGCTTGTGGGACATCAGCTTCCCACTTGACAGGAAAACAGGGGGGTGTTTTTGAATTGGCAAAAAAAGGCACTAAAATCAAGCGCTACGGCAGTATATACGGACGAAATACCGGCTCGATAGTGATAGCGGTGTCGATGGTGATAGGTCTGTCGCTTTTTGCGGTGGCGGGCTGGCTGCTCTATGACCCGATACATGATTTTGTGATGAATATTGGAAACGACGAGTCTGAAATCCATTCGTCGGCTTCTTCTCAGATAAGCTCACAGCCTGCCGACGACGGCTCTAAAGCGCAATCCGATACCGATATATCGAAATATCCTGATTCAAAATATCATGGCGGCGAAAAGTCGGATTCGGCTGCAAATCAGGCTGAGATAAAGGGAATATATATCCCCGCACAGTCGCTTAAAGACGTTCAGACACTTTCCGCCACATTTGAAAACGCTCTTTCCGCCGGATTTAACACCGTTTTGATAGACGCTAAGGATTCTCTCGGGAATGTGCTTTATTCCAGCGATAACGCAATCGGAAAGATGTCCGGCGTCGCTGCGGAGGAAACCTACGATGCCGTAGAAGCGGCTGCTAAGATAAAGAGTGCGGGACTTATTCCCGCGGCGCGGCTGCACGCTTTTAAAGATGCCGCCGCCGCGGTTGCCGACAGAGAGCTTGCCGTGACCTACTATGACACGGCGGTATACTGGTTTGACAATTCTCCCGAGCTGGGAGGAAAGCCATGGCTCAATCCTTACAGCGAAGAGGCGAGAAGATATATCATTTCGCTGGCGCAGGAGCTTTGTGACAGCGGATTTGAAATGATAATGCTCGACTCGGTCCAGTTCCCCACCGGATACGCACTCGACAAGGCGGGCTACGGTGAGGAATCCGCCAATTTGAGCCGCGCGCAGATACTCTCGCAGTTTGTCGGAGAAATACGCTCGGCTGTTGAGACTAAGGGCGCAAAGCTGATTATATGCTGTTCTACCGATTGGCTCAGCTATGATGAAAATATGAGCCGCATGGTTTACGGCGGCAGTCCCGCTGAGTTTTTCACCGACAATGTCATGGTGAATATGCCGCAGGGTGTCGATAACTGGAAGAACATAATCAGCAGCATCGGGGAGAAAACATCTTCCGAGCAGATAAGCCTTATCCCCGTTTTCACTGCCGACGGCGCTGTGATGGATAATGCCACCCTCATGTCCTCGGTAAAGGAATCCGGCGCCGATGAATATATCTTTTATAATCCGCACGGAAGCTACAGATTCAAATAATTTCAAGGGAGGAAAAACAAATGTCTACTCCGCATAATTCCGCCAATAAGGGCGATATTGCAAAAACAGTTCTGATGCCGGGTGACCCGCTGCGCGCAAAGGTCATCGCCGAGACCTATCTTTCCGATGTGGTTTGCTACAACACGGTGAGAAATATGCTCGGCTTTACCGGAACCTACAAAGGAAAGCGCGTTTCGGTTCAGGGCAGTGGAATGGGTATTCCCTCGATAGGAATTTATTCCTATGAGCTTTTCAACTTTTATGATGTAGACAACATTATCCGCATAGGCTCTGCCGGCGGAATAGGCACCGATGTTCATCTGCGAGACCTCGTTGCCGCGATGGGTGCCTGCACAAATTCCAACTACGCCGCGCAGTTCGGTCTGCCGGGAACCATCGCTCCCATCGCCGATTACAGCTTGCTGAAAGAGGCTGACAAGGTCGCCGAGGAAATGGGCTTAAAGCTCAAGGTGGGCAATCTGCTCTCCTCCGATGTGTTCTACCACCCCGATGCCAAAAACGACAAGTGGGCGGAGATGGGTGTTCTCGCCGTTGAAATGGAAGCGGCAGGACTTTATCTCAACGCCGTTAAGGCGGGTAAAAGGGCGCTCGCGCTCTGCACCATTTCCGATATGATAACCACCGGTGAGGAGCTTTCGGCGCAGGAGAGACAGAACAGTTTCCACGATATGATGAAGGTCGCGCTGGAAGTAGCTGTAAGACAGTAATAAAAGTCAATGGCGCGGGTTTTTCCGCGCCATTATTGCAATAATGAGGTGAAGATAATGTCAAAACGTGTTTTTCTTATAGTTCTTGACAGCTTTGGAATAGGCGAAATGCCCGATGCCGCCGAATACGGCGATGCAGGCTCCAACACCCTTGCTGCTTGTGTCAGAGCCGGTGCCAAGCTGCCCAACATGGTCGAAATGGGATTGGGAAACATCTCCGGTGTTAACTGCTTGCCCAAGTGCGATTCGCCCATCGGCGCTTTTGCCAAGATGACCGAGCGCTCCAAGGGCAAGGATACCACTATCGGACATTGGGAGATAGCGGGAGTTGTTTCTCCCCGCCCGATGCCCACCTTCCCCGAGGGTTTTCCCGCCGATTTCATTGAGCGGTTTGAAAAGGCTGTCGGCAGAAAAACGCTCTGCAACAAACCCTATTCCGGAACCGATGTTATCCGCGACTACGGTGAGGAACACATGAAAACAGGCGCGCTGATAGTCTACACTTCGGCGGACAGCGTTTTCCAGATAGCGGCACATGAGCAGAAGGTTCCGCTTGAGGAGTTGTATTCGATATGCGAAAAGGCGAGAGAGCTTCTCTGCGGAGATTTGGCGGTGGGTAGAGTTATCGCCCGTCCGTTTGAGGGTGAGAATCCCTTTAAGCGAACCTCCAACCGCCACGATTTTTCGCTCACACCGCCTAAAAAGACGATGCTCGATATTCTCAAGGCGGCGGGTAAGGACGTTATCGGAGTCGGCAAAATATCCGACATCTTTGCCGGAGCGGGCATCACCGAGAAAATCGTGACCCACGGCAACACCGATGGCATGACCAAGACCGATGCCCTGCTCAATGCCGATTTTGACGGACTCTGCTTTGTAAACCTTGTCGATTTCGATATGCTTTACGGTCACAGAAACGACGCTGTGGGTTATGCGAGAGCGCTCGAGGAATTTGACCGCTGGCTCGAAAAGGCAAAGCCGATGCTGCGCGACGATGATATTCTCATCATCACCGCAGACCACGGCTGCGACCCCGAAACCCCCAGTACCGACCATTCCAGAGAATACACCCCGCTTATCCTGTTCGGAAAGGGAATAAAGCCGGTGGATTTGGGTGTTCGCTCGAGCTTTGCCGATATTGCCGCCACTATCCTTGACTGTTTCGGAATAGAAAACGAGACAGACGGCGAGAGCTTTTATTCGCTGATAAAAAAGTGAGGGGGAATCGTAAATGAATAAAGCCGAGCTTATCTCGCAGGCGCTCACCGCCCGCGAAAACGCCTACGCTCCCTATTCCCGTTACGCTGTCGGCGCGGCGGTGGTGGGGGAGAGCGGCAGAACTTATACCGGCTGCAACATCGAAAACGCCTCCTACCCCGCGGGAATCTGCGCCGAGCGCACCGCGATATTCAAGGCGATAAGCGAGGGGGAGCGCAAAATCACAATGATAGCGCTTGTTGCCGCCGAACAGACAAAATCGGCTCCTCTGCCGGAATACCCCTCCCCCTGCGGAATATGCCGTCAGGTAATGGCGGAGTTCTGCGAGGAGGATACCACTATTCTGCTTGCGAAAAGCGAAACGGATTACAGGGAATATACGCTTTCCGAGCTGTTGCCGTTGAGCTTTACCGCAAAAGACCTTTGATTTTCGGAGAAAAACTATGACCGAAAAGGAAAAAATGCTTTCTCAGCGGCTATATGATGCAAATTCCGACGAGCTGTCATCTGAGCGGGAAAGGGCAAAGGAGCTTTGCTTTGAATATAACCGCCTTCACCCGTCCGATAAACAGGGTCAGCGGGAGATAATGCTGCGTCTGCTCGGTAAAACAAAGGGGAATTTTCATATAAGTCAGTCCTTTTGGTGCGACTACGGCTATAATATCAAGCTGGGAGAGAATTTCTATTCCAACCACAATCTTGTGATACTCGATTGCGCCGCAGTTACCTTTGGCGACAACGTTTTTGTAGCGCCAGACTGCGGATTCTACACCGCCGGTCACCCGATAGACAGCGAGCGCCGCAATGTCGGCTTGGAATACGCCTATCCAATCACGGTGGGTGACAACGTCTGGATAGGGGCGGGCGTTCGGGTGATGCCGGGAGTCACCATCGGAGACAATGTGGTGATAGGCGGCGGCAGCGTGGTGGTGAAGGATATTCCGAGCGATTCGGTGGCGGTGGGAAACCCTTGCAGGGTGATACGTCCCATTACCGACGCTGATAAGCTGACCTGTTGGGACAGAAATTCCAAATAAAAAAGAGGGGAGCTTTTTGAAAAAAGGCTCCCCTTTAACGTTTTCTGTTTTTTATTTCGGATTATTGCTCGCGTTTAACGTAGGTCAGCTCAATATCATAGCCCAGTGCCTCGAGCATCTGCACAAAGGTCTTGTTCATGATATTGTCTTTCCTCTTGATGATGCGGTTTACATACTGTGCAGTTGTTCCGACAGATTTTGCCAGCCGCGCTTGAGTTGTTTTGTTTTCGATGCATTTTACCTTTACGTCAACTTCGATATTGTTTGTTATCATGTTTCTGCCGCTCTTTTCTTTGGAATTTGTTAGTTTTAATATAAATCGGATAATTTATTCTAACGCGGATTGCCCGAAATTGCAAGTCGGCGAGGAATTTTTCAAAGCCGCCAAAAAACCGCTCACCTGTTTTGGATTTAAACGGGTGGGCGGTTTTTGTTGCGGATATTTTAAGCCTGAAAGACCGTTTATGCGGAAAGCAGATTCAATACTCCCTCTCCTACGGCGACTGCGGTTTTGTAGATGCCCTCTTTGCTGCAAAGGTCATCGTAGTCAACGGGATTTGTCATAAATCCCATTTCCATCAAAACGGAGGGCGCAAGCGAATTGAGAGTAACACGGAACTCGTAAAACTTTACCACACGCTTATTCCTGCCGGTGTTTGCCGTCATCGAAGCCATCAGCTTTTCTGCCAAAGGCTGACCGATATTCTCATAGTAATAGGTCTCGATTCCCTTTGCCTTGTTGCCGTCCGCGTTGGCGACGGTGGCATTGCAGTGAAGTGAGATAAAGCAATCGGCGCGGCTGTCGATTGCGGGCTGCATACGCTCGTTAAAGCGGCTGTTGAGGTCAAGCTCATCGGGGAGAAAAACGGTGGCGCCCATCGCTTCCAACTGCTTTTTGACGGCGACAGCGGTGGCGCGGTTGATGTCGCTCTCGGTGGGACCGGTTAGCTGCGAAAGACCGAGTGCGCCCGGGTCGGAACTGCCGTGACCCGCATCAAGCGCTACGGTTATTCCCTCGAGCGGCTTTTCGGTGTTGCCGGTGAGGGTTGGCTTATATTTGCAAATCAGCGCTATCGAGCCATTATCCTTGTATTGAACGGTGTATCCCCAAAGTGTGGTGTTAGGACGCAGTTTAAGAACTATATCGGTGGAACCATCCTGCTGTGCCGTAACCGTGGAGGACTCAAACAGCTTGCTGTGCTTTGTGGTGAACTGGTTAAGCCCTGTGGTGTTGAACATGGTGAGATAGAGCGCATCGCTCTCCTGCTTGCTTTGTATGATTGCATTGGCGGTGCCGAAAAACGTGTATACCTCGGAGCCTTCTTCCTGAGTGAAGGTGATATAGCTTATCTTGTTCTCGACGGAATGTTTGCCCAAAAGCGGTTTTGCATTGGATTTGCTTATCCAGCCGCCCATAGAGAGCTGATAATGAGTGTCGGTGGTTTTTATTACGTTGTCAACGGCACCGAGCTTGGCGGTGGCGATATATTCGCCGCCGGGAGTGCTTTGCACACCCGCGGAAACCTGAGTACATTCAACGGTGAGATTGTCGCCGTAGCCTGTGGTGATAAGCTCGCCCGCCGAAGTTTTGGTTTCGGTTTTGCCGTTGTAATTCATGGTGTAGGAGACCTTGCCGAGACTTACTGTTCCGTCGGAATCGGGCATGGTGTATTCTCCCTTAAAGGTTGCAGCAACTCCGCTGACTGCCGTTGCAGCCACCTGTTTAAGCTCAACGGTGCGGTTTTTCACCTGAGCCGTCACCGTTGCGCCGGAGGGAGCGGTGCAGGAGAGGGTGACGGTCTCTCCAACAAGCGACGCAAAGTCTCCCGAGGGATACATTGAGGAAACGGTGGTTGCCATAACGGGGTCGGCAACGTCGGAACGTGTTATCGTAACGGTGGCGGTATCGTCTCCGTTTTTGAGATTGACTATGTTTTTGCCGTAGTTGAGCGCGATGTATATTCCAAAGCTGCCCTGACTGCCGCGTGTGGTTATCTCATAGTTGCTCAGATAGAGCGGCTGAGAGGGGTCGCTGTTTCCCATTATGTAATAATAAGCGGAGGAAACGGTTATATCCTCTGAGGGCTTGGTTATATTCAGCTTTTGCGGAACCTGCAAATCAACATGGTCGGTGATATGCTCAAATGTGCTGTAATCGGCGAGCGCGGTGACGGGCATTACAACTATCGCCGCCGCGGCGAGAGCCGTCGCAAGTGTTCTTTTTAAAAACTTTTTCATTCAAAAAGCTCCTTTCGGGAGAAGATGTACATTGCTTTAACCTTCACTATTATAGCACTGTTTTTTGAGCATTTTATTGCAGGAATAAAAAATTTAGTGAAAATTGTCGGGGAATGTTTGGAATTACCGCCCGCCGCCGCTCATATTTATTCAAACAGGGGGTGCGGTGGGTTGAAAAAAGCCTTTGCCATTGTAATTGCGGCGGTTTTGATTCTCTCTGCCGAGATTTCGCATTATGACAGCCGCCGTATAGTGATAGCCGGCTCAAGCTGTATGGGGAGAATGATGTCGGCAATCAGCCGCTGTTATTCCGAGGAAAAGGGAATTTTGGCGCAGTCGCAGCTCGGCGGAACGCAGTTCGGCTTGATAGCGCTCGAAAAAGGCGGCTGTGATATAGCCTGCGTTTCACGAAAGCTGACCGAGTCGGAAAAGGAGCGGGTGACAGCCTATCCGATTGCGACCGACGTTATAGCGGTGATAGTCCATAGGGAAAACGGCGTGAACGGCATTACGCTCCGACAGCTTGCCGATATATATTCCGGCAGAATAACAAACTGGGCGCAGCTTGGCGGGGAGGATATTCCGATAGTGGTGATAGGCAGAGAGGCAGGCTCGGGAACACGCACCGCCTTTGAAGAAGCGGTAAAAATCGAGTACCCCGTTCACAGGCAGGAGCACAGCGAAACCGGAATACTGCGAACTGCCGTTGCGATGACACGCGGCGCTGTCGGCTACATATCATTTGAATTTGTGACCGATGATGTAAAGGCGCTCGCCGTAGACGGGGTTATTCCCGAGGAGAAAAGCGTGCTTTTGGGGGAATACCCAATCACACGCGACTTTCTGCTCTGCGTCAAAAAAGGGGAGGAGCGGGAAAATATATCGGATTTTTTGCGCTATGCCCTCGGCGATAGGGGAAAAGCGGTGATAAAAAGTCTGAATATGATGCCATATCGCAAAGGAGAAGGCTATGCGGCATGACAAAAGGCGGCTGAAAAACCTCTGCTTTAAAAGGGTATGCGAAGCATCTGCGCTTTTTGCGGCGACAGCGGCGCTTTTGATTGGCGGATTTATCTTTGCGGGGGCGCTTCCGGTGATGCGTCTGAAAGGGGCGGAGCTGTTCGGCAGACTGTGGCAGCCGCAATCGGGCAGCTACGGCATAGCGAATATGCTGTCGGCTTCTGCCGCCGCCGCCATTCTTTCGGCGATACCGTCGGCTGCAATATCGGCGCTTGCCGCGGCATGGCTTTTAAACTATTCCCCTGCGGCGCTGAAAAGCGCGGTAGAAAGGCTGTGCGCCGTTATATCGTCGATTCCGTCGGTGATATTCGGACTTTGGGGACTGGTGACGGTGATTCCGCTGATGCAAAGGCTTTTCCCGATAAAGACGGCGCAAAGCGGCGGAGCATCGCTCTTGTCAGCGGCTGTGATGCTGACGGTGATACAGCTGCCGATGATGCTGCCGGAATCTATCTCGGCAATAAGCCACGCCAAAAGCCGATTTGACGACGCCTCCTCCGCTTTAGGGGCGGAAAAACTGCAAACTGTGTTTTTATCACAGCTTTTTCACGCGCGAAAGGGGATTGCAGCAGGATTTTTGGCAGGAATACGGCTTTCCTTTTGCGAAACGATGGCGGTGCAGTTCCTCTCGGGAAATGTTGTATCGCCGCCGGAGATATTCGGCAGTGTAAGACTGCTTGGAGCGGGTCTTATGCTGGAAATGGGCTACGCAGAGGGAATACACCGTTCGGCGCTTTTCTTTATAGGACTGATACTGCTGACAATCGCACTGATGACGGAGCTTTTATTCGGAAAAGGTAAAAAGGGGTGATGCTGTGAAAAAGCTCAAAAGCCGTTCGGCTGTGACAGCGCTGACCCTCTCGGCGCTTTTTGCCGCGTTTTTGCTGACAGTGCCGATAGGCGGAATAGTTTTCTGTTCCGTAAAGGCGATTTTTTCAAAAACGGGCGGCAGTTTTTGGCGGGAATGGCTGCCTTCCCACATTTTGAACACTGTTGTGACAGCATCGGTTTCATCGGCTGCTGCCGTTTTCATAGGATTGCTTTGCGGCTTATATATCGTGATATACAGCGGTAAAAAGAGCGCATCGGCGCTCAAAACGCTGTTTGCGGCGCTTTCCGCTCTGCCTGCGGCGGTTTACGGGCTGTTTGGCTCGGCTCTGTTTTTCGGGGTGGGATTTATGCGCTATTCGGTTGCGGCTGGAATAATCACCTGCGCTCTGCTTTTGCTGTCAACCGCGGCGGGGTGCTGTATTTCTGCTTTGGAAAGGGTGGACAGCGCCGTTTTTTCGGCATCGCTTTCGCTCGGGGCAACCGAGTTTGAAAGCGCGAGAAAGGTTTTGCTCCCATCGGCGGCAAGGGGAATCATATCAGGCGGAATTTTCTGCCTGTCAAGGGCGGCGGGAGAATCCGCCTCGCTGATATTTACCTGCGGAACAGGTCTTGCCGATACCGAAAACGGCTTGTCCGGCTATCTCTTTTCCTCGGGGGAAACGCTTGCGGTGGGGATATATCAGGCGGTTTTAAACGGCGAGCTTACGCTTGCCTTTGCCGCCTGCGGAATGATAATCCTGCTGACGGTGCTGCTTAACATAATTATCGCTTTGTGGGGGAAAACAGGTGATAAGGGTTGATAAGGATAGATAATCTGTCGCTTTGGCGGGGAGAAAAACAGATTCTTTTTGATATTTCGGCGGTATTTCCAGATAGGAGTGCCACCGCGATAGTAGGGCGCTCGGGCTGCGGAAAATCCACACTGCTCAGAGCGATAAACAGAATACACGACGAGCGGGAGATAAGTTTCAGCGGCTCTGTCACCCTCAACGGTGAGCAGCTGCTTTCCCAAAAGATTTATCTGCCGGAGCTGCGCCGCCGCATCGGAATGGTGTTTCAAGCTCCATGCCCGTTTGATATGAGCATAGAAAGAAACATAGCCTACGCGATAAAGCTGACCGAAACTCTAAGCGCCGTTCAACTGAAGGAGCGTGTTCAAGAGGCATTGGAGCAGGCGGCGCTGTTTGAGGAGGTGAAGGGGCGGCTGCGGCAGAACGCGCTTTGCCTGTCGGGAGGGCAGCAGCAGCGGCTTTGCATAGCAAGGTCGCTTGCGGCAAAGCCGCAGGCGCTGCTGCTCGATGAGCCTACCGGCGCTCTCGACCCGCTTTCCACCGAAAAGATAGAGCGGCTGATAGTCTCGCTGAAAGAAAAAATGACTGTGATACTGGTGACACATTCGATAAGGCAGGCGCTTGACTGCTGTGACTACGCCATAATGCTCCATCAGGGCAGAATAGCGGAGCGCGGAACTGCCGCCGAGGTGATAAAATTCCCAAAGACGAAGGAGGGAAAGGAGTTTTTCGGGAAAAGCGGGATAAAATAGAATAGAAAATTCACAAAATGCTTAAACGAATGTCAAATTGCAAAGCTATCCTTTTGATAAAGGAAGTGTAGACAGATGAACCTTTTGTTTTCGATAAACCGCGGATTTATTCCGCTCTTTTTAAACTGCACCGATTCGATAGCAAAAAACGGCGGATATGACAGCTACACAGCTTATATTCTCCACTCGGATATAACCGATGAGGATATGAAAATGATAGAAAAGGATATATCTCCGCTTTTTGACTGCCGCTTCATAAAGGTGGATGACTCGCTCTTTGCCGATTTCCCCGAGACAGCCAGATACCCCAGGCAGATATACTATCGCCTGTCGGCACCGCAGCTTCTCCCCGAAAATCTCGAGCGAATACTCTATCTCGATGTTGACCTTGTGGTTATCAATCCGCTCAAGCAGCTTTACGAGAGCGATTTTGAGGGGAACTGCTGCATAGCCTGCACCCACACCGCAAAACTGCTCACCGCGCTCAACCGCGCCCGGCTGAATATGCCGGAAAACGCCTGCTATATCAACACCGGCGTGATGCTGTTGAATCTTTCGATGCTGAGAGAATTGCTCAGTCCCGAGGCGGTGCGCCGCTACACCGAAAAGAATTTCCGCAGGTTTATCCTGCCGGACCAGGATATATTCAGCGCCCTCTGCGGAGACAGGGTAAAGCTGGCTGACACAATGGTGTATAATCTGAGCGACAGAATTTTGAACCTCAATAACGCCAATCCCGAAAAACCCACCCGCGATTTGGAGTGGGTGAGAAAAAACAGCGTGATAATACACTATTTCGGCAAGAACAAGCCGTGGAACGAGCATTATAGCGGCATACTCGATGTGTTCTACCATGAGAATAAGATAAGATAGCGAAAAGCTCCCCGAATTGTTCGGGGAGCTTTTGAAAAATCGGTCAAATCTCTATATTGTTGGCATTGCTGATATGCAGATGGGTATACATTATCACACGGTCGCCCTCAAGCAGAACGGTGTCGCCGTTCGGTATGATGGACTTATTGCCGCGCTTGACCATGATGATAACCGTCTGACGGGAAATATCCAGTTCGCGAATTGGGTGTCCGTTCCACTTATTCTGCTTGCGGAGTACCACCTCTTTAAACTCGATGCGGCTGTCATCATCAAAGGATGGCGCGCCCAAAACGATGGTATCGTCCACTTCCAAAACGACATCGCCGCGCGGAACGATAACCTTGTCTCTGCGCTGAATCGCGGCAACGATGATTCCCTTGGGGAGACGCAGATCCTTTATCGCAAGCCCTGTCCATTTGTCGTTGGCGAGCAGATGTATCTTGATGAAATTTATGTCCTTTTCGTTGGCGTATTCGCTGATGTGCTTTATGCGGGAATACTGGTCAACGAATCCTGCCGAAATAATACCGGTGGGAATAGCGACCATACCCACTCCCAAAAAGGTTATGAATATGCTGAAAACCTTGCCCATTGTCGTTATCGGATAGATGTCACCGTAGCCTATCGTCAGCAGGGTGGAAACAGACCACCATATTCCCGAAAAGGCGTTGGTGAATACCTCAGGCTGCGCGTCATGCTCAAGACTGTACATACAGAGGCTGGAGGCGAGCATCAGTATCAGAATGATGAAAACAGAGGAAAGCAACTGCTGACGCTTGCTGTCGATAACCTCGGTGATAACGCTGAAAGAATCATAGTAGGCGTTTATTCTGAAAAGGCGGAAAAAACGCATTACTCTGAACATTCTGAAAGCGACTGCGCCGGTGGGGAAAAATATCGGCAGATAGTAGGGGAGAAAGGAGAGTATATCCACTATTCCCTTAAAGGAAATGAGGTAGCTTTTGAGCGCGAGTATCTCGTTTTGCTTGGGATAGAGATATTTTGCCGTCCAAAGACGCAGAAGATAGTCAACGGCGAAAAAGGCAACGGTGACCGCTTCTATCGTCAAAAGCAGGCTGCCGTAAGACTCACGGAATTCGTCAAAGGTATACAGCACGCTGACTATGAGATTCACCACGATGGAAACCATGTTGAATATGTCATACACACGGCTGACTATATCCTCGGGAACACCTATCTCTATTATTTCAAACGCGCGTTTTCGCGGGTTTTTGGCGGGAACAAACGCCATTTCGCTCACTCCGTTTTCGCATGATAATACATTTTAAATTATAGCAGGCTTTGTAACGGCAGACAATTAAGAAACCGTTAAGAAGCGCTAAGAAGCCGTTAAGAAATGCCCCCTCCGATTTCTCGAAGGGGGCATAAAACTGTGATTCTGCTTTGATTATGCGGCAGCGCCGGTGTTGGGCTGAGAAACGGGCTGTGCATAGGTGGTGTTGAGAACGGTGATACGTCCGTCGCCGTTGAGATCGGCATAGCCGGAGGTGTTGGTGATGGTGGGAACGCCGTTCTTAGCCGCGAAGGACTGGATGTAGTTTGCAAGAACCATGTAATCCTCGGAAACATAGTCGAGAACGTTTACAGCGCCGTCGAACATTGCAAATCCATCGCCCAGTTCTCTGAGGGTGTAGTTGTAGCCGGCTAGGTTATACTTGGCATCGAGCTTGATAGGCTCATAAGCACCGGTTTCTTTGTTCTTAATCTGAACATCGGTTACACGGTATTTGCCGGTAGGACCGCCAATCCAAACGCCCTTGTCGTCTGCCTGAACAGTGGAGGGGATGCTTGCGTCGATGGTGTACTTCATTCCGGCAACGTGCAGGAAGCCGCCGTTTTCAACGGAACCGTCTGCAACCAGCTTGGAAGCGCCCCACTCAAGAGCATCGAGCAGCTGCTGTCCGGTGATGGTCTGCAGGCAGGCAACGTTGCCGAAGGTGTGAATGTCCTTGCAGGTGAGGTAGGAGATAGGTCCGGTGATGGTCTTGTTTCTTACGCCGCCGCCGTTCAAGATGGCAACGTCAACGTCCATATCCATATTGTCGAACAGGTAGTAAAGAGCATCGGCGGCGAGGTCGCCGGTGTTGGTCTCCTGCTTTCTTACAAGGCGGTTGCCGTCCTTGTCGTAGTTGTCAAAGGTAACCTCGGAGAAGCCTATCTGAACGCCGAGCTTTTCGTTAATCTCATTTACCCAGGCATCTTCAATAGCCTTAACGGCTGCATCGGGGGTATAAGCCTTTGCAGCTTCCGCATCGAGAAGCTCGCTGGTAATCTTGCCGTCGGCGGCAACGGTCATCTTGCCTACGGTGCCGAAGTAAGAACCGGTCTGGGAAAGGGTAACTTCCTTGCCGCTCTTATCCTTAACGAGCTGGCAGGGCATGGTGGTGTGGGAATGACCGTCGATAAAAGCGTTGAGACCGCTGGTGTTGGCAATAACCTCTTCACTGGTCCAGGGAGCGGAGGAGGGGTCAACGCCGAGGTGACCGAGAGCGATTACAACGTCAGCGCCTGCTGCCTTAGCCTCGTCGATAGCCTTCTGCACCGAATCATAGAGAGCCTTGCCATCGGAACCGCCGTGGATACCGTAGATGTAGTTGCCGTTTCCGTCCTGGAAATAAGCGGGGGTGGAGGAGGTGAAGGTCTGAGGAGTGGTGATTCCCACAAAAGCGATCTTCTTGCCGGACTTTTCGATTATCTTGAAGCTGTCAAGAACATTCTTGTCGGCGGCACCGTTTTTGAGGGTGTGGAAGTTGCAGGAAACATAAGGATAGCTAGCGTCCTTGGTGACCTGCAGGCAGCGCTCCATGCCGTAGTCGAACTCGTGGTTGCCGAGGGTGGCAACGTCAACGCCGACCGCGTTCATCAGCTTGATTATATTTACACCCTTATCCATTCCGCCGAAAGCGGTGCCCTGGATATGGTCGCCCGCATCAACCAAAATGGCATTGGGATCGGACTTCTTGAGAGAAGCGAGAGTGGAATATCTCCAACCCTCTTCGTTGTTCATGTAGGTGTGAACGTCGTTGGTGTAATAGATAACGACGTCGCCATCCGCCGCCATTGCGGGAACGGCAAGAGAAAAGAGAAGCGCGATAGCCAAAACAAGGGACAGGAGCTGCTTTGCTGTTTTCATTTTACTTTCCTCCGTTTAAATTTTGTCGATACCATGCCGAAAGGACAAAAGCGCAAACGACACGATTCAGCCGCGCTTTTCCCGTTCGGCAAGGCGAAAAAGAAAAGCGACACCAAAACGCGGAACAAAAAGCCGCCGCGTTTGAAAAATATTATATCACAGTTTCATCACATAACAAAGGGCAGTTTATATAAATAGCGTAAATTTTGAGGAAAATATTATAAAAATCGCTGTTAAATAGGGGAATAAAAGACAGATTTTTTTATTTTAGAGAAAAATCACTCAAAACCTCGCAAATCATATTGACAAATCGCAAAGTTGTTGTTATACTAATTTAGTCTCTTTGAGCCACTAGCTCAGTCGGCAGAGCATTTGACTTTTAATCAAAGGGCCTGGGGTTCGAATCCCCAGTGGCTCACCAAAGGAACCGCTTGAGAATGATATTCCCGAGCGGTTTTCTTTTATATAAATCACATTTCGGCGAATATCCCGCAAAAATTTTGAGTATACTTGAAACGGCTGTTTGAATATGCTAT
>CAZNJJ010000013.1:0-33109 GCA_964573335.1 uncultured Oscillospiraceae bacterium | reverse complement strand
ACGGCATTTTCAACGGCGAAAAGCCGAAAAGCATCTGGCTTGATGAAGCGAAAAATCTGCTAATCTTCACCCGCGGGGATTTGCTTTTCCTTTTCAATATCCACCCGACGCAGTCGCAGGAATCGGTGTTTGTCAGCCTGCCATACGACGGTCACAGAGGATACAGCGTTGTGTTTTCCACCGATGATGCCGAGTTCGGCGGGCAGGAGCGCATCTCCAAGGAAATGGTCTACCGCCCCGGAAAGGACGAAAACGGCTGTGGATTCAGAATATATCTGCCCTGCCGCACCGCCGTTGTTCTCAAAAAGAATCGCTGAATAAAAAGAAATCCGCTGTCCGAAAAAGACAGCGGATTTTTTATGTTGTCAGTCGTTTTGCTTTTGCTTTGCGAGGTCAAAATCACTGAGAATCTTTTGCGAGGGAGCGGAGGTTGCAAGGCTCACAACCACTATCATCACCACCGAGAGGATAAAGGCGGGGAGTATCTCGTAAACGGCGAAAAATCCGACTCCGTTGGAGGAATCCTTGAGCATCTTAAAGACGATGGTTCCGATTCCGCCCGAGATTATGCCGGCATAAGCACCGGGGAGGTTCATTCTGCGCCAGAAGAGGGAGAGCAGCATTGCAGGACCGAATGCCGCGCCGAATCCCGCCCATGCGTAGCTAACCAGTCCGAAGACGCTGTTGTCGGGGTTGGAGGCAAGCACCAAAGCCAGCGCGGAAACCGCGAGAACAGTCACACGGGATACCCAGAGCAGATTCTTCTGCGATGCGTTTTTGTTGAACTGATAGTAGATGTCGTTTGCAAATGCAGAAGAGGTTACAAGAAGCTGACTGTCGGCAGTGGACATTATCGCCGCAAGGATAGCCGAGAGCAGTATTCCCGCGATAAAGGGGTTGAACATATCAAGAACCAGCATCATGAATACTGTTTCGCTGTCGGCAAGACCGTCGATATAATAAGCCTTGCCCGCCATGCCAACCGCCAGCGCGCCAAAGAGGGAGATAACCACCCAAATCATGCCGATAATGCGGGCGGGGCGAACATAAGAAGCCTTTTGAATACCCATAAAGCGGGCGAGGATATGCGGCTGACCGAAGTAGCCAAGTCCCCATGCGATAGCAGAGGCGATAACAATTCCGCTGAAATCGGAGGAGGTGCCAAGGTCGGTAAAGCCGGTGAATATGTATTCCTTTGCGAGAACAGGGTCGGCAAAGTCGCCGAAAACCAGCATCGCAGGAACAATTATCAGCGCTGCGAACATCAGCACACCCTGAACAAAGTCAGTCCACGAAACGGCGAGAAATCCGCCCATTACCGTGTAGGAAATGATTACCACGCCGCCGAGCAAAAGTGCCGTCATATAGTCAAAGCCGAATATATTGGCAAAGAGCTTTGCGCTCGCCACAAACATAGATGCGGTGTAGATGAGAAAGAAGAAGAGGATAAAGAGGGCGCAGATGATTTTCAGCCAGCCCTTTTTGTCGCCGAAGCGGTTGGAAAAATACTCGGGAATGGTGAGCGAGTCGTTTGCCACCTCGGAATAGGCTCTGAGCCGCTTGGCGACAAACAGCCAGTTGAGGTAGGTTCCCACGCCGAGACCGATAGCCGTCCAAACAGCCTCTTTGGTTCCAGCGGCGGAGAGAAAAGCAAGTCCGGGCAGACCGGTGAGCAGCCAGCCGCTCATATCGGAAGCCTGCGCGCTCATCGCGGCTACCCACGGATTGAGACTTCTTCCTCCGAGGATATAGTCTCCGATGGAATTGTTTTTGTTGACAAAGAAAAATCCTATGCCTATCATGCCGGTTACATATATAAAGAATATCAGCATGATTATAACGTTATCAGACATATTTTTGCTCCTTTTCGTTTGAATTTATGCAAAAACGCGGTGAAATCAACCCATTAAAGCATAGCAGTATAGCTTTTATAATACCCTATTTTGAATTTTTATTCAATAATTATTTTAACGCCTTTTAACGTAATATGAGCAAAAGTATGACAAATCCTGCATTTTTGCAGAAAAAAGCCGCACCGTCTGATGACGATGCGGCTTTTGTTATGGTTAAAGGAGTTAAATTACTTAGCCTTCTCAACGAGTGCGTCGTACTTAACCTTAGCGCCCTCGGCAGCCTTCTCAAACAGAACCTTAGCTCTGTCGGGGAATGCTCTCTCGAGAGAGGAGTAACGAACCTCGTTCTTGATGAAGTCCTTGTAATCAGCGGTAGGAGCCTTAGAATCGAGCTGGAAGGGATTCTTGCCCTCAGCAGCGAGTCTGGGATCGAAGCGGAAGTTGTGCCAGTAACCTGCCTCAACTGCGTGCTTGATCTCTGCCTGAGCAGTGCTCATGCCGCCCTTGATTCCGTGGTTGATACAGGGAGCGTAGCAGATAACGAGCGAAGGTCCGTTATAAGCCTCAGCCTCTGCGATAGCCTTAGCGGTCTGAGCGTAATCAGCGCCCATAGCGCACTGTGCAACGTAGATATAGCCGTAGCTCATAGCGATGCCTGCGAGATCCTTCTTCTTAACTTCCTTGCCTGCTGCGGCAAACTGTGCAACAGCGCCGGTAGGAGTTGCCTTGGAGGACTGACCGCCGGTGTTGGAGTAAACCTCGGTATCGAATACCATGATGTTTACATTCTCGTTCTGAGCGAGAACATGGTCAAGACCGCCGTAACCGATGTCGTATGCCCAACCGTCACCACCGAAGATGAATACCGACTTCTTGGAGATATAATCCTTCTCAACAAGAACAGCCTTTGCAGCCTCATCGCCTGCGGCAGCCTTCTTCTCCAGAATGGAGATGAGCTTAGCAGCGGGAGCAGCGTTAGCGGTGGAATTGTCGGAAGTAGCGGTAAACTCGTCGATAGCGGCATCAAGCTCTGCATCGGAACCGCGCATAGCGTTGATCTTGGCTACTGCCTTATCGTGGAGAGCCTTCTGACCGAGGAAGATACCAAAGCCGAACTCTGCGTTATCCTCAAAGAGGGAGTTGCCCCAAGCAGGACCCTTGCCTTCCTTGTTGGTGCAGTAAGGAGTGGAGGGAGCAGAACCGCCCCAGATGGAGGAGCAGCCGGTAGCGTTGGCGATATACATCTTGTCGCCGAACATCTGAGTGATGAGCTTAGCATAAGGAGTCTCGCCGCAGCCCGCGCAAGCGCCGGAGAACTCTAGCATCGGCTGTCTGAACTGAGAGCCCTTAACGGTGTTGACCTTAAACTTGTCAAGAACAGCAGCGTCGGTGTCAACCTCGCAGCCGTAAGCGAAGCCCTTCTGAGCGTCGAGCTGGCTGTCAAGCGACTTCATAACGAGAGCCTTCTCGCCCTTCTTGCCGGGGCAAACGGATACGCAGGAGCCGCAGCCGGTGCAGTCGAGAGCGGAAACGGTGATGCCGAACTTGTATCCGGGCATACCGGTCATATCAACGAGCTTCTGCTCTGCGGGAGCCTTAGCAGCCTGGTCAGCGTTGAGTGCGATAGGACGAACAACAGCGTGAGGACATACATAAGAGCAGAATCCGCACTGGATGCAGGACTCGGGATTCCAGGAGGGAACATCAACAGCTACGCCGCGCTTCTCAAATGCAGCAGTGCCCTGAGGCAGAACGCCGTCAACGGTAGCGAGCAGCTTGGAAACAGGCAGATCGTTGCCCTTCTGAGCGTTAGCGGGAATCATAACCTCGTTTACAAACTTGATGAGATTCTCGTTGGAGCCGGTAGCTACGGGGTACTCGATAGCGCCGGTAGCGGTCTTCCAGCTATCAGGAACCTTAACCTCGGTAGCGCCGTTTACGCCTGCGTCGATAGCGTCGTGGTTCTTCTTAACAACGTCGTCGCCCTTCTTGCCGTAGGACTTGGTAGCAGCATCCTTCATATACTTAACAGCTTCGTCAATCGGAATGATGTTGGCGAGCTTGAAGAATGCGGACTGGAGAATGGTGTTGAGTCTGTTGCCCAAACCGA
This sequence comes from uncultured Oscillospiraceae bacterium, assembly GCA_964573335.1. Classification (GTDB taxonomy): domain Bacteria; phylum Bacillota; class Clostridia; order Oscillospirales; family Ruminococcaceae; genus Yanshouia. Next base: position 29,146 of record CAZNJJ010000013.1, on the reverse strand, counting down.
TTTCCTTGGCGAGCTTAACAGCGTCGATGGTGTAGAACTTGATGTTGTTGTTGGCGATGTAGTTCTTAACCTCGCCGGGCAGGTGCTTTTCAAGCTCCTCGGGGGTCCAGCTGCAGGAGAGCAGGAAGGTGCCGCCGGGCTTGAGCGCGGAAACCATATCATACTTGTTGATATAAGCCGCGTTGTGGCAGGCTACGAAATCAGCCTTGTTGATAAGGTAGGTGGAGTGAATGGGGGTCTTGCCGAAACGCAGATGCGAAATGGTTACGCCGCCGGACTTCTTGGAGTCGTAGGAGAAGTAAGCCTGAGCGTACATATCGGTGTGGTCGCCGATAATCTTGATGGAGTTCTTGTTAGCGCCAACGGTACCGTCGGAACCGAGACCCCAGAACATACAGGAAGTGGTGCCTGCGGGTGCGGTGTCGGGATTCTCCTCAAGCTTGAGCGAGAGGTTGGTAACGTCGTCTTCGATGCCGATGGTGAAGCGCTTCTTGCCGTCAGCTTCAGCGTTCTTGTAAACAGCAACAATCTGAGCGGGAGTGGTATCCTTGGAGCCGAGGCCGTATCTGCCGGAGTATACGGGCAGAGCGCCGAACTTGGACCCACGGATTCCGAGAACAACGTCAAGATAGAGAGGCTCGCCGATGGAGCCGGGCTCCTTGGTTCTGTCGAGAACAGTGATGGTCTTGGTGCTTTCGGGGAAAGCGGCAACCAGTCTGTCGGCAGCGAAGGGGCGATAAAGTCTTACGGTAACAAGGCCGTACTTGCCGCCCTTGGCGTTGAGGTAGTCGATGGTCTCCTTGATGGTGTCGCAAACAGAGCCCATAGCTACGATAACGTGCTCGGCATCAGCCGCGCCGTAGTAGTTGAAGAGCTTGTAGTCGGTGCCGATCTTGGCATTGACCTTGTCCATATACTCCTCAACAACAGCGGGAAGATTGTCGTAGTAGGTGTTGCAGGCCTCTCTTGCCTGGAAGAAGATGTCGGGGTTCTGAGCGGAACCGCGGAGGGTAGGATGCTCGGGGTTGAGCGCTCTCTCACGGAATGCCTTAACAGCGTCCCAGTCGAGCATCTCGGCGAGATCTGCGTAGTCCCAGGTCTCAATCTTCTGAATCTCGTGAGAGGTTCTGAAGCCGTCGAAGAAATGGCAGAAAGGAACTCTGCCCTTGATAGCGGAAAGGTGAGCTACAGCGCCGAGGTCCATAACTTCCTGAACACTGCCGGAGCAGAGGAACGCGAAGCCGGTCTGACGGCAGGCGTAGATGTCGGAGTGATCACCGAAAATGGAAAGAGCGTGGGAAGCCAATGCTCTTGCGGAAACGTTGATAACGCAGGGCAGAAGCTCGCCGGCAATCTTATACATATTGGGGATCATCAGAAGAAGACCCTGAGAAGCGGTGTAGGTGGTGGTGAGAGCGCCGGCTGCGAGAGAGCCGTGAACAGCGCCTGCCGCGCCGCCCTCAGACTGCATTTCAGCAACCTTTACCTTCTCGCCGAATACGTTGGTGCGGCCGTTTGCGCTCCAAGCATCGGTGACCTCAGCCATAACGGAAGAAGGGGTGATCGGGAAAATCGCCGCAACTTCGGTAAAGGCATAAGACACGTGTGCGGCAGCGTTGTTGCCGTCCATGGTTTTCATTTGTCTTGCCATAGTACTTTAACTCCTCCTTGTTTTTTGGAAAGCGAGTTGTGAAAGTTTATCTTTTCACAAATTCGTACATCATTATCGTAACACGAATTTTCCGCATTGTAAATAGAAGTTTCGGTTTGTGATTGAGATTTTAAATTAGTTGTGAAAAGCAGGTTTTTCTTTTGAAAAATTTGTTGAAAACTTCAACATGGATTTTCATTTTTTGCTTTGATTTTCCGCGTTAAAGGCTGTAAACCGATTCACGGCATTGTTTACAGTCTTTTATTTGACAGCTACCCGCTAATATTGTATATTAGATAGTAAATTTGTTCGCAGATACACATATTTAAAAGGAGTTTTGTTTTTATGCTCACGCAGGACCCTCTCCCCGCGCTATGGTGCGCGCTCATCGCCGCCGCCGCAAGTGTGCCGGCAAATCTCGCGGAATCCGCCGCGGTTTATCTCGATGATTCCACGCTGGAAAACGATGCCGAAGACGGCAGCAGGCGTGCCGCAAAGCTTTTGCGGCTGTTAAAGAATCATCGCACCTTAAAGCTCTCGGTTTATATCGTTTCGGTTATATGCACGGTTGCCGCAGCCGTTTCGCTGGCGGGCTGTACCGCGGCGTTGGCGGAAAAGCGCTATTCGCTCACAGGTGGCAGCGTCGCTGCGGTTTATTGGATTTCGGTGATTGCCGTTGCGGTTTTGTATTTCGCTTTGGCGGTTTATTCTCCCCGCAGAATAGCGGCGTATTTTCCGCAGGCGGCTTATCCGCTTTGCGGCTGGCTGAGCTTTTGTTCCGTTGTGACAGCGCCTTTTGCCTTTGTTGTCAACGCAATATCCTCGATAGTGGTGAGGGTATTCGGCAAAGACCCCGACAGCACTCCGTCCTCGGTCACCGAGGAGGAGATAAGAATGTTGGTGGACGAGGGCAACGAGCGCGGCACCATCGAAGAATCCGAGATGAAGATGATAAACAGCATCTTTGAGTTTGATGACCGCGATGTTTCGCAGGTGATGACCCACCGAACCGAGCTTGCCGCCGTTGAGATAAACTATTCACTGGAACAGGTGGCACAGGTCGCTACCGACAGCGGCTACTCCCGCCTGCCGGTTTATGACGGCAATATAGATTCGATTTGCGGATTTTTGTATGCCAAGGATTTGATAAGCTACATCACCCGCCCGCATGAGTTCCATCTTGCCGACCATGTGCGAAAGGCGATATTTGTTCCCGAAACCGGTAGCTGTTCCGACACATTTTCCCGTATGCAGGCAGAAAAAACGCAGATAGCGATTGTCGTTGACGAATACGGCGGAACCTACGGCGTTGTTACCATGGAGGACCTGCTTGAAAGCATAGTCGGCAGCATACAGGACGAATACGACAGCGAAGAAGCTCCCATAACCGAAATCGAGGAGGGCGTTTTCCTGCTCGATGGCTCTATGAGCATATCCGATGTGGAGCGGCTGCTGGATTTCTATGTTCCCGATGATTCCGAGGCGGATACCCTCGGCGGTTTTATTATTGAACTGCTCGGCGGAGTTCCGCAGGCTCCCTCCGACCCGAGAACGGCGGTGTTCAACAACATAACCTTCACGGTCGTACATTCCGACGAAAAGAAGATAGAAAAAATCCGCGCTGTGATAAACTCTCAGCCTGAGGAATAAGCAATAAAAACAGCGCGTTAGCTTTTAACGCGCTGTTTTTTCAATCGTAATATCAAATTCCGCCAAAAGAGAGCGGGTTAAAGCCGAGGGCGAGTGCCGCCTTTTCGCTGTGGCGGAGCTTTTTGAGGGCGGCTTCCCGCTTCATGGCATCGCTTTTGCTGTCAAAGGGTTCTATCAGGGCAAAGCTGACAGGCAGTCGGGAGCGGGTGTATTTGGCACCGCGTCCGCTGTTGTGAACTTTGAGCCGCTTTTGGGGGTCGTATGTCCAGCCGGCATAATAGCTGCCGTCGGCGCAGAGCAAAAGATATGCGTATGCCGTTTCTGGCATGATACCACCTCCGCCTGTTATTCCCTGCGATAATAGCTGTATTATAGCGCAAAAATCAAAATCGGGCAAAGAAAACCTTGCCCGATTTTGGAGAAGAGAAGAGGGAAATATACTGATTGTCAATCAGTATTCATCAGTCAATGGGATTAAGCTCCTTTTCGGAAGCGGCAACAACAACGGTGCAGGCGATGTCGCCGGTGATGTTGACGGCGGTTCTTGCCATATCGAGAATACGGTCGATACCCGCGATAAGTGCAATGCCCTCGATAGGCAGACCGACAGACTGCAAAACCATGCCCAGCATTATCATGCCCGCGCCGGGAACGCCCGCTGTTCCGATAGAAGCGAGGGTGCAGGTGAGAACGATAGTCAGCTGCTGACCCATAGTGAGCGAAATACCGTAAACGTTGGCGATAAAGAGAGCGCAAACGCCCTGATAGAGAGCGGTTCCGTCCATATTAACGGTAGCGCCGAGCGGGAGAACAAAGCTGCGGATAGGTCCGGGAGCGCCGAGCTTTTCGGCGGCGGTCATCGAAACAGGCAGGGTAGCGGAGCTGGAAGCGGTGGTGAAGGCGAACATGATAGCTTCAGCCGACTTTTTGAAGAAGGTGAGCGGGCTGACCTTTGCGATGCACTGAACCGACAGCGAATAAACAACTACCGAGTGAATCACGCAACCGGCATAAACCGCAATGATAACGCTCAACAGCGGGAGAATAACGGCGGGGCCGTTTGCCGCTACTATCGGAATGATAAGAGCGCATACCGCATAGGGAGCAAAGCTCATGATAGCGCCGATGAGTGCGTACATACACTCTGCCATTCCGTCAAAGAATTTGAAAACGGGCTGTGCGCGCTCGCCAACCATCATGATAGCGGCGCCGATAAAGATAGCGAAAGCGATTATCTGGAGCATATCGCCGTTGACCAGCGACTTGAGGGGATTTGCGGGGATAATGTTGAGAAGCGTTTCAATAACGTTGGGAGCTTCCTTTACCTCATAGGTGGCGCTGGAATCAATGGTGAAGCCGCCGCCGATGTGGAATACATTTCCGATGATAAGACCGATGGTTATAGCGACAGCGGTGGTCAGCAAAAAGTAGACGACGGTTTTCACGCCTATTCTGCCAACGCTCTTAGCGTCGCCCAAGCCGCAGGTTCCCACAACGAGGGAGGAGAAAACCAGCGGAACGATAAGCATCTTAACGGCATTCAAAAACAGGGTGCCTATCGGCTTTATGTAACTTGCGGCTATGTTTTGCATAGCAGGAGCCTGCATAAATAAGCCGATAACTACGCCGAGAATAAGACCTATCATGATTTTGAAGGAAAGACTGAGTTTTCTTTTGCTTTCAGTTGCCATATTAAATAAGCTCCTTTCACGTTATGTTAATATCAACTGTAAATATCTTAGCACAATGCTCACTGAAAATCAATAAATCGGACGCAACTTCTAGCAAAATGCATAAAAAGGTGGATTTTAGGACAAATTTTATTTCAATATACAAAATTGTCTGTCACAAGTTAAAAGAATAACGAAATCTTAACGCTTTTTTGTTACTGTATTAACGCGGAAAAGGAAATCAAAAGAGTTGAATTAAGCTGTGGACAATCGCTCTCGGCGGTGTTATACTAAAGTTTAATAAAAGTCTCGCAGGGAATAAAACCCCTCGGACGAAAATAACAGCATCCTTTAAATCGATCCCGTGAGGTCGGCAAGGTGTGCTTTTCTTTTGATGAAAAAGAGACGTGAAAAGCGCTTTGCCGCCGTTTGACGGGGGAAGTGCTTATTTTTTTGCGAATTTTTAAAAGGGGGCAGCGCTTTTGAAACGTAAGAATATTATGGACGAATCGGATGTGAGCCGCGCCTGTATCCGTTTGGCACATGAGCTTATCGAGCGGAATAAAGGCACCGACGACATAGTTTTTGTCGGCATACAGCGCCGCGGAGTTCCGCTGGCAAAAAAGGTTGCGGAACTGGTGGAGCAGTATGAGGGGGTAAAGATTCCCGTAGGAATGTTGGACATCACCTTTTACCGCGATGACCTCTCGCTTTTGGCGGAACACCCCGTTATAAACGGCACCGATCTGCCCTTTATGCTTGACGGCAAAAAGGTTGTTCTGGTAGATGATGTGCTTTACACCGGCAGAACAGTGAGAGCCGCTATCGAAGCGCTGATGGATACCGGACGGGCAAAATGTATTCAGCTCATGGTTATGGTGGACAGGGGGCATAGAGAGCTTCCGATAAGAGCCGACTTTATCGGCAAAAATCTGCCAACCTCCAACAACGAGATAGTTCACGTCTGCGTTCCCGAGTTTGACGGCGAGAGCGGCGTTTATATCGAGGAACTGTAACGGAAAGGGGAAAATGCGACAAAATGGCACTCAAGACCAAAGACCTGCTCGGACTGAGAGAAATCAGCCGTGAGGAGATAGAGGAGATTCTCGATACCGCCTTTACAATGAAAAAGATAGTCACAGGGCCTACCAAAAAGACCCCGCATCTTCAGGGCAAGTCGATTATCACCCTCTTTTACGAAAATTCCACCAGAACCCGCCTCTCCTTTGAGCTGGCGAGCAAATATATGTCGGCGGTGGCGGCTAATATCTCCGCTTCTTCCTCGAGCGTTAAAAAGGGAGAGTCGCTCATCGATACCGTTAAAACGATAGATATGATGGGCACCGATATAATCATCATGCGCCACCCGATGAGCGGAGCGCCCCATATTGCCGCCCGCCACACCGATGCCGCCATCATAAACGCGGGAGACGGCACCAACGAGCATCCCACCCAGTCGCTGCTGGATATGATGACGATAAAGGAGAAAAAGGGCAGTCTTGAGGGACTTAAAGTGGCGATAGTCGGCGATGTGGTACATTCCCGCGTGGCACGCTCAAACGTTTTCGGAATGAGCAAAATGGGAGCGAATGTTGTGCTTGCCGGTCCTCCCACCCTGCTGCCCGCCCCGGGGTGCGAAATGCCCGGCGTGGAATATACCTACAACGTTGAAGATGCGGTTAAAGATGCCGACGTTGTAATGGCGCTGAGAATACAGCTTGAGCGCCAGAAAAAGGGACTTTTCCCCTCTGTCAGAGAATATTCCGACCTGTTTGGAATAAGCCCCGCGATGCTGTCGCTGGCAAAGCCGGACGTTATTGTGATGCACCCCGGCCCGATGAATCGCGGAGTCGAAATTTCCAGCTATGTTGCCGACTGCGACCGCTCCTTTATCAATGAGCAGGTCACCAACGGCGTTTCGGTGAGAATGGCTCTGCTCTATATGATGACCAGAAGGGAGATAAGAAGATGAAAACTCTCATCAAAAACGCCGTGATAGTCAATCACGACGGCAGAAAATCAGCCGACCTGCTGATAGAAAACGGCATCATCGCAAAAATTGCCGACAGCATCAGCGAAGACGGCGCTGAAACGATAGATGCCGGCGGCGCTTATCTCCTGCCCGGAATGGTGGATTTGCACTGTCACCTGCGCGACCCCGGATATGAATACAAGGAGGATATAGAGTCGGGAACGAGAGCCGCCGCCGCGGGCGGATTCACCTCTGTTCTCTGCATGGCGAACACCTCTCCGGTAAATGACTGCGGCGCGGTGACAAAATATATAGTCGATAAGGCTAAGCAGGCGGGATTTTGCAAGGTTTACCCCTACGGAGCCGTTTCCAAAAAGCTGGAGGGAAAAGAGATAGCCGAGATGGGCGATATGCTCAAAAACGGCGCTGTCGCCTTTTCCGATGACGGAAGCCCCGTCGCAAACGCAAAGCTGCTCGAATTGGCGCTGCTTTACAGCTCGAAATTCGATACATATATAGCGCTTCACTCGGAGGAAAGCAGTCTGACCGAGGGCGGCGTGATGAATCGCGGTGTCACCGCCTCACTTTTGGGTTTGCCGGGAATTTCCCGCGCCGCCGAGGAAGGTCCGATAGCGAGAGATTTGATTATCGCTGAGGAAAACCGCGCGAGGGTTCATATCTGCCATATCTCCACCCGAGGGAGCGTTGAGCTTATTCGCAGAGCAAAGCAGAAGGGGGTTAGAGTCACCTGCGAGACTACCCCGCACTATCTCCTGCTCGATGAAACCGCCTGCGAGGGATATGACGTAAACGCCAAGGTAGCGCCGCCGCTGAGAACTTTAGACGACCAGCAGGCGCTTATCGAAGGACTGCTCGACGGAACGATAGACGCGATAGCTACCGACCACGCCCCTCACCACATCGACGACAAAAATGTTGAATTTGCTCTTGCCGCCAAGGGAATAAGCGGCTTTGAAACCGCTTTTTCCGCCTGCTGCACCCGATTGGTGAAAAGCGGCATAATGCCGTTGGAAAAGCTGGTGGAGAAATGCTGCTATTCCCCCGCGAAAATCGCCAAAATTTCGGGCGGCGAGATAAAAGAGGGAGCGCCCGCTGATTTCTTTATCGCAGATGATAAGGAATACACAGTAGATGCGAAAAAATTCTTTTCCAAGGGAAAAAACACCCCGCTCGACGGCAAAACCCTTTCGGGCAGAGTGCTGATGACCTTTAACGACGGAAAATTGGTATTCAAAAGGGAGGATATATGATGAGAAACGCTGCCGACCGTTTAGCCGAGGCGATAAAGAGAACCAAAAACCCTACCGCTATGGGACTTGATACCCAAGTCACCCATCTCCCCGCCGAATTTGCGCCGAAAAGCGATTCGGCAGAGGATATATGCGAGGCGATTTTCGCCTATAACAAGGCTCTGCTCGACGGCATGGCGGATTTGATAGGCTGTGTCAAGGTGCAGGTGGCTTATTATGAGATATACGGCGTTGAGGGAATGAAAGCCTTTGCGAAAACGCTCGCCTACGCCCGCGAAAAGGGCTACATCACCATTGCCGACTGCAAGCGAAACGATATAGGAGCTACTGCCGGAGCTTATGCCAAGGCTTATCTCGACCCCGCGGGCGAGTTCTTCTGCGATTTTGTGACGGTGAACAGCTATCTCGGCGTTGACGGCATCAAGCCGTTCCTCGAAAAGGCAAAGGAAAACGGCTGCGGAATTTATGCCCTCGTCAAGACCTCCAATCCCTCCGGCGCTCAGATACAGGACGTTGTCTGCGAGGACGGACGCAAGGTTTATGAGCTTATGGCGGATTATGTCAGCGAATGGGGCAATGAGCTTATCGGCGAATCGGGTTATTCCTCGGTGGGAGCGGTAGTTGGAGCTACATGGAGCGCAGAATCCACCGCGCTCAGAGCGAGAATGGCGCACACCCCCTTTCTTGTGCCCGGATACGGCGCGCAGGGAGCAAGCGGAAAAGACCTCTGCGGCTGCTTTGACAAATCGGGCGGCGGCGCTGTTGTCAACGCCTCCCGCTCTCTGCTCTGCGCTCACCAAAAGCGCCCCGAAATGAACTGGCTTGAGGCAGTTCGTGCCGAGGCAGTGAGAATGAGAGACGACATCACCGCCTATTACGGCGAGAGGGAGTGAAGCTATGAAGCCCTTTATGGCTAAACTGCTCTCCAACGAGGCAGAAGGCACCGTTATGCGAAAGCTGGTGTTCTCGGCAGAAGGAGCCTTTGAAAATGAGGTCTGCCCGGGACAGTTTGCTCATCTCAAAGTTCCGGGGGCGACAGCGCATCTGCTCCGCCGCCCGATAAGCATAATGGATGCCGATTCCAAGGCGAAAACCATCACCCTGCTGATACAGCCCAAGGGTGAGGGAACCCGCCTTATCTGTGATATGCACCCCAACGATGAGATAGAAATGATAGCGCCGCTCGGTCACGGCTTTGACATAGGCGATGCCGATGATATATGGGCGATAGGCGGCGGAGTAGGGGTTGCGCCGTTGGTTTACGCCTGCAAAAAATTTGCCAAATCCGCCGAGATAACGGCGATAATGGGTTATCGCACCGAAAAGCAGATTTTTGCCGAAAATGCCCTTTCGTGGGTTTCGAGAGAACTGGTTATCTGCACCGACGACGGCTCTGTAGGCGTTTGCGGAACGGTTATCGACGGCGCCAAATCCCTTTCCCGCAAGCCAAAGCTGATAATAGCCTGCGGCCCCACACCCATGCTGAAAGCGGTGCAGCAGTTCGCGCTGGAAAACGAAATTCCCTGCCAGCTTTCATTAGAGCAGAGAATGGGTTGCGGCTACGGAGCCTGTCTCACCTGTTCCTGCAAGACGAGAGATTCCGAGGGGAATGAGGACCATGCCAGAGTTTGCGCGGACGGACCTGTTTTTGACGCTGCGGAGGTGGTATTGTGAGTGAGAAAAAGCTCGATATGTCGGTCAGGCTGTGCGGAGTTAAGATAAAGAATCCGATAATTCCCGCCTCGGGAACCTTCGGCTACGGACATGAGCTGTCGGAATTTTACGATATTTCCAAGCTGGGCGCTGTTTCGGCAAAGGGAATCACCCCACAGCCGAGGATAGGCAATCCCCCTGTGAGAATAGTTGAAACGCCGAGCGGGATACTCAATTCGGTGGGACTGCAAAACCCCGGAATAGATGAGTTTTTAAACACCGAGCTGCCGTGGCTTCTCTCGAAAAACGCGGTGGTAATGGCAAATATATCGGGAAACACCGTTGAGGAATATTGCCGCATGACGGAAAAGCTCGACAAGAGCGGAATCACCTTCATTGAGGTGAATGTGAGCTGTCCCAACGTTCACGGCGGCGGAAAGGTGTTTGCCGCTTCTCCCGAAGGTGTTCTTGAGGTGACGAGGGCGGTGAGAGCCGTAACCCGCCGCCCGATTTTGATAAAGCTGTCCCCCAATGTGGCGGATATAGCGGAGGTTGCTCTGGCGGCGCAGGAGGGCGGCGCGGACGGCATTTCGCTGATAAACACCATCACCGGAATGGCGATAGACGTAAAAACCCGCAGACCTGTTCTCGCGAATGTAACGGGAGGACTTTCCGGCCCCGCTGTTCGCCCCGTGGCACTGAGAATGTGCTATCAGGCGGCGCAGGCGGTGAGAATACCGGTAGTCGGCATGGGCGGAATAATGACCGGTGAGGACGCAGTGATGTTTCTGCTCGCAGGCTGTACCGCGGTTGAGGTGGGAACCGCAAATCTCACCGACCCGATGGCGTGTATGCGGATACTCAAAGAGCTAAAGCAGTATATGTGGGAAAACGGAATAGAAAAAGTCACCGACCTTATCGGTGGACTTATTACAGAATAAAGGAGAAGAAAACCATGACAAGAGAAGAAAAGATAGCACTTTTGGAAGAAGCAAACGTTTTGCAGACAGGGCATTTCCGCTTGACTTCCGGCAGACATTCCGACAAGTATATGCAGTGCGCGAGAGTGTTTGAATACGGAAAATATTCCGAGGCTATATGCGGCGATATTGCCGATGCCTACAAGGATAAAAATGTTGAACTGGTTATCGGCCCCGCGGTAGGCGGAATAATCATCAGCTATGAGGTGGCTCGTCAGCTCGGAGTCCGCAACATATTCGCCGAGCGTGAAAACGGTGTTATGACTCTGCGCCGCGGCTTCACCATCGAGCCGGGAACCCGCGTTCTCGTAGTTGAGGACACTATCACCACCGGCGGCTCTGTAAAGGAAGTTATCGCGCTTGTCAAGGAAAAGGGCGGCGAGGTCATCGGCGTAGGCTCGGTGGTAGACCGTTCCAACGGAACTGTTGATTTCGGCGTTCCGCTCCATGCGGCGGTTTCGATGGAGGTGGTTTCCTTTGAGGAAGCCGACTGCCCGCTCTGCAAGCAGGGTCTGCCGATAGTAAAGCCCGGCAGCCGCAATTTCGCGAAGTAAAAATTTAAGGGAATATAGCAAAAATCCGCTGTGTTTTTAACGCACAGCGGATTTTTGCCATTTTAAGAGATGGGGTAGGAGAAAAGCAGTTTAAAAGATGATACACCATTGCGTATCACGAATCGGGGCGAATACCGCCCGCAAAGAAAATTTTTCGGCTCGGATTATTCTGTCTGCATCGGGGTGAATTTTATCCCGTTTTTGCAAAGCTCTGCCGAAAGCGGTTTAAATCCCAGTTCTATATAAAACCCAACCGCAAAGGGGGAGGAGTTTACCGTGAAGTGCTTTTGCCCGCTTTGATTTTTCACAAATTCAAAGAGACTTTTGCCGACACCGCGCCTTTGAAAGCGCTCATCGACAAAGAAAAGCGATATGTGATGCTCCCGCATAGCGAGAACGCCGATAAGTCTGCCGTTTGAGCGCGCCTCATAGAATTTCAGCTTCTGCATATCCTCGGGGGAATCAATATAGCTTTTAAACTCGGCTGTTCCCTCGGGGGAATAATCGGGCGCTTCAAACTTCAAGAATGTATTCCAAACGAGATTCAGCGCTTTTGGCAGGGCGCTGTTATCCATCGGGGCGACCTTTACGCTCCAATCGTCTCGGGTGAGGGAAAAGAGCAGCATATCCAAAACTTTTCCGTTTTTGAAAGCGTTTTGCCGCATTGTTCCCTCGAGCTTAAAGCCTGATTTTTCCAAAACTCGGAGAGAACCGATATTATAGTCAAAAGGCTCCGCGTATATCCTGAGAATATCGCTCTGCTCAAATACCGCGTCGCAAAGCTGCATCACCGCCGAGGTCATTATTCCCTTTCCCCAATGGGAACGGGCGAGATAGTAGCCCAACTCGGCTGTGCGGCGGTGGATATTCTGCTGTCTGAATGCCCCCACCGAGCCTGCCACCTCGCCATCAACAACTACAGCGTAGCCGAAAACCTCGTTTTGGTCGGCGCTGTTCATGGCTGAAATGTATTCTTCGGCGTCGCTTTCGGTGTAGGGATAGGGGATACCGTCCCGCAGGTTGTTTAAAACCTCTCTGTCCGACAAAATTGCCGAGAGGGCGGCGGCATCGCTTTTCTGCCATTTTCTGATAGAGACATTCATGGTCATTTCACCTTTAATGAGCGCAGAAAGCTTTTTTGCTCGGGGGTGATGCGATAGCTTTCCAATGCTTTTTGAATCGCCCGATTGTGAGTTTGCTTATCCAAACGATGCTCCTCAATATAGGGCAGGGCAAAGCTGTATTGCTTTGTGAGAGCGGTGGCGAAAAACCATGCCACCATCATGCTTATGTAGTATTCCTCGCTGCTTATCGCGGCAAGCTCGAGATATTCGGGGGAAAAGTCGTCGTCTAAAAAGTGGCGCATCAACATTCCCAGACCAAATCGCTTTGTGAATGTGTGATTTGATGCAGTCCAACGGATTATATCGGTCATCAGCCGCTCTTTATTCCGCTTAAAGCAGACCGGCTTTAACAAATCACAGCTTGCCCAGTTGTCAATAAAGGGGAGCAGTCGGTCAAGCTCGTCAACACAGCGGTCGTAGTCCTTTATTTTGCAGATGATAAAGCCGTGGAGATTGGTTTCATCATAGTATTTGTGGGGAATATCCCGCAGAAAATCCTCTGTTCGGCTGTCTTTGTGATATTCTGCCGCGAGCTTTTTCAGCGCGGGAGTTCGGACGCCTATTATCGTGTCGGGCGCTGTGGTGGGAATCAGCCGCGCGTGAAAATCGCGATAGCTCTCGTCCTGCAATTCAAAAAGGCGATTGCGTATCTCCTCGCAGATGTTCATGGGAATCTCCTCTCAGTCGTGAACCGCAGCAGTCGGTCTGCTTTTCCCGAATCATGTAAAGCGGTATTTACCGCTCATCTTCCAAAAGCGCCAAAACAGGCTGTAAGAATTTTTCGTTAACTGCGTTGCCGCCGCTTTTGAGCAGGGTGAGAGTTATCAAATCGCTCTCGGAGAGATTTTTCATTTTGCTGAGTCTTTTAACAGCCGAGCCTCGGATACGGCTTATGATAAAGCGGTTCATGCCGCGGAGCTTTTTAATATCCAGTCCGCCGGGAATGGCAAAGAGCGGCAGTTCCTTTTTAAACTGCATATTCTCACGGATAACCTCGGCAGAATCGGTTCCCGAGCCTATTCCCACCGCGCAAACCGCTTTGACACGGTATTTTACGGCGGCTCTGTTCCAATCCTTTATTCTGCCGGCGAAAACCCAGCCAAGATAGATTATATCGGTGCCGGAGGGGAGAGATTTTTCCGCCTCATCAATGGTGTAAACCGGCAAAGAGGTCTTTTCGCCGAGAATATCGGCATATTTTGCGGTAAATCCTGTGTTGGAGCTGTAAACGATAGCGTCTGCTTTCAAGAATATCTTCCTTTCATCAAAAACAACCTGTTAGGTCTATCTTACATTTTAGCAAGTTTTTTGATAAAGTCACCAAAAATATTATCAAAAGCGGCATTTATAAAAGTATTTCTATTTTTTGGTAAAGGCACGGACGGCAAGGGCGGATAACGCCCCGATTGCAATCGCTATGCCGGAGTTTATATCTGTGGTGAGAAAAAGCAACATTCCTACGGCGACACCCAACGCCACCGCAGAAACCGACGAGCTTGCCGCCGACTCGAAACAGCCCTTTGCACGATAAAGAACCGCGACGGTTAAAATTCCGCAGATAACGCCCGCCAAGCCGAAGATGAGCATATACATCAAAGAACGTGAAATCACTTTTATCTTCCTTTCAAAAAGCGGTCAACGGTGAGGTTAAATTCGACGGGATTTTTCGCGGCGACAAAGTGGTCTCCCTCTATCAGATTCAGCTCTGCGTTGGGCAGGCTCTTGAAGATAAGCTCGGTGTGGGAGCGCTTTATCATGTCGTTTGTTCCCGCTGTCACAAGAACAGGCATTGTGAGGCGTTTAAGCTCATCGGGCAAAATATTCGGCTGACCTGTCATCAGGCTGAGAATCTCGGCGTTTCGGCGTGCCTTTTCGCTCACGGCGGAAAACGCCGCCGCTATCCTAAAGCCTATCTCCACCGGAAGCTGAACCGACAGCTTAACTCCCCTTGTGTTGAGATTTGCCCCGTTGAGAATAAGCCGATTAACCTTTTCGGGATATTTGAGGGCAAAAAGCAGAGCGATGTTTCCACCGTCGGAAAAGCCAAGAATATCCGCTTTCGCTATACCGTGTTCCGCCGTAAAGCCGAACAGGTCATCGGCAAACTGCGACAGCGTAAAGGGTGCTGTTCCCCGCGGAGAATCACCGTGACCGCGGGTGTCCACCGCCCAAACACGGCGGCTTTTGGCGAAAAAGGCGGTTTGATGCTCGAAATAGCGGCGGTTTTCGCCGTTTCCGTGCAGCAATATCAAATCCTCGCCCTCACCGACAGAATCAAAGCTGAGTGAAATATCCAATACAAAATCCTCCTGTGCAGTCACAAGCTGCAAAACAAAACTCATGTTGCACATCGTTTTAAAAGTATAGCCTAACTTCTTCTTTATGTCAATAAAGCGCTGAAATATTTAACGCTTTATTAAAAACTTGTCCCTTTAAACGGGGTGCAAAAAACGGCGGGAGGTTATCCCGCCGCCGAAAAGCCGCAAAAAATTCTTTACTTTTCTTCCTCGGCGTTTTCCATTGGCTTTTGCAGACTGCTCCAAACGGCGTTGACATTGTCAACACATTCGAGATATTTCTGCCCTACGATGCTGCGCTCGAGTCCAAGCTCATCGGAGCAGGCAAACACCTCGCTCCAATCGGCGTTTTCATAGGCGAGAATAAGGCGGTAGAGTGTTCCTGCGGCGCCCTTCTTTTCAAGGAGAGCGTCCTTTATCTCGTCGATTATCGGCAGCTCATTGAGAGCATCGGCAAGCGGTATCTCCAGCAGAATACCGAGGGTGGAGAACATACCCATGAGATAAGCGTCGGAACGGGCAAGCTCCAGTTTGGAGGCGCATTGAGACAATTCCGAACAGAAGCTGCCTCTCAGGAAAGAGGTTTTTATAAGCTCGGTGTCAACATCGTTGTTGTTCTGCTTAAAGCTGAGCAGATAAACCCACTGCTTGAGCTGACCCAAGCCCAGCACCACCAGCGCCTGCTTCACCGAACGAACACGGTTTCTCAGTGCGAAATAGGCGGAGTTTACCAGCTTTATCAGCGAAAATGCCAGTGTAACATCGCGCGAGATTATTGCGGTTATCTCGTCAACATCGGGTTCATCGCGGGTGACTGCCACCATAAGCTGGAAAAAGTTGCTTTGCAGATGGTCAAGCCTGTTCACCCTGGAATTGAACGCCTGCGAAACCGCCGAGCCTTGAAAATATTCACAGCCCATGGCTTTCGCGCGGTCGTAGCGGTTTTGGTCGTCAACATGATAGGCTATCACCTTTTTGCCGAAACTGCGGGCAATATCCACCGAGCTTGCGGTGGTTTCGTCAACAGCCGCCATGTCTATCTTGAGATACTCGGCCTCTCCGAGCAGGGCGAAAAAGCGCGGGGAAAACTCAAATCCCTTCAGCGCCATTTTGTAGCCGGCGCGCTTGAGATCGGTCATTTCGCGCTGTGTGTCGGGGTGGATAACAGAACTGTCGTCTATCTCGATGACAAGGTTCTGCGGGTTGAACATACGCGGCACACGGCGCAACAGCAGATTGGGGGTGAAAGGCACAAATGCCGTTCTTCCGCTCAAAAAAGAATTGCTGTCGAGCTGTGTCAAAAAGCTCTCGATGGTGTTTGCGGCGACAGTGTCCCCCTGATTGTAAAGGCTGGAGCTGTTCTCCTGATAGAGCAGCTCATAACCCAAAAGCTCTTTGGTAACGCTCATGATAGGCTGTCTTACAACATTTGTCTGCACAGTAGAACCCTCCCTGGAAAAATCTTTTGGCGGGAACATAGATTAAATCAACTCCTGGAACTGTTCGACCAGTAAATATCCACAATATCACCGTTCGCAACAGGCTGAACATAAGAGGCGGGAACGCCGTTATAAAGCAGAACGATGTCACCGTCCGGCTTTGCGGGGTCTATATCAACATAGTTGAACATATCGACAAAGAGGGGAGCGGAGCCGTCCGGCTTCATCTCAACGTCGCAGGGTTTGCCGTTTATCGTAACCTTTATCGTCACGCGGTCGGAAACAGTCTGTTCCGGCTCGGCAGCATCTTGCTGCTCCTGCGGCAGAACAGTCTCATCGATTGCGGGAGCTTCCTGATATTCCGGCTCCTCAAAGGTTTCGGCAGCAGGCTCGGCGGGGGCGGCAGGCTGCTCCGGCTCGGAATTTTCAAACATATTGGCGTTTGATTTGATAACTATTCCGAAATAGGCTATTCTGTCACCTTCTCTGAGCATATAACTGCCCTGTTGAGCGGAACCGTTTACCAACAGGGTGCCGCGGCTGGGGGATATTCCCTTGTGCCGATAGAGGTCATCAAGGGTGACTATCTCCTCAACGGTTATACGGTCTTTATTCTGAATCTCATAGTCGGCATCTACCGGTATTCCGTTGACTATTGCCACACTGCCGACAACCAGCGGAACACCGTCGTAAATTATCTCAAAGGTTTTTTGCGAGGACATGAACTGACCTACCCGCAGAGTGGCGTCTCCGCCCGATTCGGCGGGGAGAATCTCGACAATATCGCCGCTCTTTATCGGCGCGGTGATATTAACGTCCTTGCCGTTTATCCGCAGGGTGGCGGGCTTGAGATGCTCGCCGCGGCAGATGCAGCGGTTGCCGTTCAATTCATATTCTATGCTCCTGCCGTTTTTGCCGAGAATATCGCTGTATTTATAGCCGCAAAGCAGGAGAACGTCCATCAGCGTCATTGCGCTGCTGCGGAAAAGCTGGCGCTTTTCGCCGTTGAGCATTATAGAAAAGCCGTGATTGTCGCCCGAGGCGGCGGCGGTGAGGGCGATTCCGAGCGGGGTTGCGTATTCGGGGCCGCAAATATCCTCCTCGGAGATAACCACCCGCTTCATAAAGTTGTTTCCGCCAACGGCTACCTTTCTGCGGTCGAGACTGAGTCTGTCGGCTACCATATCGCAGAGGAGCGGTATCTTGCTGCCGCCGCCCACAAGGAATACCGCCGAGGGAGCGCGGCCGTTGCACTCAACTATCTTTTCGCAGATTACGTTGCTGAGATTTTCGATTATGCCGGAAACGGTGTCGATAACGTCACTCTTGGCGACGGTATATTCCATTCCCACAATATCGGTGTAGGAAATTTCCTCAATATCCTCCGAGAGCTGATGCTTTATCTGCTCCGCGGTGGCAAAATCAACGAGATATGCTCTGATTATCGCCTCGGTTATCTCATCACCGGCGATGGTCGCCATGGTATAGGCGGTCACGGTGGTTTCCTCGCAGAGCGCTATATCGGAGGTTCCCGCGCCTATATCAACCAGCGCGAGGTTGAGCAGACGCAGTTCTCTCGGAATA
The DNA here is from genome assembly GCA_964573335.1 of uncultured Oscillospiraceae bacterium. GTDB lineage: Bacteria > Bacillota > Clostridia > Oscillospirales > Ruminococcaceae > Yanshouia. The sequence goes on along the minus strand of CAZNJJ010000013.1, from coordinate 11,301 downwards.
ACGGCATTCATAGCCGCGATAGGCTCGAGGGTGAGAAAATCTATTTCAAGACCAATCCTCGTCATCGCGGAGGAGAGTGATTCCACAACCTCGCGCGGCAGGAAGGTTGCTATTATCTCCACCTTTGCCTGGCGGCCCTTATGGTCGAGCAGGGTGGAATAAACATAGTCATCGAGATAGTAGTGGCGAACCGAATAACCCACGCAGTAAAAATCCATGCTGCTCTCGGTTTTCGCTATGATTTCGCTCGCCTTTGAAACAGCGCCCATTTCAAGCTCGTAGAGCTTTTCCTGAGTGATGGCGTCCTGCGGAGAGAGTGTCATGGAAAACTCGCCTATGCTGGTTTTGAGCGCACGACCTGCCGCCGCGACGCATACCCGGCGCAGACTTCCCCCTATCCTTGCCTCAAGGCGGGATTTCACCTTTGCCGCAACGGCGGAAACGGCGGAGATGTCCTCTATCTGACCGTCTATCATGGCGCGCTTTTCATGCTCAACAGACTCGGTGGCTACTATTTTGAGCTTGTCGCCCTCCATACTGCCAACCACGCCTATCACACTGCGCGTTCCTATATCCAGTGCGAATATGAGATTTTCCGCGTTGTAGCGGGTGTCGGTGTTCATATTGGTTTCGAGATTCTCCATACTGTTCACAACTCCCGGGTAAATTTATTCATAGCGGTTGCGTTTGCGCTTTTGTATCTCCAACCGCTGTATCTTAAAGAGAATATTGCAGAGCTGGTCAAGCTGGCGGTTTGTAAAGTTTACAAACTCACAGCCGTATTGATACATTTTGGGATTGCTTTTCTTTTCGGGTATTTCGCGGCAGACTCTGCAACAGAAATCCAGCTTTCTGTCCATCAAAACAAAGCTTGTGAGCAGAATATCGTTTCGGCAGAGCGCGCGGTGACTGCCTATTCTCACTCCGCCGAGGCTTATATCATAAAGGTCTATGATAAAGGGCTGCTCGTCCTCATCGGAATTTTGCAGTATGGCGCTGGCGGTGGTGGCGGTGTTCAGGCGGAAATACTTTCTGCGCTCATAGCCCTGTGCGGAATGAACCCCCACAAGCGAGAGCAGATTGTCGTTGGAGATATATACATTTCCGCGCAGAAGAATAAAACCGTCTTCTCCCGAAAAGGAATTGATTTTGACGGGTGTATTGTATGCCAAAAGCGGCAGCTTTTCTTCACTGTTGGAATGGGTGAAATTAAATCGTGTGCTGTCGTTTTCGTCTATTGAGTCCAGTCTGGCAACAACGAGAAGGTCGTTGTTTTCGGTTTTTATTTCGCAGAGCGAGCCGAGCATCTGCTCGGCGAAGGTTTCTGAGCGGTTTGACACCTCTATGTACCTCCAAGGCGTATTTTGCGGGGCGGGTGTTTTGTCTGTGAATAGCTTTTTGCGCGCGGCGTTATCGGGAAAAGTGCGTTCCTTTTGCTTTATCGCGCGAAAAGAGATAGACACAAGTGTCTATTTATAGCCATTATAGCATATCTGCGGCTTTTGTACTAGCAAATTTTTGATAAAAACGGCGAAAACGGAAACAACCCGACAAATCGGTTATCGGCTGTGACCGCGATGCCTTGCACGCGAGGGGCTTATCCTCGATTTCGGCATGGGAGTTTCGTCGGTGTAGTGTTTAATGTCCTTTGAAATCTTCAAAAGATGACTGTATACTACGGCAACCACCTGGTAAAGCTCGGGCGGAATAGGTCTGCCGACCTCCAGCATACACATCAGCGAGGCAGCCGAGTCATCACGGAATACCGGTATTCCCTTGTTTTCGGCGATGTCGATTATCTTTTCCGCCACATTGCCGCAGCCCGAGGCTATAACCACGGGCGCTACGTCGGTGTCCGCCTGATATTTCAGCGCCACCGCCTTGCTCTTTTTGCTGTTTGTCTTTTCAGATTGTGACATCTATACCAGTCCTTTTGTGAGGGAGATTTTTAAACACATCCATCAGCGAGCGCTGCCGCTCCAGCTTATCCACCGAAATATCAAGCAGACGATAGCCCGATGCCGCGATAGGCTCTCTCACCTCCTGCGCCAGATTGGCAAACGCAGGCAGGTAGGCGGGCGGGCAGAACACCTTTATCATAATATCCTTTCCGCTAGAGGCGGCAAGCTCCGCTTCAAAGCGCCCTATTCCGTCGATGTCAAACACCATGAGAACGTGTATGCAGTCGGAAACGGTTCTGCCCTTGTTGTCGGTGCTTTCGGCGTTGGGGTCTATCCACATTTCGGCGAAGGCTTTCAGGTCCTCGTCCTGAACGGGGATTATGTAGTGCAAAAGCGGGGTGTAGTTGCAGGGGGAAGAGAGCAGGCTGTGTATTATCCGCTCGATATTCTCGTTGGCGACAGAGCCGTTCTGCTCCTGAATAGCGCTTTCCTTGCCGATAATCTGCGCGAGAATGTTCATCACGCGGGAGTCTCCGTGGCTTTCGCCGCCGTTTTCGATATAGGAATTGAGCAGCTTTGAGAGCGCTTCGCGCTGTGCGTCGCCGTCAACTATTATCGAGAGGGAACCCAAAGCCTCTCTGAGCGCCGAGGGATTATCCGAAAATCGGGAGAGGTTGTATATTATCATCGGAACTATCTTTTGCAGCTTTGGGGAATAGAGGATACTGCTTTTCACATCTTCAAGCAGCAACAGGGTGCTGTCTTTCAGCTCGTTGAAATTGTCAATCGCCTGCGGTGAGCGAAACTGCTCCGCCAGCGACAGCAGGCGCTGCGAAAGGCTGCTGCTCGCCGAAAGGCTGTTGCCCAAAAAGGAGAGATTGTTTGCCACAGAGCTGAGTATCATCTCGCGTGACTCCAAGCCGTTGAGCGCCTTTAGGAGCGCGGAGATGCCGAATTTCATTTCCGGCTTTGCGTTTTCGCCGGCAAGCAGCCGCAGAAAATCAAACAGCTCTCCCTTAAAGGAAGAAGCCGAAAGCTCCTGCGTCAGCAGCTCTTCCACTATATTTTCGGGGGAGATAAGCAGCTCGTTAAAGAGCTGTTCTATCTCGGTGGTGAGAGATTTGTTGTTCACCGGCAGCAGCTTGATAAACTCCTGCAAGGCATCTATATTCTTTAAAAAGCCGACAGTTACAGAGGGGTCTTTGAGCAGATTCATCAGTATCGTAGCGCTTGATTCGCGCTCGATGAGGGTGTTGTTCTGCCGCTGTATCTCGCTTTGCTGGTCGGGTTGGATAACCTTGGTAACGTCCGAAAGCTGAAAATCTGCATCGGGGCTGACAGGCTGTTTATTGGGCGGAATCATCGTTCGGTCTGTCAAGGGCGTGGTAACACGCAGGATATCCGCCATTTTACAGTCGCCTCCCTTTCAAAAATAGTGCCGCTTATTCCCGGCAGGGCATATAAACCCAATCATATATATTGTAAATCAAAACCCGCGATTTGCCAACATATTGTTGAAAGAAAAAATATTGAAAAAAAGCGCTAAAAAGAGTAGGAATCAACGCGAAAATATAGTATAATATATAAAAATCGCAAAAAGTTAAAGAATGTAACCGAAAAATTATGAAGCAGGTGATATCATGAGCGTTTTTGATGCAAGCATGGAACCTATGGTCGATATGTTCTTGTATGAAACATCGACTCTGTTGGAGCAGTTGGATCAGATCTTGCTTGACTCCGAGCAGAGCAGAACGATGGATGAGGAGAGCATAAACGAAATATTCAGGATCATGCACACTATAAAGGGCTCCGCGGCCATGATGGGCTTAACCGCCTTTTCCAAGGTGGCTCATCGCACGGAGGATATGTTCTACATAGTGCGCGACAAGCCTGATACCATGCAGGGTCCGCTCAGCAGTCCGATATTCGATATACTTTTCCAGGCATCGGATTTCTTCAAGTCCGAGATAGAGGCGATTCAGCAGAGTGTTGAGGATTATCGCCCCAAAACCGCTACCGAGTTGACCAATACCATAGACAGTATGATACCTCAGCTCAAGGGCGAGGTGCCGATAGAGCCTAAGGCTGTGGAAACTCCCGCAGCACCTGTCGCCGCCGCACCGGCTCCCGTTGCCGAAAAACCCGCACCGGCTCCCGCTGCTGCGCCGGCTGCTCCCGCTGCCGAAAAGCCCGCCGAAAGCGCTCCTGCGCCCGCTGCATCGGGTGAGGCAAAGGTGCATAGAATCAGGGTATTCTTTGAGGACGACTGCCAGATGGAGAATATCCGCGCCTTTATGCTGTTGACACAGCTAAAGGATTATTGCGAGGAGCTGACCAGCGTTCCCGCAAATCCCGAGAGCAACAGCGCCTGCGCCGCAGAGATAATCAAAAACGGATTTTTGGTCTGCCTGAAAACTCTCCTCCCGATAGAGAGCATCTATAACGTTATCGAGTCCTCTGTCAACATCAAGTCTTATGAATATGTCGAAAGCGCTCCCGCCGCTCCTGCCGCTCCCGTAAAGAGCGAGGTTAAGGCTGTCGCTTCCGCCGAGACAAAGACCGAGGTTAAGGAAACCGCTTCCGAGCATAAAACCGAGGCAAAGGCTCACGCGGGCGATGCCAAGGGCGCCGGAAAGCAGAGCATGATAAGCGTTAATCAGACAAAGCTCAATCAGCTCATGGACATCATGGGCGAGATAGTTATAGCCGAGTCGATGGTGGCAAACACCCCCGAGCTTAAAAATCTCCAGCTCGATAACTTCAATAAGTCCACCCGTCAGCTCAGAAAGCTCACCGACCAGCTCCAGGATATAGTAATGAGCATCAGAATGGTTCCCCTCACGGGCGTATTCCAGAAAATGGGACTTATCGTTCGTGATATGAACCGCAAGCTCGGCAAGGACGTTGTTTTAAAGACCTTCGGCGGTGACACCGAAATTGATAAGACGATAAACGATGTTCTCGCCGACCCCTTTATGCACATGATAAGAAACTCGATGGATCACGCCATCGAAACTCCCGAGGTGAGAGCCGCCTGCGGAAAGCCCGCTAAGGGCGTTATCACCCTCGGCGCGCAGAATATCGGCGGCGAAATCGTCATCACGCTGGCTGACGACGGCGCCGGTCTTGACCGTGACAAGATTCTCAAAAAGGCAAAGGAAAAGGGACTGCTCACCAAAAACGAGTCGGAATATACCGATAAGGAAGTATACCACCTTATTATGCTTGCCGGCTTCTCTACCAAGGATACCGCAACCGAGTTCTCGGGGCGCGGCGTTGGAATGGACGTTGTTCGCCAGAACATCGAAAAGGTGAACGGAACCATCTCGGTAGAATCCAAGAAGGGCGAGGGAACCACCTTTACCATCAAGATACCGCTCACTTTGGCTATTGTTGACGGTATGGAAGTTTCTGTAAGCAATAATATCTACGTTATCCCGATAACCTCCATAAATCAGACCTTTAAGCTCGACAACGATACCAAGCTCCTCACCGATACCAACGGCGCGGAAATGGTTATGGTTCGCGGAGTTTGCTATCCGATAATCCGCCTGCACAAAAATTACGAGATAGAAGACGCTGTCACCGACCTTCAGGAGGGCATCTTCATTCTGGTTACAAGCGGAAACAAGAGTGCCTGCCTGTTTGTAGATAAGCTTTTGGGAGAGCAGCAGGTGGTAGTCAAGCCGTTCCCGTCTTATCTGAGCAAATACAACCTCAAGAGCAACGGCTTTGCCGGCTGCACCATCATGGGCGACGGCAGTATCAGCCTTATTCTTGATGCAAACAATCTGCTGAATAATTTCTAAGGGGGAATCACAATGGCTGAGAATGTTGCGGCAACAGCAACGGCTGCCGAGGCAGCGGTTCTGTCCGAAAAGTATCTTACGTTTTATATAGGCGATGTTGTTTACGGCGTGAGTATTGACAATGTTATCGAAATACTCAATGACCCCGACCCGCCCACCGTGGTTCCCGGCATACCCAAGTATATCAAGGGAATCATGAACCTGCGCGGCGGTATCGTAGCTGTTATCGACGCCAGACTCAAGCTCGGCGTTGAGGAGATAGAATACGATGAGCGCAGCTGCATCATAGTGATAAACTGGAGAGACACAAAGATAGGTCTCTTTGTTGACCGCGTTGCCGAGGTAGATGATTTTTCCGGCGACCAGCTCGCTCCTCTGCCCGAGTTTTCAACTGTCAACAGCAACCAGTACCTTTCTTCTATCTGCAAGGTGGGAGAGAGAATTGTATTGATACTCGATTGCGAAAAATTCCTTGCGGATGACATGGAGCCTGCCGCTGCCACTGTTATCTGATTTTGGCGGGAGGTCATCATATCATGCTAAAGCTCACCGATCAGGAGTTCAATGAGCTGACTACATACGTTCATAAAAATTACGGCATAGATTTGTCTAAAAAGCGGGTTCTTATAGAGGGGAGACTTTCCAACACGCTGATGTCGCAGGGATATAAGAGCTTCAGCGACTATTTTCGTGTTCTCTATGCGGATAAAACCGGAAATCAGATGACCCAGCTTTTGAACAAGCTCACGACAAATTACACCTATTTCATGCGTGAAAACGAGCATTTTGAGTTTCTCGTCAACAAGGTGCTGCCCTATCTCGAAAAGAACCGCAAAAGCAAAACGCTCTACATCTGGAGCGCGGGCTGCTCTTCGGGGCAGGAGCCTTATTCAATGGCGATGGCGATAAGCGAGTATTTCGGCGCGCGCAAAGGTGAGTGGAATACAACGATATTGGCGAGCGACCTTTCGGCTAATGTTCTTGAAAAAGCCGCAAACGGTGTTTACACCGAGGAGGAGATAAAGGATATTCCCCCTAAGTGGGCCGCTAAATATATGGTGAATCTGAAAAACGGCAGTTATCGCGTGAGCGATGCCATTCGCAAAGAGGTTGTTTTCCGCAGAATAAACTTGATGGAACCGTTTAAGTTTAAGAACAAGTTTGATTTGATATTCTGCCGCAATGTTATGATATACTTTGATGGCCCCACTAAAGAAGCGCTGGTGAATAAGTATTATGACTGGACGAGCGAAAACGGATTTTTGTTTATCGGACATTCCGAAAGCATAAATCGTGAGGCTACCAAATATTCTTATATTCAGCCGGCAATATACCAGAAAAAAGGGGCGAAATAAGTGATTGCTGCAAAAAAGACGCGAGTTTTGGTCGTTGATGACTCGATTCTCTTTCGCACTACGCTGACAAAGCGCTTGGAGACTGACCCTAATCTTGAGGTAATAGCCACAGCGAGCAACGCCATGGACGCCATGACCAAGATAGAACAGCTCCGACCCGATGTTGTTACGCTTGATGTTGAAATGCCTAAGATGAGCGGCATCGAGTTTTTGAAAAAGCTCATGCCGCTGCACCCTACTCCCGTGGTAGTTGTCAGCTCCGCGCCGATAACTGCGCTGGACGCTCTCGACGCGGGTGCGGTGGATTTTGTAAAAAAGCCGCAGGTCAGCTCCCCGCAGGACCTCGATATTTTTATTCGTGACCTTATCTCCAAGATAAAGATTGCCTCTATCGCGAGAGTGGGTCAGCGCAAGCCGTTGACGGCAGCTTCTCTGCTGGGAAAAACCTCCTCGCTGATAAAGCCGGTAGACGACATGGTTATCGCGATAGGCGCTTCCACCGGCGGAACGGAAGCTATCCTGGAGGTAGTAAAGGAACTGCCCGCTACCACCCCGGGAATAGTGATTGTTCAGCATATGCCGCCTGTTTTCACCAGAATGTATGCCGAGCGCCTCAACAAGATATGCAAAATGCGTGTCAAGGAGGCGGAGGACGGCGACCGTGTTGAAGCCGGAAAGATAATCATCGGCGCGGGAGAATTTCACCTTCGCTTGGCGAAAGACAGCCAAGGCTATTATGTCCGCAGTCAGCGCGGCGAAAAGGTGAGCGGACATTGTCCCTCGGTTGACGTGCTGTTTGATTCGGTTGCCGCCACCGCTAAGGGACGCGCAATGGGCGTTATCCTCACCGGAATGGGCGCCGACGGCGCAAAGGGTCTTTTGGCGATGAAAAAAGCGGGGGCTTACACCGTGGGTCAGGATAAGGAATCCTGCGTGGTATACGGTATGCCGATGGTCGCCTTTAATATAGGCGGCGTTACAAAGCAGTTCCCGCTCAATCAAATCGGCGATGAGATAATTCGCCACCTCAACAGCATAAAGTAAGTCAAATTGACGGAACCTCCCGAAAGGGAGGTTCTTTTGTTTGCGTTAAACTCAAAAGAGTGATGCCAAGAGCCGCTCGCGGCAAGCGGAAAACGCCTTTTCATCGAGGGCGCTGTCGTAGATGCGGTCTGCTTTTTCGAGCAGAGCCTGCTCCTCGTCAAAAATCTGCTTTGCGCTGAGAATAAGCTGTTTCGCCGCTTTTTTGTTGAGCGAAATGCGGTTTTTAAAGGCGGAAAGCCGCTCCCTGTCGGTGAATCGGCGGGAATGTATCACCCTGTCCGGCTCAAAGGGGGAAGATATTCTGCTGTTTTCGGTGAAAAATCCTATATTATCCCGCGGCAGAATAAGCTGCTCCAACCGCTCGTAGGGCGCAAAGGGGGAATAGCCTGCTATCACGGGACAGCCTGCGTTTTTTGCCTGCCGATAGAGTTCCCGCAGAAAGAGCGGAGCGCAGCAGCCGGTTTCGTCCTGCAAGGCGACGACGGTTTTGGGGCGATTTATCGCCGAACAAAGCTCGCCGTGGGAAAAACAGCCCGAGAAAAGGCATACTGTTTCCTCAAAGCCTTTTCCCGACAGCCTTTTCGCCGCCTTTTTCGCCTGAATAACCACCTTCTGCTCGTCAATGGCTTCACGCGCCATGCGGCGGCTGTCTCCCAAAAGCGAATCGGCGGCGGCAAGCAGACGCTGTGCCCGTTCTTCCCGCTGTTTTGCCTGTCGGTCGAGCGACTGCAATTCGCCGAGACTGCGTGAGAGAAGAGCGTTGTTCTGCCATTCTCCCAGCCAGAATATTTCTTCCAGTGCGGAGGGGAATTTCGGCTCTATCGGGCAGGGAGCGGCGGCATCGAGCAGAGCGGTTCGCCCAAAGATGACCGCCTCGGGGCGGGCGGTGTCGGCATTGGTCAGCAGGGTAGCAGAGAGCGAGCGGCTTTCTGCCGCAGATTTTGCCGAGAGAATAACACCGGCGCGGGATAGTCGGCTTCCGCCTTTGAGGAGAATAACACGGTCGAATCTGCCGCTGTCGCAGAGCAGGTCAAGTCTGGAAACAGTTCCCATAGGGGTGAATGTGGTGAGAGAATAGCTTTTGAGCAGAGAATCTGACAATGAGATTACCTCCCGAAATTCATCTGCTCTATCCTATTCGCGGCGGTGGGCGGGTGTTACAGCTAATATCCGAAAAACAGCCGAACAAAGAAAATTGCGGCGGCAAAGCTCGCCAAATCTGCCAAAACAGCCGCCGCAACGGTATAGCGCAGCTTTTTCACCGATATTGCGCCGAAGTATACCGCCATTGTGTAAAAGGTTGTTTCGGTGGAGCCTTGCATTACCGAGGCGGCTCTGCCGATAAAGCTGTCCGCGCCGAATCGTGTGAGTATGTCGTTTAAAACCACCAGTGAGCCGCTCCCGGAAATCGGGCGTATCAGCGCAAGCGGCAGCAGTTCGGCGGGAATACCGACCCTTTCCGCAAAGGGTGCGGCGGCGGCTGTGATGATGTCCAGCGCGCCCGAGGCGGAAAACACCCCAACCGCCGTTATCAGCGCGACGAGGGCGGGGATTATCCCCAAAGCGGAATCAATTCCCTCCTTTGCACCCGCCAAAAATGCCGAAAACAGCTCGACACCGTTGAGCCAGCCGTATATGATTATCGCAAGCACAACCGCAGGCGCGGCAAAAGCGGCGAGCTTATCCATGGCGTTTTCCTCCCGATGCCATCAGCTTTGCCGCCGATACGCCTACCGCCGCCGCCGCGAGTGAGGCGCACCATACCGCGGGAATAATATCAAACGGCGATTTTGAGCCTGCCGCCGCCCTGAGCATGGCGGTTGTGGTGGGAATAAGCTGTAAAGACGCGGTGTTTATCACCGCAAAGAGCGCCATATTGTCGGTGGCGCAGTCTTTGGCGTTTTCCTCACGCTTGAGCGATTTCATCGCGTTGATGCCGAGCGGAGTGGCGGCGTTGCCCAGTCCGAGCAGATTTGCGGTGATATTCATGGAGACAGCCTTCATGGCGGTGCCGTTTCGTGCTATTCCGCTAAAGAGCCGCCCTGTTATCGGCAGCAGCGCTTTGGCGATTTTCTCTGTCAAGCCGGAGCGCTTTGCGATTTCCATTATCCCGCCCCAAAAGCAAAAACTCCCCATCAGCGAAAAAGCGAGCTTTACCGCCGATTCCCCCTCGGTGAGCAGAGCGGCGGATACCTGTTCTGTTCTGCCTGTCATTGCGCCGAACAGTATTCCGCCCGACAGCAAAAGCGCAAAAATCACATTCATCATAAAAATCACCTCAAGAAATGATATGATGCGGCTCTAAATCGAATTACTTAGCGGAAATAATACAAAATCTAACGGATTTTTACATTTTGCATCTTTACATCGACTATATTTTGCGTTATACTACTTTAGGTGAGTAGATTGTAAAATTTTGAAAGTTTTAGGAGGATTTGTATGAAAGCTACGGGAATAGTTCGCAAAATAGATGATTTGGGCAGAATAGTTCTGCCGGTTGAGCTGAGAAGGACCCTCGGACTTTCCGACCGCGAGTCGTTGGAGATATTTGTTGATGATAACAATATCGTGCTGAAAAAGTATGAGCCTGCCTGCGTTTTTTGCGGAAGTGCCGATGACGTTGTCGTTTTCCGCGATAAAACCGTTTGCTCCAACTGCATCAACGCGATGAATGAGATAAAAAAGTAAGCTTTAAGCAGAACAAAAACGCCTGACAGCTTTTGTCAGGCGTTTTTTTAACGGATTCGATGGGGATTTTGCCGATTGTAGGCGGCTGATTTTTTGTTGAAATCGGCTTTTGAAAGATTTTTTGAAAAACGATAAAATATTTGTATAAGAATGTGCGCCCTGCACCTTCAATTTTAAGAAACGGAGAAAAGCGATGAAAAGAGTAAAAGCGGCTTGCATCTGTCAAACACTTCACTTTATGCTCAAGGAGGATATTCCCCAACAGCAGGCGGAGATGCTTGTTAAGCGTGAGTATGATGAATATAAAAAGGGACTCGAACGCAACCGCACACAGTATAAGATAGTTGAGGAGCAGCCACAGCCCGACGGTTCTATCATGGTCAAGGTGATAAAGCAGTATAATGCAAGCCCTGTCGGAAACTATCTCGATTGATTTTTAGGGTTGGCAAAATAAAAATCTCCGGCTTTTTGCCGGAGATTTTTTGTTATTTGCTGCCTCTGACT
>CAZNJJ010000012.1:32974-33194 GCA_964573335.1 uncultured Oscillospiraceae bacterium | reverse complement strand
GTTATTTATGCTATGTTTGCCGATGCAAAAAATTACCTTGAGCCGAACGGCGCGCTATATATCGTTATTCGCAAACAGCAGGGAGCGGAATCCGCCGAAAAATATCTGAAAACTCTCTACCAAAGCGTAAAGCGTATCTCTCGCGAAAAGGGCTATTGGGTATTTTGCTGTACCGATTGTGCAGATGAATATTCGATCAACAAACGTGATCGAAGAATTA
>CAZNJJ010000012.1:0-32964 GCA_964573335.1 uncultured Oscillospiraceae bacterium | reverse complement strand
TCTTTGATTTTATCCAACTGTATGGGCATGCCGCACAGATCAATCAGCCGACTCATCTATATTCAACTCCTGATAATTCAGTTCTATTGTCTTAGAAATTCTGCAAAGCATTTTCAGGCGCAAAAGCAATTCTCTATTCGCACAATCAGTCAGTTTCACGCTTATCCCACCTGAACATCACTAATTGATTTCAGAGCAAGAATCGGAAATCAATGTTCCCGCTGAAAGCGTACCGTTCATGTACCATGATTTGACATATAATAATAGAAAAACGAAATCGGATATGCTACAATAAAACCGTTCAGATTACAAATTTGTCCGTAATCTTTGCCTTTACTGCACCGGTTGGTCGTAAAATACGGTGATTTGCACACATTCCCTTATTGAATAGGCAAAACACGGAATTGAAAGGAACGAAATCATCATGAAAGAAAAAATCAAGATACTTTTATTTGCCACGGCATTATTTGTAGAAATCTCTAAAAACCCAGTAATATCAAGGGTTTGCAGACTTCTGGAGGAATATAGAGATTATGATAAAAGTGCTTTTTATCTGCCTTGGCAACATCTGCCGCAGTCCTATGGCGGAGTTTGTCATGCGGGATATGGTTAAAAACGCGGGGCGGGAGGGGGAGATAACCGTTGCTTCTGCCGCTACAAGCCGTGAGGAAGAGGGCAATCCGGTTTATCCGCCCGCGCGGGATATTCTCGCCCGACATGGGATAGACTGCCGCGGCAAAACCGCGCGTCAGATGCAGAGGAGCGACTATGAGCGGTATGATCTGCTCATCGGAATGGACAGCTCCAACATTCGGAATATGCTCAGAATATGCGGCGGAGACCCGCAGAACAAGATAAAGCTGTTGCTTTCCTACACAGACAGCGGCGGCGACGTTGCCGACCCGTGGTATACCGGAGATTTTTCCGCCACATGGCGTGATGTGAACGACGGCTGCCGCGCCATTTTGAAAACACTTTGAACACCTCAAAAAGCTCGGGAAATTCTCCCGGGCTTTTCACTTTTTGCCGCTTTTTCGCATAGCATTATAGCGAAAGGGGAGATGCTCGGTGAGAGATGTGCTGCTGGTGCTTTTGGGAGGAGCCTTGGCGCTCTTTTGGCAGTTGACCTCGGAAAGACTGCTTTGCAGGCTGCTGCGCCCGAAAAAGGCAAAAAGGCTGGTGATTCTGCCGCTCAAAGGGGATAACGCCGATTTGGAGCGGCTGCTGCGGTGGGAGCTGTTCTGTTTGGAGGAAGGACTGCAACGCGGCGAAAGACTGCTTGCGGCAGTTGATATGGGGCTCGGGCGGGAAAATGCTCTTCTCGCCAAAAAGTTGTTGTGTGACAGGAAAAACACGATTTTCTGCGACAGCGAAAATTTAAGCTCGCTGATAGCGGATGATATGGTTTACAAAGAGCTTGAGGTTGTATTATACTAATAATTATGTATACACTTTTATCGGGAGGGGAAAGGCTTGCAGCAGCCGGAACAGCTTAGAGGCGTTGTGGAAAATATAATATACCGTTCTGACGAAACCGGCTACACCGTTGCGGAAATGGACAGCGACGGCGAGCCGGTAACCCTTGTGGGAACATTGCCCGATATAAGCTGCGGCGAGGAGCTTATCGTCACCGGCAGCTTTGTTTCCCACCCTACATACGGCAGGCAGTTTAAAGCCGAGGCGACAGAGCATATAATGCCGGCTACACAGTCGGCGATACTGCGTTATCTTTCGGGCGGCGCGGTAAAGGGAGTCGGTCCGGCACTTGCCGAGCGAATAGTAAAAAAGTTCGGGGAGCGTTCGCTCGAGGTGATGGAAAACGAGCCGTCGCTTTTGGCGCAGGTCAAGGGAATATCGCTCCCTAAAGCGCTTGAGATAGGGCAGAATTATTCGCAGATAATCGGCGTGAGAGCCGTTATGAGCTTTCTCGCCGTTTATGGGATAGAGCCGCTTGCGGCGATAAGAGCATATAAAAAATGGGGCGGAATCGCAAAAAATATCATTTCCGCAGACCCTTTCTGCCTTTGCGCGAGGGAGATAGGGGTGGAATTTGAAAAAGCCGATGAGATAGCCTTTTCCCTCGGAATGGGCGCCTCTGAGCCTTGCAGGGTGAAGGGCGGCTTGATGTATGTTTTGGAACACAATCTCGGAAACGGGCACACCTGCCTGCCGCAGGACAAGCTGTTGGAGGCGGTGTGCGGATTTCTCGATATAGGGCGGAGCGAAACGCTGGATATGCTCGACGAGCTGGAAAACGAAGAACAGCTTGTAGTTGAGGAGATAGGCGGCAAGCGGTTTTGGTATCTGCCGGAGGAATATTCGGCTGAGAGCTATTGCGCCGAGCGGCTGGGGATAATGATAGGCTTTCAGCCGCAGGAAAGGTCGGTTTCCTTGCAGGAGCTTTCCGATTTGGAATACGAACTGGGCATGAATTACGCCGAGCGGCAGAAGAAAGCGATTTTTGCCGCCGTTGACAATCAGATAATGATACTCACCGGAGGCCCGGGAACAGGCAAAACCACCACCCTCAACGGAATAATAACCCTCTTTGAGCGGCGACAGATGAAGGTGGCGCTCGCCGCACCCACCGGCAGAGCGGCGAAAAGGCTTTCGCAGGTGACGGGGCGTGAAGCTAAAACGATACACCGTATGCTCGAGGTGGATTTCGGCTCGAGAGAGTCAGGAACGATAAAATTCAAGCGGAATGAGCGCAATCCCCTCGCGGCAGACGCGATAGTGGTAGACGAAATGTCGATGGTGGACTGCAAGCTGTTCGCATCGCTTTTGAGGGCGGTTCGCAGCACGGCGCGGCTGGTTCTTGTGGGAGATCCGGATCAGCTTCCCTCTGTCGGTTCGGGCAATGTTCTGCGCGATTTGATAGACTGCGGTATGCTTGCCTGTATTCACCTCAACGAGGTGTTCAGACAGGCGGCGAGCAGCTTGATAGTCACATCCGCCCACAGAATAGTTTCGGGCGAAATGCCGGAGCTTGGCAGAACAGACGCAGATTTCTTTTTCCTGAAAAACGACGTTGCCGAATCTGCCGCGCAGACGGTGGCTGATCTCTGTGTCCGCCGATTGCCAAACGCCTACGGATATTCTCCCATGAAGGATATACAGGTCATAGCGCCGACAAAGCTGGGAGCGGCAGGCACGGTGGAGCTTAATTCCCGATTGCAGGCGGCTGTAAATCCCCCTTCGCCGCAAAAGGGCGAATGTAAAATGGGAAGACTGCTGCTCCGAGAGGGCGACAAGGTAATGCAGACGAGAAACAACTACGATATAGAATGGCGCCGTCCCGACGGCGAGGAGGGGCTCGGCATCTTCAACGGTGACATAGGCATCGTTACCATGATAGACAGAACCACCCGCTCGCTGATGATAGATTTTGATGACAGAACCGCGGTATATTCCTTTGATATGCTCTCCGAGCTGGATTTGGCTTATGCCATAACGGTGCATAAGAGCCAGGGCAACGAGTTTGACGCGGTGGTGATGCCGCTTTTGGGCAGACACAGAAATCTGCACTACCGCAATCTCCTGTATACAGCCGTTACCAGAGCGAAAAAACTGCTGATAATAGTGGGTCAGCGCACAACTGTTGCGGCTATGGTGGAAAACGACCGCAAAACACTCAGATACACAAATCTTGCCGTGAGAATAAAAAACTGCCTGAATCAATAGCTTTTGCTGAAAGGCTGTGTCATTATGAATTTACAGAAAAACAACAAAATCGTATATGCCTTTATACTCATAGCTATGGTGTTGGGCGTTTTGATTGCGATGGTGCTTTATATGAATTACACCGAAAAGCAGGAGCGGCTGCAAATGGTGTATTCGCTGGATACCATTGCCAAAAAGGACAAGGAGCTTATGCAGGCGCAGATACAGTCGCGCTTTGACAAGCTCAACGGCTATATGTATGATTATCGAACCTATGGCTTTAACACCGCGCGCCAATGGAAAAACCTCTATAAATACCATTTCAGTGGCAAGGAACGCGACTTTTTCGCTCTCGGCGTTGTCACCGAGGACGGAGTTACCTACACCAGCCTTGACGCAAGCATGGATTTAAACGACTATTCCTTTGTGAAAGAGGCAAGGCGAAACAGAACCTCGGCACAGTTGATACAGATAGAGGGCTATTCCACAGGCTCGGTTTTTGTCACCGCGATAGCCCCGTACAGCGGAAATCATCAGCCGGTGGTTTTCGGACTTTCGAGAAGCGAGCTGATGAACGATGCCGTTGAAATATCAAACGACGATATGGGCGGCGGCTCGCTGATATGTGACGGTGACGGCAGGATAATGATATTCAGCGGAGATGCCGTTATCGCCGATAAAAGCGAAAGCTACCAAAATTTTCTCTATATGCTTTCGCATATAAATATCGAGGGAACCACTTATAGCCGAATCACAAAGGATATTGCCACCTCAACTGCGGGCGCGGCATATCTCAGCAACGGCAGAACAGGTGCCTATTGCAGCTACTATCCAATAGGAATAGGCTCTCTCACCATGGTGAGAATAGTCCCCGAAAACGATATGATATACAATTTCCGAACCAGCGAAAGCGATATGTGGTCGATGGTTCTGGTGGTGTCGGTATTTGTCGGAGCGGCGATGATATGTATACTCGCCATAAGAATGTCCGACAACCAGTTAGCCGAAAAAGCAAAGAACCGGATAGACGAAACAGAGCAGTATGCCTCCAAACAGCACGAAATGTTGAGCTTTGTGCTGAAAAACTCTTCCACCCACATTTGGGAATACGATATAAAGCGGCAGCGGCTGGTGATACAAACAGAAGGTTTGCAGGAAGTTATAGATGAGGGCCCCAACTACTATATAGACAATGAGTTTATCCATGCTGACGATATAGGAAAATTTCTCTCTTTTTATTCGCGGATAAACAGAGGAGAGGCTTATGTCGCTGAAGAGATAAGAACCCGCGAGAAAAACGAAAAGAACTTTAACTGGGTGAGAATGCAGGGCTATGTTATTTTCGATGATAATAACGAGCCTGTAAGAGCCATGCTCGCCTCCCGCGATATATCGGCGCAGAAGATTATTCAACAGCAGTACGAAAACGAGATTCAGATGCGAAGGCTTGCCGACCCCTCTCTCGCCTTTGTGCTGAGAGTAAATCTTACCACCGACATTATCGAGGACAAAATGTGCCATAACGAGCTGTTTTCAGACCTTATGGTGTTTGATTCCTTCAGCGGAATAACCGGCTACATATCGGAAAAGGTGGTAAATGAGCTTGAGCGCCGCAGGCTGAAAAGCGAGCTTACCTCCCGCCATCTGATTCACCTTTTCAACCGCGGAATAACAAGCTCCGAGATAGAATACCGCCGCGTGATAAAGGACGATATAATCCACTGGATAAAGATAACCACAACTACCATGCAAAGCCCCACCACCGATGATATTCTGGGCTTTATATATGTCAGGGATATAAACGAGAACAAGATACTGGAGCTGACCACCCGCAAGACGATAAGCGACGAATATGAGTATGTCGCCTGTCTCGATATGTCCTCCGATATGATGTATGCCGTAAAGATGAAAGCTGTCGGCGATGCCGACTATCAGATAGAGGAAGAACGCTTTTCTCAGCGTCTTGTAAGGCTTGCGGCGGGCGAACTGCCGATGACCGAAACTCAGATGAAGATGCTTTCTATTGAGGGAATACGCGAAAATCTCGAAAAGAACGACAGCTATTCCGACTTTTTTGTGGTGGAACAGCCGGACGGCACGATAAAGCGCAAAAAGGTTCATTGCAGCTATATCGACAGGGAAAAAGAGCTTGTTCTCTTTAACCGACTTGATGTTACCGATATTTACGAGGAAGAACAGCGCAGAAATGTTCGCTTGACCAGAGCGCTGATAGAAACCGAAAAGGCTAAAAAGGCACGCGGAGATTTTCTGGCGCACATGAGCCATGAGATAAGAACTCCTCTGAACGGAATACGCGGTATGCTCGATATAATCAAGGCAAATCCCAAGGAGAATCTCGACCTTTATCTCGACAAGGCGATAATCTCCTCCAAGCATCTCACCGGCTTGATAAATGATATTCTCGATATGTCCAAGATTGACAGCGGAAAGATGGAGCTGGATATGTCCTGGGTGAAGCTCGACGATATTATAAAGCACACCGATGCGATTATCTCTCCGCTTGCCGAGGAAAAGCATCAGAAATTCACGATAAATTGCAGCGACAACGGCTATTCCGAGGTTTACACAGACGAATCGAGAATCAAGCAGGTGTTTATAAATCTGCTTTCCAACGCCGTTAAATACACGCCCGACGGCGGAAATGTAAGCTGCGCCGTTTCGCTCTGCTCCTGCGAGGGGGAGGGCGAGGCTATGCTCCATGCCGTTGTGAGCGACACCGGCATAGGCATGAGCCAGAAATTCATACAGCACGCCTTTGAGCCGTTTGCCCAGGCGGAAAAGAGCTTTAACCGCAAGGGAACCGGACTCGGACTGATGATAACCAAGAGCATTGTTGAGCTGATGAACGGTAGTATTCAGATAGACAGCAGGGTGAACAAGGGCACCAGAATCAGCTTTGATGTAAAGCTCAAGGCGAAAAAGCAGAATTTCGATGAAGAACTGCAAAGTGAGAGCTTTTCCGGCAGGCGCGCCCTCGTCGCGGACGACCACGACATCAATTTGATAATTGCCGAAAAAATGCTTGCTTCCTTTGATGTGGAGGCGGTTTGCGCCGTAAACGGAAAAGAAGCTCTGGAAATGTTTGAGCGTTCGCCAAATGGGTATTTTGACATCATATTCATGGATATGATGATGCCCGTTATGGACGGAATGACCTCTGCCAAGGCTATACGCGCCCTAGACAGAGAGGATTCCGCCACCGTTGAGATAGTGGCGATGAGCGCCAATACCTTTGCGGAATATAAAACCGAGTTTGCCGCCGCGGGAATAACAGGCAGTCTGCCTAAACCGTATTCGCGCGAGCAGCTGCAGCAGCTTTTGCAAAAAGCCTTTGGCAGTTGAAGCGACCGCTTAATCGGAATTTCAAAAGCCAATAATAGAGCCGAAAGGTGGAATATGTAAATGCCCTCTAACGATATAGGAATAGACCTCGGCACAGCTACCGTGGTCATCTATGACAAAAACGACGGTCTGCTTTTGAGAGAGCCGTCTGTAATAGCGGTGGACAGCAAAACAGGCGCTATAATAGCCGCCGGAGCGGAGGCGCACGATATGCTCGGGCGCACCCCCGACAGAATAAGAGCGGAAATGCCGCTGGTGGACGGCGTTATCTCTGATTTTGAGATGACACGCGAAATGATAGCCTATTTTATCCGCAAGGTTTATTCCAGCAGCCTTATCAAGCCGAGAATAGTTGTATGCGTTCCGAGCGGGGTGACAGGAGTTGAAGCCAACGCAGTTGTTTCGGCGGCGGTTTCGGCGGGAGCGCGCAAGGTGTTTCTGATAGAAGAACCTGTTGCCGCGGCTATCGGCTCGGGAATAGACATCACAAAGCCGGAAGGGCATATAATCCTCGACATCGGCGGCGGAACAAGCGATATTGCCGTTATCAGTCTTTCGGGCGTTGTCTGCAAGACATCGGTGCGTATGGCGGGAAGAAAGCTCAACGAGGCGATAGTGAAATATGTCCGCCGCAAATACAACCTGCTCATAGGCGAGAGAATGGCGGAAAACGCGAAAATTGCCTGCGGAAGTGTTATGTTCACACCCGATGAAGAATGTGAAATGGTGGTAAAGGGTCGTGATTTGAACACCGGGCTCCCCGGAAAACGGGTGGTGACCCGCTCCGAACTTTATGAGGCGCTGATAGACCCGATAGAGACTATCGCTTCTGCCGTTTGCAGAATATTGGAGACTACGCCCCCCGAGCTTGCCGCCGACATACATCGCAACGGACTTGTTATGACGGGCGGCGGCTCACTGCTGCACGGACTTGACCGCCTGCTCCATGAGCGCACCAAGCTGGATATTCATATAGCCGATGAGCCTGCCGACTGTGTGGCAAAGGGTACTGCCGCCGCTTTTGACTATGCCGACCAGCTTGTTGACGGATTTGTGAAAAGCTCGAGCTATCTGAAATGAGTTTTTTCGGAGGGATAACATGAGACCGGAAACAGAACGCTTTTTATCTGATTTCAACAGCATGGCGGCTATCGGCGCCCTTCCCTCGGGAGGGTGCGAACGGCTTTCTATGAGCGATGAGGATATTCTGGCGCGAAAAACGCTTTTAAAGCTGCTGGAAAACGCCGATATGCAGCCGTTTGAGGACGAGCTTGCCGTGATTTGGGGCAGAATAGAGGGCAGCGACCCCGATGCCGCCCCTGTTTTGGTTGGCTCTCATATAGATACAGTGCGAAACGGCGGAAAGTATGACGGCTTGCTCGGGGTTATGGCGGGCTTTGAGGCTATGCGCCGAATAAAGGAATCCAAATCGGCTCACCGCCGCCCGATAGAGCTGATAGTTTTTCCCAACGAGGAATCGGCGAGATTTAACTACCCCACTGTGGGCAGCAAGCTGATAGCGGGGAAAATTTCTCCCGAAAAGCTCAAAGAGATGAAGGACGATAGCGGGCTTTCGCTTTATGACGCGCTCAAAAGCCGCGGCTTTTCTCCCGATGACTGCGGCAAAAGCCGCGCGCGGCTGAAAAGGGCGTATTCCATGGTGGAATTGCATATCGAGCAGGGCCCTCTGCTTGAAAAGCTGGCTGTTCCGATAGGGGTGGTTTCGGCGATAGCCGCGCCGACAAGGCTTTCGGTGAGGATAACGGGCGAATACGCCCATTCCGGCGCCTGCCCTACCGAGCTTAGGCGTGATGCCCTTGCCGCCGCCGCAGAGCTGATATTGGCGGTTGAATCGGCTGGCAGGAGTCGCTGCGCGGAAAAAACGGTTGCCGCCGTAACGCTTTGCAATCTGCAAAACCCCTCTATGAATGTGATTCCCGGCTGTGTCGATTTGGTGATAGATATTCGCGGAATAGATTCAGACAGCATAAAAAGCTGTGTCGAGGAGGTAAAGCGCCGGCTGTTTGAGATAGCCGATGAGCGCAAAGTCGCGGCGCGGCTTGATGTTATCAGCAGCGAAGAACCTGTTTTGATGTCACGGCGAATGATAGACAGGATAAGCGAAATCTGCCGCCAAAAGGGAATAAAATATGAAGTGATGCCCTCCGGCGCGGGACATGACGCGATGAATCTGGCTCCGATTCTGCCAACGGGAATGATATTTATTCCCTGCAAGGGAGGAATAAGCCATAATCCCGCCGAGGAGATAGATATAAACGATTTTGAAACGGCGATGGAACTGCTGTGCGAACTTTTGCTGAGAGAAGCCGACAGCGAATAAAGCCGCCCGTTGATTCTTTGCCCGATAAAGCGGCAGAGGAAATTCGGCGGAGATATTTTGAGAAAAAGCGATGGGGAGAGAAAAATGAATATTGATTTTGCTTCGATAATAGCGGCAGGCGCAGGAACATTTACCGCCGCCAAGCTGCTGCCCGCCCTGCTGGTGCTGATAATATGCCTTGCGGCAGTTAAGTTCGTCAGCGGGATATTTGACCGATTTTTGGAAAAATCGCCGATAGAACGCAGCTTACATACATTTTTGCGTTCCGCGGTGAGAACGGCGCTCTATTTTCTGACTATACTGATAGTCGCCGATAAGCTGGGTATTCCGATGACATCGCTGATAGCGCTGTTGAGCGTTTTCGGCTTGGCTGTTTCGCTCGCCGTTCAGGGAACGCTTTCTAACCTTGCCGGCGGAATAATGCTTTTGCTTTCGCAGCCGTTTAAGGTGGGCGACTATGTTGAGGCAGGCTCCGTTTCGGGAACTGTTGAGGAGATAGGTCTGGTATATACAAAGGTGGTCACCGCCGACAACAAGGTGGTGTTCTGCCCCAACAGCGACATATCCGGCTCAAGAATAGTCAACTACACCGCTAAAAACAGCCGCAGAGTGGATATAACGGTCGGCGCTTCTTACGATTGCTCCTGCTCGGCGGTGAAGGCGGCTATGGCTAAGAGCATACGCCGCTTCAATGATGATATTCTCAAGGAAAAGGAGCCTTTTATCGCGGTTTCGGCATACAAGGATTCCTGCATAGAATATGTTCTCAAGGTTTGGGTGGCGACAGAGCGCTATTGGGACGTTTATTACGGTATCACCGAGGCGCTCAGAGAGGAATTTGATGCCGCCGGCATTGAAATGACCTATCCGCATCTGAATGTGCATATCGTTGAAAAATAAGATGGGAGCTTTGCTGTTATGAAAATTTCTGTTCTGTGCGGCGGCGAAAAGGCTTTAGCCGCGGCGGAGGTTATCCGCGATGCAATGTATGAGATACACGGCGCGGAGGTGAGGATATTCACCGCCGATTCTGCCGATGAATTGTATATTCAGGGTGCAGATGCCCTTTTACTGGCGGAGCTTGAGGAGAATTTTACCCTTTCCGACTGGCTTGACCAAAAGGAGCAGTCGCTGATTCTCAGCGGACTGCTGGGAGCGGTTTTGTCTGAGAACAATCCCGAGGAGCTGCTGGAACGGCTCGGCTGCATGGGAGCGGATATTTCCGCCGATTTGATATGCCGTGTGACCGATGATGATGAGCTTCTTCGCAAATTCGGACGAAATACCGCGATAAAGACGGCACAGCTTGTAGGAAACTGGTCGCTTGATTTTGATTAAAGGGGTGCTTTTATGAGAATAACATGGCTGGGTCATTCCTGCTTTAAACTCACTTCTGCCGACGGAACAATTATCTTTGACCCGAGTGAAAACGGTCGTGTTCCCGGATATGCCTTTCTGCCCGAGAATATCACCGCGGATATGGTGATATGCAGTCACAGCCACCGAGACCACAGCGCCGCAGAGCTGATAAAGCTCAGTCAAAAGCCGTTTGGCGGCAGAATAACACAGCTTTCGGGCTGGCATGACGATGTTCAGGGCAAAAAGCGCGGCGATAACACTATGACCATGGTTGAAACAGAGGGCTTTAAGGCGGTTCACCTCGGGGACATCGGCTGTGAGCTTTCAAAGGAACAGGCGGCTGTTCTCTCGGGAGCCGATGTGCTGATGATACCGGTGGGCGGCTATTACACCGTAGAACCCGAAACCGCCAAAAAAATCGCCGATGAACTGGGCGCGAGGGTGGTTATTCCGATGCACTATCGCAGCGGGAATTTGGGATATGAGGAGATAGCCGAGCTTGAGCGCTATACAGGTCTTTGCGATGATGTATGCCGCTATTCGGAAAACTTTATTGAGATAGAAAAGTATACCCCCGCGCAGACTGCGGTTTTAACCTACCTGCCGGCGGCAAAGTGAAAATTCTTTAAAGATAAATCCTTTTGAGGGAGAGATAGCTTATGGTCAAGCGCCTGAAGGCAGAGCTTACCGCCGCGTCGCTGATAGTTATGGCGGTGATGGGAGCTTGCCTCTTTTGGCTTTTCGGCAGCTCGTATAAAAGCGACATCTGTGCCGCGGCTGAGAGAGAGCTTTCCGCGATAGCCGCCGCCGCGCCCGAAAACGCGGAAAACAGCTCAGCGCAGCAGCTTTTTGATGATGAATACATTTTAAAAGCGGAAGCTGCCGCCGAAATGATAAGGCTGGATACCGCTTTGCTCACAGATACCGGTCGTCTGCGGGAGACTGCGGCTATGTTCGGCTTTGACGAGCTGCATATCACCGATGAAAACGGAATAATCTGGTGGGGAACAGAGGAAAGCAGCTATGGCTTTGATTTTTCCAAGTCTGATATGACAGAGCCGATGCTGGGTATTCTCGCAGACAAGGAGCAAAAAACAGTTTCCCCTACCGGGAAAAACAGCTTCGGAATCGAGATAAAATACGCGGCTGTGGCGAGAAAAGACGGCAGCGGAATAGTCATGGCGGGAATACGCGCGGAAAATCTGCCTGTTTCTTATCAGCCAAACGAAAAAACAGCCGATGCCGAATACCTTTTCGGGCAGAACGGCTTTATCTTAATATTCGATAAGCAAAGCGGGATAATTGAGAGCTTTCCCGCAGACAGAGAGCTTGTCGGCAAGAGCGTTTATCAGCTCGAACCGCAAACGCAAAAGCTGACAGACGGCTTTGAGGGTAAGGCAGAGCTTTGCGGCGAGAAATATTTCTGCATCGCAAAGGAGAGCAAAGAGCAGATGCTCTGCGCCGCGATACCGCTCGGGGAGCTTTACGGCAGCCGCAACGAGGCAGTTGTGACCGCCGTTATAATGGGTCTTGCGGTGCTGTTTGCCTGCCGAATAATGGCGGGACTTGACTACAAGCACAATGTTATCAAGCGGATAAAGGCTTTCAGCGAGAAGATAAAGACTGCCGGCGAGGAGGATTGTCTGTTCGATGAGCGCTCCTGCGCGGAATACGCGGAGCTTTCCGACAGCCTCAACAGCACCTTCTCGGCGCTCAGAAATGAGTTTTCCGAGCGGGATAGGGAAAGGCTTTGCGCCGCCGCTGACCGCGTTAAAGAAACCGCCGCAATCCAAACCAAAACGGCAGAGCGCTTTGACAGAGAGCTTGCGGGTGTTTTTGAGCGGATAGGGGAATGCGGCAGGGTGGTCGATTCCGTTGTGAAATCGGCTCAGAGATGCGAGCGGCTTGCGCTGGACGGCGGAGCCGGCATGAGCGGAATGATGGCATCTTTCTACAACATAAACGAGCTTTCTTCGCAGATACGGGAGCTGACGCTCAAAATGGAGGAGCTTGCGGAAACCACCGGAAAGCTCGCTTTCACCGCCGCTATAGAGGCATCGAGGGCGGGAGAAAACGGTCAGCGATTCGCTTCTATCGCCGACCAGGTGAGAAAGCTCGCTTCCAAAAGCGCCGCCGCCGCGGGAGAGGTTATCACTCTCAGCCGCGACTTGAGCGATGCGGCTAAGTCGGGCGGCGATGAGGCAAGATATTCGGTGGGGAATTTCGGCAATCTGGAGGAAAGCTCCAAAAACTGCGTGAACAGCGTAAAGAGTCTGGCTGAGATAAACCGCGCTCAGGCGGCGGCTATAAGGGACTGCGCCGCGCTGTTATCCGAGATAACCGAAAGCGCCGAAAGGCTGAACGGATTTGATTTTGCTTTGGAAAACGAGCCTTCGCCGACCGAGGAGGAGCAGCCGGAAGAGACTGTCGATTTCATCGAGCCGACAGCCGATGTTATTTTGCCCGAAACAGTTGAACAGTCTGATAACGCCGGGCAGAATGTGGTTTTCGAGCAGAAAGAGGAAATCATTTTGCCGCAAAAGTCAGAGCCTGTCTCGGCGAATTTGGCAGAGCCTGCGGCAGACGAACCGACTGTTCAAACCGACAGCCGAACCGAAAACAGCGCCGCCGACGAAAACAGCAAAAAACTGGATTCTATGGTGGAAGCTCTTTTGGCGGCGCGCGCGGCAAGAAAAGCGGCGGAGGCAAAAGCCGCCGAGCAAAACGCCGCCGCATTTGACGATTCGGTTTTGGAGAAAAGCGGCGAAAAACGCCAAAAATCCGACAACATAGAGCAGATAGTATATGAGATGCTCGATGAGCTTTCTCAAAAGCAGTAAAGTGTGAAAAATGACAGCGTTCGGAGCTATCCGAGCGCTGTTCTTCGTTTTTATGCCATTTGGATTGATTCATTTGCACTATTGAAAAGATTGCTTTTTGTATAATATTATTTTTAAATTCGCTTGTTAGCTCGGAATATAGATGATAAAATAAACTGTGTATGCTATTGTGAAATATTGTGTTTTAGGAGGTGACCGGTAGTGAGCGAGCGAAAAACAATACTGGTTGTAGATGATTCGTCAACCGGTCGTAAGGAGCTTTGCGATATACTCGGCAGTGAATATGATCTCATCGAGGCGGCAAACGGCTCGGAGGCACTGTCGCTGCTCAGACAGCATAAGGAGAGTATAGAGCTTGTCATATTAGACCTGTATATGCCCAAGATGGACGGTTACGAGGTTCTTTCCATGATACGTTCTGACGATGATATTGCCGATACTCCGGTTATCGCGGTGTCTTCCGATGAGCAGGTCAACGGTGAGATAAGAGCGCTCGAGATGGGGGCTGACGATTTTATAATAAAGCCCTATGATGCGAGGGTTCTTTTTCTGCGCGTTCACGGAATACTCAGAGACTCGGCAGGCAGCGCGGCACATTCCACCAGCGCGGCAAAGGCATGGGCATATTCCACGATAGAGGATATGATGAGCGGAATAGGCATATTTGAGCTTTCGGTGGGAAAGCTGACGCCTATCTTCCTCAGCGACCTGTTTTATGCCGTTTTCGGCAGAGAGACAAAGGGAACAAGAGACTATAATGATGATTTTTTCAATATAGTGGATTTGGAAGATGTTGCCGCTCTCAGGAGCCGATTTGAAACCGCTGTTGCCGCCGATATAAACATATTCTGTGAGTTTAAGGCGCGCCGCAGTGACGGCAGTGACATCTGGATAAGAATGCAGGCTGTTAAAATACCCTATCCCGACAGAAAGGGTGTTGTTTTCCAGTGTCACTTTTTGGATATAACAGCGTTGAGAAGCAACATTTCCTCCAAGAAAAGCTATGCCGTTTACGATTCGCTCACCGAGATATACGGCAGATTCAGCTTTATTGATGTTGTGCGTTCCCGCTTGCAAGCCGCAAATGACAGGAATCATATACTCATCAGAATAAATATAGACCGTTTCAAGGCGATAAATGAGGTTTTCGGCTCGGAAACAGGTGACGAGGTTCTCTGCGGAATAGCCGAGATACTGCGCGGAACGCTCTTTTCGATAGGCGATTTCGGCAGGCTGGAGTCGGACAATTTTGTTGTCTGCTTCTCAATGAAGGTGCTTGACCCGATGCGCTTTATAGATATGCTCAATGAAAAGGTCAAGGCGCGTTTTCCCGAATACAACATCGTTTTGAGCTACGGACTTTATATGATAAACGATGTGAATACCCCCGTGGAGGTTATGTTTGACCGAGCTAAGATGGCTCTGCGTTCGATAAAAAACAGCTACATAACCTGCTTTGCGATTTATAACGACAGTATGCTGCGCGAGGTTGTTGAGGAGCATGAAATCGTCGGCGAGATGGAAAACGCCATCGAAACCGAGCAGTTCACCTTCTTTTTGCAGCCTGTTATCGACGCGAGAAGCCGCGTTGTTGTCGGCGCGGAGGCGCTCGCGAGATGGATACACCCAGAAAAGGGTATGATAGTTCCCGGCAGATTTATCCCGATATTTGAGGAAAACGGTTTTATAGTCAAGCTCGACCACTATATCTGGGAAAAGGTTTGTCAGCTTATAGCGAAATGGAAGGCGAACGGGGAAAAGGTGGTTCCCGTTTCGGTGAATGTTTCGCGCACCAATATGTTTAACCCGATGCTCTGCGAACAGCTTTTGGCGCTGGTTGAAAAATACGGTATTGAGCCTAAGCTGCTAAAGCTGGAGATAACCGAGAGCGCCTACACCGAGTCTCCGCAGCAGTTAAAGGATTCGATAGAGCTGCTCAGAGAAAACGGATTTATCGTAATGATGGACGATTTCGGCAGCGGATATTCCTCGCTGAATATGCTCAAGGACATCAGTGTTGACGTTTTGAAGATAGACTCGAAATTCATGGTGGATTTTGAGAGCAATGAGCGTTCCTCCCGCGTTTTGACATCGGTAGTACGCATGGCAAGCTGGCTGGATATACCGGTGGTTGCCGAGGGCGTTGAAACGCAGGCACAGCTTGATTTTATGCAGAGCATAGGCTGCGAGAGTATGCAGGGCTACTACTTTTCGCCGCCTGTTCCGGTTGAGGAATTTGAAAAGCTCAAAAACAGGGCGTTTTCCCCTGTGTTTTCGCAGGATAAGAAAAAGCTCGGCGATTTGGACTATCATATACTGTTTGACCCCGGTATCCAAACATTTAAGCTGTTTGACGGCGTTGCCGGCGGAATAGGCATATATGAGTTCTACGGCGACCGACTCGAGCTTATCAGAGCCAACGACAGCTATTATGATATGCTCGGTCACAAATCTCCCGACAGAAGCGGCTTTGACGGAAAGCGCTTTACAATACTGCAAATAGACGAGGAGCGCCCGATATTCACCTGCGCCAATATGGCTGTCAGCAGCCATAAGGCGGAAAAGGTTTCCATGCGCCGCTTTAACGACAACGGCGAGCCTTTTTGGACAGAAATATCAATGCGCTGTATCGGTTCTCACAAGGACGCGGATATATTGACCTTTTCGCTCAGAGACATCTCCGAGCAGAAAAAAGCTCAGCACGATGCGATAAAACAGCGCTTGAGCCGTCAGTTCAACTGCCGATATAACGAGATTTTACTGCTCAACCCCGAAAACAGGAGCTTTGAGCGGGTGGAGACAGGCAGAGAGATTTTGCGCTGTGTTCCCCAAACGGCATATTATTACAGAGACGCGCTGACGGGAATATCCGAGGGCGATGTCTGCTCGGAGGACCGCAGGCAGTTTGATGAGCTGGTTTCCTCCGAGGCACTCAACAGGAATCATTTTTCCGGCGGCGGAAAGCACTCTGTCGGATTGAGATTTGCCGCATTCGGCGCAAATCCCAAGTGGTATCGCGTTGACCTGTGCTATGACGAGGAGTATGCGGTTTTCGTTTTGGGAATAACCGATGAGCCTAATCAGAAAAGCAATGATATAGCGCTGTTGAACAACACCGCTGTTTTTGACGGACTGACGGATAACTACGCTATCCTCAATGAGATACCGATAGGAATAGCGATTTATGAGGTGGGCGAAAAGGTAAAAACCCTCTATGTAAACGATACTCTGTTGGAGCTTTACGGCTATACAAGAGAGCAGTATGACAGCGAGCTTTCCCAAAACGCGCTGGCGGTTCTTGATGATGAACAGCGCACGGCATTAGTTTCCGAGATAGACCGCGCTATCGTCTCTACCGGTACGATAGAAACCACCTTGAAGGCGTTTAGGCGCGACAAAAGTCGGCTTTGGGTTCAGTTGATAGGCAGAGCGCAGCTTACAGCCGACAAAAAGATACTGGGCTTTACCATTCAGCGTGATTTCACCGCCGATATGCGGGTGAAACTGCGAAACCGCAGCAGAGCGGAGTCGCTCAGCGTTTTGCTTGAGGATTCCGACGCAGTGCTGTTTGAGTATGACTGCGAGAGCAATGTGATGCAGTATTCGGTAAAAGACCCCAGCGGTCAGCGCAAGTATTTCAATATGTCGGAATATCTGTCCGGACTTGAACACAGCAACGTTATTCACCCTGAATACCGTGAGCTTTTAAAGAACAGGATAGCGGGCGTTTCCGCCAATGAGGAGCGCGGCGAATTTCAGTTCATGGCGGATTTCGGCAGCGGCAGCTTTATCTGGTACAGCGCGCATTTCGTCTGCGTGAGAGACGATGACGGAAATATCTACCGCATTGTCGGCAGACTGATTGATATAGACGAGCAGAAGCAGACCCAGTTCAAGCTCAAAGACGAGAGTGAATATCGAAATGTGGTTTCGGCAAAGGCTCTGCTGGTTTATGAGGCAAATCTCACCAACAGCGAGACAAAGCTGTTCAATGTTGATGAGAGCTTTCGTGAGAGGTTTATGTCCACCGATAAATATATCAGAACAGACCTCTATCCCGATATGATACACGCGGAGGACGTTGCCGCTGTCAGATACCATTTCTCCTATGAGAATTTTTACAGCAATTTCAGCGCGCAGAAAACCGAGCTGAGCTGCAAATATCGTGTGAGAACCAGAGACAGCGACTGGGTTTGGGTTGAAACCTTCTCCCACATATTCCGCGCGTCAAGCGGCGAGCTGAGACGCATCTCCTATATGGTCTTGATAGACGATGAGGTGAGAATGAGCAGTGAGCTTCTGGAAAGAGCAAAGAGAGACGGACTCTCGGGACTGCTCAACCGCAACACCGTTGAGGAACAGATACGTTCCGCTCTCATTGCAGGCAGCGAACACGCCCTCATCATAATAGATATTGACAGCTTTAAGAGTTACAACGATAACTACGGTCACATGATAGGAGATACGGTTATCACCGATGTAGGCAACGCTATCAGAAATTCCTTTAGAGGAAGCGATATTATGGGCAGACTCGGCGGTGACGAATTTGTTGTTCTGCTCAGCGGAAGCATGAGCGAAAACGTGATAAGAGAAAAGCTCGACAGGCTTTCGATGCGTATAACGCAGATAAACAGCGATACGCCCGAGCGCCCGCCGATAACCGTCAGCGGCGGCGTAGCCGTTGCCCCGCAGGACGGCTGCGATTTCGATGTTCTCTACAACAAAGCGGATAAGGCGCTTTATTATGCCAAGGAGAACGGCAGAAGCCGCATAGCTTTCTATTCCGAGGTAGTGGCGGCTCAATAAAAATTTTAAAACGCGGTCAGCCGCGCGAGAGCGTTTTTCAGCTTTCGCGCGGCTTTCTTTGCTTTTAAGCCTCTTTGTCGGAATACTGTTCATCTGTCGCGGGGTCCTCCGCGTTGGTGGCGGGGTCGGATATAACGCTTTCCTCACTGCCGACGGCGGTTTCCTCGTCAAAGTAGGAGGAGGTGAAGTTTTTCAGATTGCCGGTAGCGTCGGCATAGGCTTTTTCAAGCGCGCGGAGCTGGTCGGTCACCGAAATGGTAACAGAGGTCTTGAGGTCTTCCTCATCGGGAACGTGCCTGTGGTCGGCGTCGCGCTCATAAACCTTCATCGACATTACCTCGTTGATGGATTTGCCAACCATCCAGCTTTCGAGCGCGTCTATCTGCTGATACCATTCCTTGCCTATATCGGATACTGCACCGATGCCGTAGTCATCACCGATTTCGCGCTTGGTGAGAATTTTTTTGTCAATATCATCGGTGAAAGCGCCGGCGGCATCAAAGCCAAGTCCTGCCTCGATTGTATCGAATCTCACAGCCAGAATATTGCCGTTGTCATCGACGCAGAGAGCGCATACGGTGGTGTCAAAGCCGGCGTTTCCGTATTCCTCCGAAGATGCCGGACGGGATTCGGAAGTGGTAGCCACCGCGCCGATTCCGATTTTAAAGTCGGTAGGGGTGTCGGTCAGCGCGTCGCTCGCGGAGGACACCATACTTTCCGCCACAGAGGAGCTTTCACTGTTGCCGCAAGCGGCAAAGGAGAGCATGAGCGCGGTTGATAACGCAAGGGTCAAAAATTTTTTCATCACTATTGCCTCCTGTTGAAATTATGGCAGTTTTTCTCCAAAGGAATTTTTATAATAATGTGCGCTTTTGTTGGAGAGACTACCTCTTGAAATAGGGCGATTGAAGGTGTTAATGATGAAAAAAGCGATTTTTGCGGCGATATTGTTCGCCTATCTCATAGCTCCGAGGGAAAGGTATCAGCGATATACCGCTTCCTTTTGGGGCTCGTTCGACACCATGTTCACCGTCACCGCCGATGCCGTTTCAAGGCAGCAGTTTGATAACGCCGTAAATGCTGCCGCAACTAGCTTTGCCGAGCTGGACCGCTATTATAACAGGTTTTCGTTGGATGAAAAGGCTGCAAATATTGGCTTTATAAACAAAAACGCCTATCATCAGCCGATTTATGCCGAGCAGCCTGTTATCGAACTTTTGCACTACGGCATAGCGGGGTATTATCGCACAGACAGACTTGTAGACCCGATTTTCGGGGCGGTGACAGAGCTTTGGCGAAAAAGAATTGTTTCTTCTTCGGCTAAAGCGCCGCCCGTCTCGGGAGAATTGAGAGCCGCCGCGCAGCATTGCGGAGCGGATAAGCTCATTATCAAGCAAAACTCTGTTCGGCTGTTGACACCGCAGGCGGCGATAGATGCGGGAGCATTCGCCAAGGGATTTGCCACCGAAAAGGTTGGCAGAGAGCTTTGTCAAATGGGGTTGAGCAGGCTTGCAATATCGAGCGGCGGCAATATCCGCGCTTTTTATCCGATAAGCGGCAGGAGCTGTTGGAGAATAGGAATACAAAATCCCGATGAGGCTGTTTTGGGAAATACAGAGTCGATAGCGGCGATAAAGGGGAGCAATATCGCTGTGGCGACGAGCGGGGACTATCAGCGCTATTTTGTCTATCGGGGGAAGCGTTATCATCACCTCATCGACCCCGAAACGCTTTTCCCCGCCGAATTTCATCGCAGTGTGACAGTTGCCTGCGAGAATGCCGCCGATGCCGATTTGTTTTCCACCGCGCTTTTTGTCACCGATTTGGAGCATGGAATGGAAATCGCCGAGCGGGAGAAAATAGCCGCCCTCTGGGTGAGCAAAAGCGGGGAAATCACCTGCAATTCGGCAATGGAGCGGCTGATTAAGTGAACGGTGCTTTGCAAATCCATGAAAAAAGCCCCCTCTTTTTTAAAAAAGAGGGGGCAGAGCAGATTGAAATACGAAAATCAGAGCTTAAAGATTATTCCCACAACAGCAGCCGCCGCTATATACCAAACGGGGTGCTTTTTGTATTTGGCATAGAGATAATACAGCACCGCGAAAAGGATTATTGCGGGGAAATTTACCGCCGTGGTTATCGACTTGAAATCGGCGAGACTGTCTATGAGGAAGAAGGTGGAAACAGCGACCGAAAATCCCGCCGCCGCTATCATAGCGGTTGCCGCGGGGCGAATACCGTAGAAAACCGCTTTGACCTTTTCGCTGTTGGAAAACTTAGCCAAAAACTGAGCAATTATCACAATGACGATATAGGAGGGGAGAACCAGTCCGAAAGTGGCGACAAAGCCGCCGAGTATTCCCGCCGAGGTGAAGCCCGCGTAGGTGGCTACATTTACGCCGATAGGTCCGGGGGTGGATTCCGCTACCGCGACCATGTTCATCAGCATTTCACGGTCAAACCACGGGAAACGGTCTGCCATATCGAACAGAAAGGGCAGGGTGGCAAGTCCGCCGCCGATGGCGAAAAGACCGGTTTTGAAAAATTCCGCAAAAAGCAGGAGAAGATTCATCATTTCACTTTTCCTCCTTTATCTTGGATAGCTTGGCGATATAGCCGACTATTCCCGCTATGATAACCACAACTATCGGAGAAGCATCGAATATCACCATTATCAAAAAGGTAGCGCCGAATATTATCTTGGTGAGGGTATCCTTTATGCTACTGCCCAACAGCTTGAGAACAGCGCCGAGGATAAGCACGCAGACGGCAACTCTTATTCCGGCAAAGGCGTGTGTAACCGCCGCTATCCCCGAAATAGTCTGCAAAAAGCCGGCTATCAGCATTATTATAATAAGTGATGGAGAAACTACGCCAAAGGTGCAGACAGCCGCTCCGAGATAGCGCTTTTGGTTGAAGCCTACCATAGTTGCGACATTCACCGCGATAACGCCGGGGGTACACTGACCTACCGCATAGTAGTCGAGCAGTTCCTCGGAGGTTGCCCAGTGCCGCTTTTCGACTATCTCACGCTCGAGCATGGGCAGCATTGCGTAGCCGCCGCCGAAGGTGAGTCCGCCGATGCAGAAAAAAGCCTTGAACATATCAAACCAAATATTCAAAAAACCACATCCTTTAAAAATTTTATTTGGTTTTCGGTTCTATCTGAATGGCGATGACAGAGATAAGGATTATCGCACCGCCTATAACAAATGTGAGAGTGGCTTTATCCAATCCCATTATAACAGAAAAAAGACTGCCGAAAAGTCCTTCCATAGAAAGAATTACCGCGGTTTGGGAGGGAGAAAGCCGCTGCTGCGCCCAGCCCTGCACAAAATAGCAAAATCCGGTGGAGAGCAGAGCGAGGTATAAAAGAGGAAGCAGAGCGCCGTTTAAAGAAAAAGATATGCTCTTTCCCTCGCTGATAAGCATGAAAACAAACGAGAATATCGCGGTGAATCCGAGCTGAACCACGCACAGCACCCCCGCACTGCTTATTTTGGGGGCGAAACAGCCGAGATAGGCATAATGGCAGGCAAAGAGAAAGGCGCAGAGCAGGGTGAGCCTGTCTCCGAGGTTAAAGCTGATTCCGACAGAGGGCGACCAAGAAAGCACAGCCGCTCCGATGAAGCAGGAAAAGGCGCAGATAACACTTTTTATTCCCGGGCGCTGTTTAAATAGAATAAGACTCAAAAACGGCACCATGATAACGTTTGTCGAGGTGAGAAAGGCGTTGTTAGCCGGAGTGGTGAACTTTATTCCGTAGGTCTGCGCGGCAAAAGCGGCAAAAAGCAGCAGTCCTGCGCCTGCACCGTAGAGAAAATCGTTTTTCGGCGCTTTGAGAAGCTCATTTCTGAACCAAAATGCCATCAGCACGGCGGGAATGGCAAAACGCAGCGTTATCAGATAAGCCGGAGAGATATTCGCTTTGAGAATAGCATCGGCGGCGATAAAGCCGCCGCCCCATATAACGGCGACACTGAGCAGTAAAATTGAAGGGAGCAGAGAGATTTTCACGGAGGTTTTCATATTTTTGTTACTTCCTTAGAGAGTGAGAATTTTATTAAGCTCATCGAGAGCGGATATAATATATGTAGGGGTGAGATTTTCGGGGTGAGACTTTTGCTCGCTGTTGAGCCAGCAGACATCTATTTTCGCGTTTAACGCGCCGGCAACGTCGGCAGGGAGCGAATCGCCTATTA
Organism: uncultured Oscillospiraceae bacterium; assembly: GCA_964573335.1. Classification (GTDB taxonomy): domain Bacteria; phylum Bacillota; class Clostridia; order Oscillospirales; family Ruminococcaceae; genus Yanshouia. The sequence continues at coordinate 10,390 of CAZNJJ010000012.1, read as the reverse complement.
CGAGCGCTTTTGCGCGGTCGGTGATGCCGCATATTTCGAGCGCCTTTTCAAAATAGCGAAGCTCCGGCTTTTCAAAGCCCAGTTCCTCGGAGATAACGATGCTGTCGAAAAAATCGTATATGCCGGAATCGTGGAGCCGTTTTCGCTGTGTCATCGAAACGCCGTTTGTGATTACATTGAGCGAAAAACGCCCTTTCAAGCGCTCTAAAAGCTCCTTTGCGCCGCAGGTGAGCCGATTTCCCTTTGAAAGCTCAGTCATATACCGCTTTTGAAAATCGGCGGGAGAGATGCCGAAGATGCTTTCGCTTTTGAAAAACAGCCCGAATCTCTCGGAAAAAAGCTGCTCGCGGGTTATTTCGCCCTTTTCAAGCCGCCGCCAGAGCGACTCGTTGAGAGCGTCGTAGCGGAGGAGCATATTCTCATCGGCTCTAACGCCGAAAGCCGAACAGCAGGCGAAAAACGCCTGCCGCTGTGCCGCCTTGAAATCAAGCAGAGTTCCGTCTAAATCGAACAAAAGGTATTTATAGCGCATATTTTTCCTCCGAACAGGCAGTAAATCAGCCGAAAAACGTCACTTGAAAATTATACCGCAGCACCGGAAAGATATATCAGCACACTCACCCAAAAGATGACAGATAGGGTGGAGGCTGCGATAAATTTCGCTTTTCGGGTTTTGTGGTGAAAGAGTATCATGCCGAGCCACAGTCCCATTCCGCCGCCGAAAGCCGCAAGCAGAAAAAACCTTTTCTCGGGGATACGGCGGGTTTCGGCTTTGGCAAACGCCTTGTCAAAGCCGCAGAGAATAAATTCCGCGAGAGAGGTGATGATAAATAAACAGAATATCGCAGTAAACAGCATCGACAGCATCTCTTTCATAAATAGTCAAATTGCATAATAAAACGCCTGTAATTTTATGCGAAAACCATTTTTGACTATCATAACACGATTTGAGGCGTTTTGCTATGCCTTTTAATCATTTTGCGCTTTTCTCACACTTGACATGACAAGCTCTTTTTATTAAACTTGTTATCGTGAGTAAAACCGCACAGGACAATTTTTCGGTTAAAATCTTTTAGAAAAAGAGGAATTTGCAAATGAAAAGAAATCGTTTAAACAGATTGCTCGCGCTGGTTTTGGCGCTGGTGTTTGTTCTTTCCGTCACCGGCTGCGGCGGCAAGGATACTCCCGCCTCCTCCTCGGCGCCTGTTGAGTCTTCTTCACAGGCTGAGGTGTCTTCCAAGGTTGAGGAATCGTCTTCCGCTCCCGCTTCTTCCGAGTCTGATGAGGAAGTTGTTCGCGTATTCCAGATAGAAAAGATAGACAAGGCTCTGCTCCGCAACGGCGACACCGCAGGCTGGCTCTATATCCCCAACACTACTATCGATGACTGCGTTTTGCAGAGCACCGATAATGACTATTATCTGCGTTTGACCGAGGACAAGACCTATGACATTTTCGGTTGCTATTTTGCCGATTACAGATGCAGTCTTGACCTTGGCAGAGAGTATCTGAGCAGAAACACCATTATTTACGGTCACTCCGACTACAAGGATAATCCCGAGGGCAAAAAGTTCTCTCAGCTTTTCCATTATGCAAAGGATATTGAGTTTGTTAAGAACAACCCCTATATCTACTTCTCCACCAACACCGAGGACCTCGTTTGGCAGGTGTTTGCGGTATTCTACACCGATGTAAACTTCAACTATATTCAGCCCGACCCCAGCGATGCCGAGTTCATGAAGATAGTTGAGGAGGCAAAGGCAAAGAGCGAGTATATCATTGATGTTCCCGTTACCAAGGACGACAAGATTCTCACCCTTTCCACCTGCACCGGACTCTTTAAGCAGCCCAAGGAAAACTACCGCATGGCTGTTATGGCAAAGCTGCTGCCCTCCAACGAGATTCCCGTTTCCAAGCTCACCATGGAGGTAGCTCCCAACCCCAATCCCAAGAGAGACTGATATTTAAAAATCCACCCGCCGAAATGACGGGTGGATTTTTTATCGAATAACCTTCCAAAGACAAAAGGCTCCGCTTGATTTTCAAAAAGCGGAGCCTTTTGTCGTTGATTTTTATGCCTGCGGCTTAAAGGAATTGCAGTCGGTACACTCGACCATGGTGGGGTTCTTTTCGTGGGTGCCGATGTTTATCTGAGAGAGGGAGCAGTAGTTCTGGCTCTTGCAATGGTGGGCGCACTGGGTAACGGTGCAGCCGATGCTCTTGTTCGCGTTGGAATCAGTGTTCATTTTTGTTTCACCTCGCTTTGTTTTCGGGTTCGCTATCTATTATGGACGGCAGAATCCGATTTATTCACCCGACGAGATAAAAGCGGCGGCAGATTTCGGAAAGGGATTTTCAAATTGCAGGAAGAAAGTAAACGCAAATTCTGCAAAACGGCTTTAAACAGCGGATTTGGCAAACATTCTCAGCGAAAAAGCAGGTGAGACTGTGTTAATATTGAACTAAACGAAATGGAAAGGAACCTCTCAAAATGAATTGCTTTAAAAGAATTTTTTCGCTGGGAGTGACTTTTGCCGCAGCCGCGGCGCTCGGCTGTTCGGCTATGGCGGCCTCGGCAGGAATGGTGAATACCGATTCCGGCTCGCTGAATGTTCGCTCCACCGCTTCGGCAAGCTCGGCGCGGGTGGCAAGTCTCGAAAAAAACAGCCTTGTCACCCTGCTGTCCAAAAACGGCTCCTGGTGGCTGGTGGAATACGCCGACGGCAGATACGGCTACTGCCACTACGACTACATATCAAAGCTCGGCTCCTCCTTTGAGGGATATGTGGACATCGACAGCGGCAGCTTGAATATCCGTTCATCGGCGAGCAAGGCTTCTTCGGTTAAGGACAGGCTCCAAAAAAACACGCAGGTGGTGGTGCTTTCCGAGAAAAACGGCTGGAGCCGTCTGCTGTATAACGGAACATCGGTAGGCTATGTCGCGAGCGAATACATTTCGCAGGGAAAGGGCTATTCCGACAGCGGGGCGGTTTCGCTCGATGTGGCGGACTACAAGCAGTATGACAGCCGCTGGGCGAATATGAAGGTTGGCAGCTCCGGCAAGACCATGCGCGCCATAGGCTGCGTTACCGCCGCTCTTGCCGAAACGGAACGCTATCGGCTGGGGAAAAGCTCTGTCACCCCTGCGACGATGCTCAAAACCCTCAGCTACAATTATTCCGGCGATGTGATTTGGCCCTCAAACTACGAGAAATACACCGGTTCCGACTATCTCGGGAAAACACGCTCGCTGTTAAACGAGGGCAAGCCGGTGATTTTCGGGGCGAAAAAGTCAAACGGAAAGATGCACTGGGTAGTTGTGACAGGATATAACGGCGGCGGGCTTTTGGCTGAAAATTTCACTATAAACGACCCGGGCTCCGACGAAAGGAAAACTCTCGATGAGCTTTTTAAGGAATATCCGTATTTTTATAAGATAGAATACTATCGTTGAGAGGATAAGGAGCTTTGAAAGCTGTGCTTTTCGAGGCTCTTTATTCATTTGGCGCGGTGAAAAGCATTTTTATTATCCGTGAGAAAACAGAAGTTATATCAAAAATAACGGAGAAAAGCTCAAAAACGGCTGAAATTTAGCGGAAAATGCTTAAAAATCGGGAAAATTGATTAAAATATTGACAAAATCTGCTTATATGATATAGTTAAAGCTGTGTTTAGGCATCTAAAACATAAATAGAGCGTTTTTGAAAATCGGCAGTATACCACAGTGCGGATATTTGCCGCTTTTTAAAAACGCTCTAACCGCAGTGTCGTATATGCTGACTTACATCGGCAAAATATTTTGCCGATAGGAAAAAACCTTTTGCGGGTGGCGGCATGAAAAGGACTGCGGGGTCTTTTTTGGCGGAAATTCTCCGCAAACAGACTTCAATTCCGCAAAGGGGGATGCGATATGGAAAATTTGATAGTCTTAAAGGACGTGTCGGTGTCTTTCGACGGTGAGAAGGTGCTCAACAGTATCAACCTCGAGATTCACGACAAGGAGTTTATCACACTGTTAGGACCTTCGGGATGTGGCAAAACCACCACATTGCGAATAATCGGCGGATTTGTCGAGGCTGACGAGGGTGATATTTTTTTTGACGGAAAAAGGATAAACGATTTGCCGCCCTACAAAAGGCAGGTAAACACCGTTTTTCAGAAATACGCGCTTTTTCCGCACCTCAATGTTTTTGAAAACGTTGAGTTCGGTCTTAAAATCAAAAAAATGCCGCAGCAGGAGCGCCGTGCCAAGGTTAAGGAAATGCTTGAGCTTGTGGGTCTTGCGGGCTTTGAGCGCAGAAATATAAACCAGCTTTCCGGCGGACAGCAGCAGCGTGTCGCGATAGCGAGAGCGCTGGTTAACCGCCCGAGAGTACTTTTGCTTGACGAGCCGCTCGGCGCGCTCGATTTGAAGCTGCGTAAAGAAATGCAGATAGAATTGAAGCGTATTCAGCAAAGCACCGGAATCACCTTTGTTTTTGTCACCCACGACCAGGAAGAGGCACTCACCATGTCTGACCGCGTGGTGGTAATGAAGGACGGCGATATTCTCCAAATCGGAACTCCGCAGGATATTTACAACGAGCCGATAAATGCCTTTGTAGCGGATTTTATCGGCGAGAGCAATATTGTTCCCGGAATAATGCGCCGTGACTACTGCGTTGAATTTGCCGGCAACAGCTTTGAATGTGTTGACACCGGCTTTGACCCCGACCAGCTTGTAGATGTTGTTATCCGCCCCGAGGATATAAAGATAGTAGATGCCGAAAGCGGTATGCTCACCGGTGTGGTATCCTCCGTCACCTTTAAGGGCGTTCACTACGAAATGGTGGTGGAGGGAGCGGGCAAGCACTGGCTCATTCATTCCACCTTAGCCTCCGAGCCTGGTACGCTTATCGGAATGAACATTCTTCCCAACGATATTCACATCATGGATCGTGAGGAAGAATCGGTAGGCTTTGAGCCTGAGGAGGGCAGTGATGAAGAATAGTCGCGCCACTGCCATTCCCTATCTCATCTGGATGGTGATATTCACCGTTATTCCGCTTGTGCTGATAACCTATTTCGCCTTTACCGATTCGGCAGGGGCGTTTACCTTTCAGAATATCTCCGATGTCAGCGACTATGTGGCGGTGATTTTCCGTTCGATTTGGCTCGCCTTTATCGCGACTGTGATATGCCTGCTGATAGCCTATCCGCTCGCATATATCATTTCCCGCGCCGATGCCAAAAAACAGCATATCTATCTCATGCTTGTTATGCTCCCTATGTGGATGAACTTTTTGCTGAGAACCTATGCGTGGATGACCATTTTGGAGAACACCGGTCTTATCAACAAGCTGCTCGGCATACTGGGAATAGGTCCTTTTTCGATGATAAACACGCAGGGCGCGGTGGTTTTGGGAATGGTTTATAACTATCTGCCCTTTATGATACTTCCGCTCCACTCCATTATGACAAAGATAGACAACCGCCTTATTGAGGCGGCGCAGGATTTGGGCGCACCCGCGAGAATGGTATTCTCGGAGGTGGTGCTTCCGCTTTCCGTTCCCGGAATAATGAGCGGAATAACTATGGTGTTTGTTCCCGCTGTTTCCACCTTTGTCATTTCGAGAATGTTGGGCGGCGGCTCCAACATGATGATAGGCGACCTTATCGAGCTGCAATTCCTGGGCAACGCCTACAACCCCAATCTGGGAGCGGCTATCTCTCTCGGACTCATGATCCTCATTCTGTTCTGCATGAGTATGCTCAATCAGCTCAACGAGGAGGATAAGGAGGGCATGATAATATGAAAAAGCGTTCAAGGCTGATAAACAGCAGTTACATCGGCGTGGTTATGGCTTTTTTGTATGCGCCTATCGCCGTTTTGATAGTGTTTTCCTTCAATTCGTCGAAATCCCGCGCACTCTGGACAGGTTTTACCCTCGACTGGTATAAAAAGATGTTCACCAATGAGGTGATACTTTCCTCGCTGATGAACACCCTCATAATAGCGGTTATCTCCGCCGTTTTTGCGACCGTTATCGGCACTCTTGCCGCAATCGGAATCAACGCCATGAAAAAATGGGTGCAGTCGCTGGTGCTGAATATCACCTATATGCCGATAATAAACCCCGATATTGTCACCGGTGTTTCGCTCATGCTGCTCTTTGTTTTTGTCAGAGACATGATGAATATTCCGCTGGAAATGGGCTTTTTGACACTTATTCTCGCGCACATGACCTTTTCGGTGCCGTATGTCATATTGAATGTCATGCCCAAGCTCAGACAGATGGACAAAAACATCTATGACGCGGCGCTTGACCTCGGCTGTGACCCGATAAACGCCTTTATAAAGGTGGTTATCCCCGAGATAATGCCCGGAATCATAGCCGGCTTTTTGATGGCGTTTACCTTTTCGCTCGATGACTTTATCATAAGCTATTTTGTTTCGGGTCCGAATTTTACAACCCTTCCGATAACCATTTACGCGATGACGAGAAAGAAGGTTTCGCCCGAGATAAACGCGCTCTCCACGGTGGTATTTTTGGTGGTACTTGTCACGCTGGCTGTTTATAACGTGTTCGATGCCAGACGCGACAACGCAAAACGTTACTAATCGCTCCAAAGTGGGCGAAAAAGAAATGGAGATAGATAGATGAAAAAAATGTTTGCACTTGTTCTTGCGGTAATGATGGCTCTGCTGGGCAGCGTTTCGGCGTTTGCCTATGACAATGCCGCGTTGTTTTCCACAATGGATACCGACTATTACAGCCGCTTTAAGGATCAGGGCATAAGTATCAATGTGTATAACTGGGGAGAATATATCTCCAACGGCGAAGATGATTCGCTCGATGTAAACAAGGCTTTTGAGGAGCTGACCGGAATCAAGGTCAACTACACCTTTTACGCTACAAATGAGGAGCTTTACGCAAAGCTGCGCGCAGGCGGCGCAAGCTATGATGTTATCATTCCCTCCGAGTATATGATAGGCAGAATGGCTGCCGAGGGTATGCTCGAGGAGATTAACAAGGATAATGTTCCCAATTTGAAGAATATAGATACGGCTCTTTTGGATATGAGCTATGACCCGGGAAATAAGTATTCGATACCCTACACCTGGGGAACCGTTGTGCTTATCTACAACACCTCTATCGTAACTCCCGACACCGATGTTGAAACATGGAATCTGCTTTGGAACGAGAAGTATAAGGGCAATATCCTCATGTTCAACAACCCGCGTGACGCTTACGGCATCGCGCTCAAAAAGGTAGGTCTTGAGCTGAATCCCGAAAATCAGGAGCAGATAGACAAGGCTACCGCCGCTCTCAAGGAGCAGAAGCCGCTGGTTCAGGCGTATGTAATGGACGAGATATTCGACAAGATGGGCGCGGGCGAGGCTGCTATCGCTCCCTACTACGCGGGTGACGCTATCACCATGATAGACGAAAACCCCGACCTTGCGGCAGCTTTTCCGCGAGAGGGAACAAACATATTCGTTGACGGAATGTGTATTCCCAAGGGTGCAAAGCAAAAGGAAGCAGCCGAAATGTATATCAACTTTATGTGCGAGCCTGCTGTCGGTGCGGCAAACTGCGAGTATATAGGCTATTCCACCCCGAATGTCGCTTCGCTAGAGCTGTTGGACGAGGAGGTAACTTCCAATCCCATAGCTTATCCCCCCAATGAGGTAATCGAAAAGGCTACCTATTTCAATCTCCTTTCCGATGAGCTGAACAAGGGACTTGATGCCGGCTGGAAAACCCTCCTCGCGGACGACGAGAGCTTTACCTTCTGGCTGGTTCCCACACTGCTGCTGCTGGCTGTTGTTTGCAGCGTCGTTGTTGTGGTGAGAAAGTCTATCAAGAAAAAGCGCGAAAACTACTGAAACTAAACAGATTTTTTGCCAAGCGCCGCTTTTGCGGCGCTTTTTCTTTGCGATGTAACAAGTGTTACCTATTTTATCGAAATCGAAACTTCTTGACACGTTGGTAACATAGTCGTATAATAGTTTTGAAAACTACATTGCCGGGGGAGTTTGTTTTGTCGGAGAAAATAGCGATACTTGTCGATTCCTGCACAGATGTGCCTTTGGATATAATGAAAAAGTACGGAGTTTTTTGTGTTCCGCTGTCGGTGATATACAGCTACGGTCAGTTTTTAGACGGCGTTGATATAACCGCGCAGGAGGTTTATGACAGCTTTGAGCGTGAGATTCCCAAAACCTCAATGCCGGGGGTGGGCGATGTTCAAAAGGTGTTCGCCGAGATAGCCGAAAAGGGATTCAAACAAGTGGTGGCTGTCACCATTTCGAGCGGATTGAGCGGCACGAATAATGTATTCCGCCTTGCCGCGCGGGAATTTCCGCAGTTGGACTGCCGCATTATCGACAGCAAAAATATCGGCATCGGCGCGGGATTAACCGCAATAAGAGCCTGCGAAATGGCGGAAGAAGGTCTCTCGCTCGATGAGATGGAAAAGCGTCTGAACAAAACCGCCGAGCAGACCAAGATATTTTTCTGCGTTGCAACGCTGGAATATCTCAAAAAGGGCGGCAGAATAGGTTTGGTTTCCGCTACGATGGGCACGCTGCTGGGGATATTGCCCGTCATTTCCTGCAATGAGGACGGCGTTTATTACACCGTGAAAAAGGCACGCGGAAGAAAAAGCGCGATAGATTCGGCAATAGATGAGGTAAAACGCTGTATCGGCGACAGCCGCCGCTATAATCTCGCGGTGGCGCACGGCGGCGCTTTGCAGGACGCTCAGATGATAGAAAAGCGGGTTAAGGAGCTTTTTCCGCATTACAACAGAATTGTCACAGGACAAATCAGTCCCGCACTGGTGGTTCACACCGGTCCCGGACTGGTCGGAATAGGGGTTCAGCCGCTTGACCTTGACGAATGAGAATATCAGCCGCTGTGAACAGCTTTCACGGCGGCTTTTTCGCGCGAAAATAAATTTGCGGGAATAGCGATTAAAATAGTATATTTTGATTGCAATAGCCGATATATTGTGATAAAGTAAGAAAGTCAGATTTTTTTAGAATGGGAGTAATTCTGCTGTGTTAGAAGGGCTTAAAAGAGACATTCAGGCGGTTAAGGAGCGTGACCCCGCGGCAAGAAATTCACTGGAGGTGCTGCTGCTCTATTCCGGCTTGCACGCCGTTATGCTGCACAGACCCGCGCATTGGCTCTATGAGCGCAAATGCTTTTTCTCCGCACGCCTTATATCGCAGTTCAGCAGATTTTTGACCGGAATTGAGATACACCCCGGCGCAAAGCTCGGACACGGTATTCTCATAGACCACGGTTCGGGCGTTGTAATCGGCGAAACGGCTGAGGTGGGGGATAACTGCACCATCTATCAGGGAGTTACACTGGGCGGAACAGGCAAAGACAAGGGCAAGCGCCACCCGACTATCGGTTCTAACGTGCTGATAGGCTCGGGCGCAAAGGTTTTGGGCCCGCTTGTGGTGGCGGACAACTGCAAGATAGCGTCTAACGCGGTTTTGCTGCACGATTTGGAAGAAAGCTCCACCGCGGTTGGCGTTCCCGCGAGAACTGTTCGCAGGGCGGGCGAAAAGCTAGACCCATCTAAACTGGATCATATTCACACGCCGGACCCCGTTTCGGCAGAGCTTGCCGCCGCGCTAAAGCGGATAGAGGCACTGGAAAAGCGAATTTCCGAGTTGGAAGCAGAACGGTAATTCTGCTTTGATGAAATAAAGAACGGTTTTTCGCAAATTTTTGTTGCAACTTTCGGAGAATTGGTGTATAATAGTGCCTATGCCGGTATGGCGGAATTGGCAGACGCACAAGACTCAAAATCTTGCGGTGGCGACACCGTGTCGGTTCGACCCCGACTACCGGCACCATGCAAAAAGCACACCTTTGGGGTGTGCTTTTTGCGTTGTATAATCGCATTTCGGCGAATAGCTCGAAAAATTTTGAGTATACTTGAAATGCCGAATAGCGTATGATATAATATCGTTAGGCAAAAATGATGAGAGTATCCATGGTGATACTCGATAACCCCCGAAGTCGCCGCTTCGGGGGTTTTCTATTCCGTTTTGGGTGGGTGGATTATTCCCAAGGCTGGCTACCGATTAGTTTCTGTCCAACCATTTGCAGATGTAGTGGCAAACTACGCCTGCCGCAACAGAGATTAAAAATGATGAGAGTATGTCCATGGTGATACACCCCCGTTCTCTACCTGTCTAGGGGTGGTAGCAATGGTATTATACCATATATCGCTGAGATACGCTATAATTCATCATGCTTTTCGGCTGTATTCAAATTGGCTGAGAAAAACAGCATTTAAACGAAGGAATATCACATTGCTGCCTTTAGCCGAATATCCCGCAAAAATTTTGAGTATACTTGAAACGGCTGTTTGAATATGCTAT
>CAZNJJ010000011.1:7352-36132 GCA_964573335.1 uncultured Oscillospiraceae bacterium | reverse complement strand
GTGCATTGCGCGGACAGGGGCTTTGCTATTCTGCCGATGATTTTATCGCGGGCGGCTCGACAGAGCCGCCTTTGATGTTGACATTTCAACAAGTGTGTGCTATACTTACTTCTTGTTGAAATGTCAACAAGATTAAGGAGAGAATTTTCGATGGAGCAACGCTTTGAAACCTTTACCGTTCTGCTCAGCCGCATAAGCCGCAATATCAAAAAGATAAAAAATCAGGAGATGGCGCAGTATGACCTTCGCAGCTCACATATTTCCTGCCTTTACTACCTCTATTCTGCGGGGAGTGCCACCGCTACCGAGCTTTGCGAATACTGCGAGGAGGACAAAGCCACCATTTCCCGCGCGGTGGAATATCTCGAAAGCAACGGCTATATCACCTGCGACTCCAAAAGCGCAAAGCGCTACAAAAGCCCGCTTCTCCTCACCGAAAAGGGAACCGACATCGCAAAGAAGATTTCCGACAAGATTTCCGAGGTTCTCAACATTGTCGGGAGTGAGCTTTCCGAGGAAGAACGACTGATTTTTTACCGCAGTCTTTCGATAATCAGCTCCGGTCTTGCCGCGATAGCCGCAAAATACGATAAATAAGGAGCCGCCATGTTTTTTGTTAAATCCGCCTGCTGCCGCATATTCCAAACGGCATTTCGTATCGCTATCCCCTTTCTTCCGTACAGAGAGCCCGAGATAGTCAACAGCTGCTCTGAGCTGGAAAAGGTTTTCCGCAAAGAAGGCTCCCGCTCGGCGCTCATCGTCACCGACGGCGGCATAGTCCGAAACGGACTGCTTGCCCCGCTCGAAAAGGCGCTTATTCAAAGCGGGGTGAGCTTTTCGGTTTATGACAAAACTCAACCCAACCCCACTGAACACAATGTAGAAGAAGCGCTCGCCGTTTACAATTCAAACGGCTGTGACCTGCTGATAGCCATAGGCGGCGGTTCTTCTATGGACTGTGCCAAAGCCATCGGCGCGCGGGTGGCTTATCCCCAAAAGCGGATAGGTCAGATGAAAGGGATTCTCCGCGTTATGCGAAGGCTGCCCACCCTCATCGCCATTCCCACAACTGCGGGAACAGGCAGTGAAACCACCCTTGCGGCAATAATCACAGACAGCGAAAGTCACCACAAATACGCGCTGATGAGCTTTCCGCTGATACCGCGTTACGCCGTTTTAGACGCTTCTCTCACCCGTTCGCTTCCGCCGCAGGTGACCGCCACAACCGGAATGGACGCCCTCACCCACGCGGTAGAAGCATATATCGGGCGTTCCACCACGGCAGAAACAAGACAGCTTGCTCTTGAAGCCGTAAAGCTGATATTTGAAAACCTGGAGGACGCTTATCACAACGCCGACTGCCGCCGCGCCAGAGAAAATATGCTGCTCGCCGCTTACAAGGCGGGAATAGCCTTTTCCAAATCCTATGTGGGATATGTTCACGCAATCGCCCATTCACTCGGCGGGCAATACGGTATTCCTCACGGACTGGCAAACGCCGTTATTCTCCCCTATATTCTCGAGGCATACGGAAAAAGCTGCGAGAAAAAACTGCATCGGCTCGCCATAGCCGCCAATCTGTCCGAAAAGGGAGAGAGCGACCGCATAGCCGCCCGAAAATTCATCAATGCTGTAAGGGAGTTAAACCGCAGAATGTCCATTCCCGAAAAGCTGAGCGGCATCAGGCAGGAGGATATTCCCGCCATGTCACGCCACGCCGAAAGGGAGGCAAATCCTCTTTATCCGGTTCCCAAGCTGATGACGCGGCGTGAGCTGGCTGAATTCTATCTGAAAATAGCCGAAAAGGAGTGAATATGTATGACAGATTCCGAGATAAAATCCGTTTTAGATAAACAGAGGAGCTTTTTTGAAAGCGGAGCGACCCTCTCGGTGGATTTCCGTATCGCTCAACTGAAAAAGCTCTATTCCGCGATAAAAAGCCATGAAAGCCAAATTGCCGAGGCTCTCTGCCGAGACCTGGGAAAAAGCCGCTTTGAGAGCTTTATGTGTGAAACAGGTCTTGCGCTCTCCGAAATATCCTATATGCTCCGCCACATCAGGCGATTCGCTGCCGAAAAAACGGTGCCAACGCCGCTGTCGCAGTTTGCCGCGAGGAGCTTTAAGGTGGCTGTTCCCTACGGAAACGTTCTCATCATGAGCCCATGGAACTACCCGTTTCTGCTCACCGTTTCGCCGCTGGCAAACGCCATCGCCGCCGGAAACACCGCCGTCGTAAAGCCGAGCGCATATTCTCCCGAGACGAGCCGCCTGCTTTTTGAGCTTATCGCCGAAACCTTTTCGCCGGAATATGTCTCGGTGGTGACAGGCGGCAGAGCGGAAAACTCCGCCCTGCTCAATCAGAAATTCGATATGATTTTCTTCACCGGCAGCCGCGAAGTGGGAAAAGAGGTTCTGCGCCATGCCGCCGAGCGGCTCACACCCGCTGTTCTGGAGCTGGGCGGAAAAAGCCCCTGCATCGTTGATAAAACCGCCGATATACCTTTGGCGGCAAAAAGAATCGTATTCGGCAAGTTTTTAAACTGCGGTCAAACCTGTGTCGCGCCCGACTACATTTTGTGCGAGTCCACGATAGAAAAACAGCTCCTTGCCGAAATAACAAAGCAGATAGAACTGCAATTCGGCAAAGAGCCGCTCAAAAACCGCGACTACGGCAAAATAATCGGCAAAAAGCATTTTGACCGGCTCTGCGCTCTGATAGATAAAGAAAAAGTTGTATTCGGTGGGGAAACAGATGCCGATTCCTGCCGTATCGCCCCCACCGTCATGCTCAACGTCACCGAAAATGATGCCGTAATGGGGCAGGAGATATTCGGGCCTATTCTGCCGATAATGACATTTGACAGCTTTGATGAATTGGTTTCCTCGCTGAAGAAAAAGGAAAAACCGCTCGCCCTCTATCTCTTTTCCGATGACAAGGGGCATATAAAGCGGGTCAGCCGTGAGCTGCAATTCGGCGGCGGGTGTATAAACGATGTTGTGATACACCTCGCCACAAGCGAAATGGGCTTCGGCGGAGTCGGCGAGAGCGGAATGGGCAGTTATCACGGCAAAGACGGTTTTGACGCTTTCTCGCATTACAAATCCATTGTTGACAAAAAAACGCTGATAGATATGCCTATCCGCTATCAGCCGTATAAAAGCGGATTTTACGACAGGCTGCTCCGTCTGTTTTTAAAATAACGCCCAAAGAAAGGACGATTTTTATATGAAAACGAGAATTATAGTGGATTCCACCACCGACCTCATGCCGGAATACAAAGAGCGGGTGTATACCGTTCCGCTCACTGTGCGCTTTGGCGATGAGGAATATATCGACGGCGTGACAATAGACCACAAAACCTTTTATCAAAAGCTGGTGGAGACGGATATTCTCCCCACCACCAGTCAGGCGACCCCCGATGCCTTTGTTAAACAGTTGGAAGCGGCAAAAGCCGCAAACGAAGCCGCCGTAATCATCACCCTTTCCTCCAAGCTGTCGGGAACATATCAAAGCGCCGAGATAGCGGCGCAGGGATATGACAACGTATATGTCGTAGACAGCGCGAGCGGCGCTGTCGGCGGGGGAATACTCACCGAGCTTGCGCTCAAATATCTCGACGAGGGAGCTGACGCGGCTTCGATTGCCGAAAAGCTCAACGAGGATAAAAAGAAAATCGTTATCGTGGCGCTTGTTGACACGCTGGAATATCTCAAAAAGGGCGGGCGCATCTCAAAAACCGTCGCCTTTGCGGGGGCGCTTTTGAATATAAAGCCTGTTCTCTCGGTGGTAGACGGCGAGATAAATATGCTCGGCAAGGCACGCGGCTCCAAGATGGGCAACAATCTGCTTGTTCAGGAGATAGAAAAGGCGGGCGGAATAGATTTTTCAAAGCCCGTTCTGTTGGGATACACCGGTCTTTCGGACGCGCTGCTCCTCAAATACATAGAGGACAGCCGATTTCTCTGGGAAAACGAGCTTGATTCTCTGCGCTACACCACCATCGGCAGTGTCATCGGAACACACGCCGGCCCCGGCGCTATCGCGGTGGCGTTCTTCAAAAAATAACCTCTCCATTCACAAAAAGCTCCCGTTCTGTCAAAACAGAGCGGGAGCTTTCAGCTATATCCTATTCCTTTTCCTCACCGACAAACATCAAAGCAAAGCTGACCGAAAGCAGCAGACAGCTTGCCCATATCGCTTTCATCTCGCAAAGCGCCACAAGGCGGCTGCCTATTCCCGCGCCGACGGCGAAAAGCAGTATCACCCCGAAATAGTGCATAGCCTTTGAAATATCCTCTTTTTTCCTGCTGCTTAGATAGGCGCAGAGCGAATCCATGCCGCTCCTGAGATTGCCTATGCACATGGTGCTGGCAAAGGAATAGCCGTTCACCTTTCTGAAAGCCTGAACCTGCATCGCACAGCAAAAGGATACCACCGCGTTTGCCAGCGCGTTTGTTTCGCTCGGCATAAAGCCGACCAAAAACAGCAAAACCGTTTCCGCAAGCAGAACCGTCTGCCGCCAATGCAATCTGCCGCCCTTTATGTTGAATCGCCTTATCAGCTCCGATGCCGCCACACCCAGCGCGAAAAACAAAAGCGGAGTGAGATATTTCAGCGCCGCGCCGAAATTTCCCTCAAAGCTGCAACTGCTGAGCAAAACGATATTTCCGGTCTGCGCGTTTGCAAAAACTCCTCCCCGCGAAATGTAGGTATAAGCGTCCTGCAAGCCGCCCGAAAGGGTGAGAAAAGCTACATTCAGCATGGAATCGGACATCTGCCCTCTCGTCTCAGCTCTCATCTTTTGCTACCGCCTTTGCCGTTTTGAACATATCCACAACGCAGTCTGCCAGCAGCTTTCCCGCCTCGTCTGTCACCGAAACGTGAAACACCGCGATGCTGCGTCCCCGTTTTACCTCCTCCGCCTTGGCGAAAACCGTTCCGCCCTTTACGTTGGAAAGAAAATTTATATGTGCGCTCTGAGTGACATACTGCCCGCCGTCTGCCCGCGCAGCTATTCCGGCAACACAGTCCGCCATGGCGCAGAACAGCCCTCCGTGAACAAAGCCCGAAAGATTCATGGCGCAATCGGTGAGCTTTACGCTGACAATGCTGCACTCAGGCTCCGCTTTGCATATTCTGATATGATTGTGCGCCATAAAAGCGTTTTTCTTTTCGTATTCTCTGAAATCCTCTTCGGTGACAAGCATATTCACAACTCCTTTTGCTCAAAGCAAGCTATATTATAGTCTCACCCGTCGGTAATAGCAACTTTCGATTTATATTTTGAGCTTGCCCAGCTTTGGGGTGATAAACTCCAAAAATCTTTTTGCGGCGGGAGCAGGCTCCTTTTCAAACGCTATCCCTATCTCCACAGTCTGCTCGGGAACAAGCGGGAGCGCTTTGATTCTGCCGCGCCAGCTCACGGCGTTTAAGCGGTTGTTCATCGTTATCCCCAGTCCCGCTTCCACCATAGAGCAGGTGGCGATGCTGTCGCTGGTGGCAAGCTGGGTGTTG
This sequence comes from uncultured Oscillospiraceae bacterium, assembly GCA_964573335.1. Lineage (GTDB taxonomy): Bacteria > Bacillota > Clostridia > Oscillospirales > Ruminococcaceae > Yanshouia. Next base: position 30,617 of record CAZNJJ010000011.1, on the reverse strand, counting down.
GGGCGTATTTTGCATTTGGCAAGCACTCTGGCGCTGTCAACATCCATGCCGGGATAGGTTGTGATATACGGCTCGCTCTCAAAGTATTCTATCGGAAAGCGCTCCAGCTTTGTCATTGGATGATTTTCCGCCATGAGCGCCATCATCGGGTCTTTCCCGAGCGAAATCCAACCATGCTCCCCCTCTCTTTTGCTGATAAAGCATATATCAAGCTGTTTTTGCCCGAGCATTGAGGCGAGCTGCGAGCTGAATCCGTTTTTAAGCTGTATTGATATGTTGGGATAAACCGTTTGAAACTCGGCTATCATCTCGGCAAGCCATATATAATAGGCGTTATACGCCGTGCCGACCGTTACAGTGCCTATATCGCTCCCCCTTATCTGCGAAGAAAGCTGTCGCAGGCTCTCCCCTGCCGCCACCATTCTGCGAACAGAGGGCAGAATCAGCCTGCACTCCTCTGTCGGGCAAACGCCGTCATGCCCGCGATTCAACAGCCGAAAACCGTTTTCCTCCTCGAGAACGGCTATCATTCGGCTTATTCCCGAGGCGGTGTAGTCGAGCGACTTTGCCGCGGCGGTTATACTGCCCTCATCTATCGCGGTGAGAAGCGCCTTGTATTTTTCAGTATCCATCTTATTCTCCTTGCGATTTTGTTAAAGAATATTTGAGAAACTTTCGCTTTACTCAATGATACCTCTGATTTATACTGTTGTCAAACAGCTTTTAAGGACTGATGAAAATGTCACAGCGCGACCTCACCTGCGGGAATATCCCCTCTCAGCTTGCGGCGCTTTCCTGCCCGCTGATTCTGGGCAACATTCTGCAACAACTATACAACACGATAGATGCTTTTGTTATCGGCAGATTTTCATCTCAGGCGGAATTTGCCGCTATCGGCGTGGCAGGCTCGGTGATGAATCTCTTTATCTTTGCAATCGTGGGCGCTTGCAGCGGAATCTCGGTGATTTTGGCAAGGCTTTTCGGCGCAAGAGAAACGGAAAAATTTCGGCGGGAGCATTTTCTCGCCCTGCTGACAGGGCTTTTGTTCACCTTTTCGATAGTCTTGGCGTCGTTTTTCGGTATGCCGGCTCTGCTCTCGCTGATAGAAACCCCCGACGAGATATTTGTTCCCACAAAAACCTATCTCACAATAGTCACGCTGGGACTTCCCGCCTCGTTTGTATATAACCTCTACAACGCGCTGCTGCGCGCGGTGGGCAGCGTAAAGGCGGCGCTGGTAATTCTGGCGATGGCGGCAGGAGCAAATCTCCTGCTCGATTTGCTCTTTGTATGCCTTTTCAAAATGGGAATAGCGGGCGCGGCGTGGGCAACCGCGGCGGCACAGCTTTTCTCGGCTATGCTCTGCCTGTTCTATCTCAAAAGGAAATCCCCCTCACTCCTCTTTTCCCGCGCGGACTGCCGCATGGAATCCGCTCTCCTTTGGGAAACGGTCAGGAGCGGGTCGGTAATGGCTCTGCGAAACTCGGGACTTTATCTCGGCAAGCTGCTGGTTCAAGGCTCGGTAAACACGGCGGGAACCGCCATGATTTCGGCTTACACCGCCACCACACGAATAGAGGGCTTTGCCAATTCCTTCGGAGACAGCATAGCGGCGGCAACCGCCGTTATGACGGCGCAGAATATCGGCGGCGAAAATCCGGAGCGTGTTAAAAAGACCTTTTGGAGCAGCCTTATGATAACCTTTGGATTGGGCGTTCTCTGCTCGGTGACGATGTATTTTTCCGCTTCTGCCACAGCCGCCTTTATGCTGGGAGAAAGCGGCACGGCGGCGCATCAAAGCGCAGTTGTTTATCTTAAACTGGTTTCGGTTTTTTATCTGTTCTGCTTTACCGGCAACACATTTGCCGGACATTTCAGCGGAAGCAGCCGTATGCTGATAACACTGGCAGGCTCATTGGGGCAAATATCCACCCGCGCCCTGCTCTGCCGAATCTGGATAGCCGGGGGCGGTTTGGCATCGGTGGCGGCAGCTACCGGAATCGGCTGGATACTGGTGAATATCTTTTGGGGAATTTTATATATCTTTTTCGGAAAAAGAAAGTGAAATACAGGCGCGGTCGGCGACAAACTCGTTGACCGCGTTTTTTTGCGGTGTTATCATTATAGTATCAACAAAACGGAGTATTCTATATGGAATGTAAATACAAAAAGCTCGGCTGCGGCGGGTGCGAGCCGCTCACCGCCCCCTATTTTGAACAGCTCACCGCCAAAAACGCCCTTGCCCAAAAGCTGTTGGGCGGCTTTGGCGAGGTTCTGCCGATAATCGGCATGGATAACCCCGAAAACTACCGCTGCAAGGTGATAACCACCTTTTCGCGCGACAAATCCAAAAAACTCGTTTCGGGACTTTACAGCCGCGGCAGTCACCGCGTTATACCGATAGAACAATGTATGCTCGAAAACGAAACCGCCTCCCGCGCCGCTAAAGCGGTGGTGAAAGCCGCCGCTAAATGCCGCTATGAGCCGTTTGACGAGGACAGGGGCAGAGGACTTATTCGCCATGCGGTGATACGATTCGGGCTTTATTCCAAGCAGCTGATGGCGGTAATAGTCACTTCCTCGGAGATTCTCCCGGGTAGCCGAAATTTCGTCGGTGAGCTTTTGCGGCTCTGCCCCGATATAACCACCGTGGTGCAGAATATAAATTCCAAAAGAACAAGCGCTGTTTTGGGGGAGAAATCCAAGGTTCTCTACGGAAAAGGCTTTATCGAAGACGAGCTTTGCGGCTGTGATTTTCTCATATCTCCCCTCTCCTTTTATCAGGTGAATCCCGCCCAGACGCAAAAGCTCTACAAAACCGCCATAGAATTTGCCGATTTAAAAAGCGGCGAAACGGTTTTAGACGCATACTGCGGCACCGGAACTATCGGCATAGCCGCGGCAAAATCGCGCGAAATCGCCCTTGTCGGCGTTGAGCTGAACCGTTCTGCCGTGAGCGACGCCGTGAAAAACGCCAAGCGAAACAGCATCGCCAACGCGCGCTTTGTCTGCGCCGACGCGGGACAGTTTATGCAGCAGCTCGCCGAACGGGGTGAAAGCGCCGATGTGGTGTTCATGGACCCGCCCCGCTCGGGCAGCGATGAGCGTTTTCTCTCATCGCTCTGCGCCATGCACCCGAAAAGGGTTGTCTACATCTCCTGCGGAATAGATACCCTCGCGCGTGATTTGCGCTTTTTGACCCAAAACGGCTACCGCGTGGCAAAGTCGCAGCCGGTAGACCTCTTTCCGCATACGGAGCATATCGAAACAGTCTGCCTTCTCACAAGAAGCCATACGCCGCAGTAAAGTTTTCAAAATCGGAGTTTGAAAAGGGGCTTTATATAATGGATTACATTAGAGTCACAAGCGAAAACATCGAAAAGGAGCATATATGCTGCGCGATTTCCAATAACAACGATATTCAGGCAGCCTCAAAAAAGGCGTGGCTGTCGGAACAGTTTAAAGACGGTTTGGTTTTTCTCAAAAGCACCGAGAGGGGAAAATGTTTTATCGAATATATCCCCGCCGAAAACGCATGGAATCCGATTTCGGCAGACGGTTATATGTATATTGATTGTTTATGGGTATCCGGTTCGTTTAAAGGTCATGGCTATTCAACAGATTTATTAAACGCCTGTATTGATGACAGCAAAAGCAAAGGAAGAAAGGGATTATGTATATTAGCGTCCGCTAAGAAAAAGCCGTTTTTAGCAGACCCGAAATTTTTGAAGCACAAAGGATTTCGAGTCTGCGACGAAGCCGATAACGGTATTCAGCTGTGGTATCTGCCGTTTGAAGAAGATGCTCCGATACCAAAGCTGAAGGAATGTGCAAAACAGCCTCACATCGAAGAAAAAGGATATGTCTTGTATTATACCGCTCAATGCCCATTTAACGCGAAATATGTTCCCATAATCGAAAATATCGCAAAAGAAAAAGGAATACCTTTTAAAGCGATTCGCTTGATGAGCAAAGAAGAGGCGCAAAACGCCCCAACGCCGATTACAACCTACGCATTGTTTTCAGACGGGAGCTATGTCACAAATGAGCAGATGAACGATAAGCGGTTTTTGAAGTTGTTGGAAAAATAACTTTGCGGCACAGGCGGCGGATTTGCTTCCGTCAACCCGTAAAAACCGTTTCGGCAACCTGAAAGTTTTCACAAAGGGAGTGGTAATATGCCAAAAGCGACCACCGTGAAAAAGAGCGATGAGTTTAAGCCAAAGAGCAAATTCGATTCGGCAAATGACAAAAAGCGCGGCGAAAGCTCTGCGCCCGCCTTTGCTCTGCCTTGGGAAACAGAACTGATGGAGATATGCTCAAAGCAGGTTTCCCTCTCTCACCCCATGCTGGAATCAGGCTCCGTGACAATGGAATACGGTCTCAGCCCCTCCGCGATTCCCTTACAGGCGGGCATCAAGGTGATGACCGGCGGCGCTTTCGGACAAGTTGCTGCCTATGATGACAAAATTTCCGACAGCAGGAGCATCATATTCAACGCCATGGGCGGCGAAATGGAATTTGCTCCCCCCAATATGAAGGGGGTCGATGCTCTCGGAAAGCTCGCCGTAATAAATCTCGTTGCCGAAAAGCCATACGAGGGCGGAAATTCGCCCGCCGAACAAGCCCCCGCCGCCGACTTGGATTCTCTGCCGCAGGCGGAAGAAGCCGCCGCGCTCGGCGATATACATTCCGCCGACAATGAAACTCCCATTTCCGAGCAGCCGCAGGGCGATGTAAGTCAAACCGAAATCAGCATCAGAACCGCGGAACCGTTGGTTATCGCCCCGATAGAAGACGACGATTTCCAAATGGAGCTGGATAATGCCGAATACGTCAAGCTCAAAGGCGACTTTGACCCCAAAATGAAATTCCACCGAACCAAGCTGACATACAGAAACGCAGTTGTAGCGCCGGAATTTGAAACGGTAAGCGACAGCATGGGTCTGCACCTGCCGGACAGCGAATCAATGGAGCTTGACAGAGATGCCCTCCTCAAAAACGGATATGGCAACCCTGAGGAATATGATGAAGATTATTCAGCGGTTGACGGCATAGATATATGCTTTAGCAAAGAGGGTGCTGAGATAGTCGGGTGGAATTATGAGGACGATGAGGAGGAGTCTCTCCCAAAAGAAGATGCTAAACCTACCGACACCGCCGAAAAAGCTCCCGCAAACAGCTCCACCGTGAAGATAGGTGAGGCAAACTTTTATCTTTACAATACCGAATCGCAAAACGGAAATGTCCGCTCTGCGGAAAGGTGCGAATGTTATCACAACAGCTTTGAGATAAAGCTGCAAGCGGTAAGCATAAATGAGCAGGGCGAGCTGACAGGCAGCGTTAAATCAATAAATCTGCTGACAAATCCCGATGTAAAGATTCTCTGCGAGAGCATCACCTGCGACAGCCTAAACGGTATCCGCACCGACACCGCCCTGCTGAAAAGGGGCGAAACGCAATATGCTTTAGAGCAGGTCACCTTTGAAAAATCAGAGCAGATTTTCGCAAAGTCGGCTCAAGCCGAGATAAACGGCTACCCCGCCGTTTTGCATGATGCCCTGCTCAAATCGGACGGAAGCATTTCCTATCAATCGGCAGATGTTGAAACGGTGCTGCATTTCGGGCTGAACAGGGAGGATAAAAATTCTCGATACGACGAAAGCGCAAGAGCCTTTTTCACCTTCCGCCTGGGAGCGGGCACTATCATAAACAACCACTTCGACAGCGGTTTTCGCGCCTTGGAAACGGCAAGTCAGCAAAAGAGCGGCGAAAATCAAATCGACGCCGAAAAAGAGCGCATCAAAAAAACAAAAACCGTTTCCAAAAAGAAAGCCGCCTTTAAAGAAAGCCATATCGAAACAGACGACAAGCGAACCGACCAAAAGATAGAGGGAGATATTTTCACCGACGACGGATTTTTGCGGCTGGAAAACGCCCGATTCGATTTTCAAGGAGACGACGCAGGCTCTGCCGCCATTCGGGGAACGGGCGAGTTCAGATTTTTGAAAATCCCATACGATATTTCCGTTCCCGGGAAAAAGGGCGGTCAAACCGGCTCTCACCTCACCGGCATGACCTCGCAAAAGAGCGACCGTGAGGATCAGACGGATTTCACCATCGGGCAGGACGGCAAAATCAACGCTGAATTTGATGATTCCGTTGAGCTGCCGATGCTCAAAAACAACAGTGAAACCATTTCTGTTATCAACACCCTCACCCTGAATGATGCCGCCGTTGAGAACAGCGTTCTCACAGCGAAAAGCGTGAGGCTTGACCGTGGTTTGGGTTTGCAACAGGATATGGAGGACGATACCGAATCGGAAACGGCAAAAACGCTGTTCGGAATCGGGCTGAAAGGCACCATTGCCGATGTGGGCGGCTCGGCAAGGCTCGATAAAAACGACGGCATCATCGGCGAAACCGAGAAAAAACAGCTCGGTCAGTTCGAGGTGTCCGATTTTCTCGGATTTTTAGATGTTTCCGGCGACTATGCCGCAGGCACGCTGCACGCCTCTCTCCATTCGGATGAGCAAAGCGAAAAGGAGCAAAGCAAAAAGCTGTTCGGCGAGAGCAAGCATATTACCGATGCGGGATTGAGTATTCCGATAGCGGGACCGCTCTCCTTTGAGTTTTCCGCTGGAACCTCGCTCGAAATAGGCGGCGAGCTTTCCGCAGATATGGCACGCAATCCCTCAAAGAGCTTCGGCGAGGAGATGCAGCCTAACGAAACCATGGAGCTGGGCGGCAGCCTGGATATATCGGGTTCCGCCTCTGTGAATCTCTCCGCGGGAGTTGCCGCAGGCGTTTCCGCTCTGGTGACAAACCTGTTGGCGGCAGACCTCAAATTAAACGCCGAACTGGGGGCGCAGCTTGACACCAAGCTGACAGGCGGCACCTCTCTCAGAAAGGAAAACGGCAAGCTCAGGCAGGTTGACGATTTGGCAATCGAGGGCGGCTTAGATGCGACCCTGAAGGGCGCTCTGAGCCTATCGAGCGATGTAAAGTTTCTGATTTGGAAAGCGAATATATTCACCATTGAAATCGGCAAAAAGGAAATCAAGCTGGCTCAGGTGCATGGCACAGCCACAAGAGAAGCGGGCGCAAGGGGCTTGAAAAACGGCTGGCACTTTGAGTCTTTGGAGCTTTCGGCGGAGGCTTTCGGCAAAAAAGCCGGACTTGCGCTGAAAAATCAGAAAGCGGCAAAATCCGAGCCGATACAAATCACAAAGGAAGCAGTTGACGCTATCGGCAGCGACGCGATGGGCGCATGGGCTGTTTTGGAGGATTTAAAGCGGGAGCAGTCGCTCAACGGCGACAGAGCCTACTTTATCTCTAAAGAGGAACAGGCGGCGCTCAACGAGAAAATCGCAGTCACTGCCGAAACGGTGCGGCAAAAGCTGGAGAAATACGTTTCAGCGCTGGCAGAATACGAAAAGCAGCTGGTTCAGGAGGAAAAAGCCGCCAGCCAGGCGGTTAAAACCGCCCGTGACGAGCAAAACGAATACCGCCACAGAGACGAAATAAGACAGGTGGCAATGAGGCAGGCTGAAATCGGCGGCTTCGATTTGGAAAACTATCGGCAGGAACAGGAGCAACAGCTTCTCGGCGAGAAGAAAGAGCCCGAAAATGCTCTTTCCAGAGATGAAAGAGCGAAAATCAGAGAGGAAAACAAACAAAGAGAGCAGAATAACAGCATCGTCAGAGCAAAAAACAAAATGCTCCGGCAGATGGCTTCCGCCGACTTTGTCATTGCCAGACAGCTCGGCATCTATAATGACGCAATGGCTGCGGCAAAGGACAGCTATGACACCTTCGCGCAGGCAGAGAATATGAAGCTGACGGCAAAAGGCAAAGATATTCCGCAGGAAAACCTCTATCAAATGAGCAGTGAAATGTCGGTCTCGGACTTTCTGTATAAGGAGCATAAGTTTTGGGGCACCGGAGCAGATGAACTGAAACGCCTGACCGGATTCGGCGGCAAGGGCGACAGCTATTTTAAATCCCTTTACGCCAATGCTGTCAATTCCAACCGAGGCAGAGAGCGCGAGGGATTCGGTATCTACCGCAAGGTATTCAGAATACACAGTGACCCGGGTTCCGCCGAAAAATCGCAAATCCGAAATATGAGCGGCTATGACCTGCTGAAAATCATTCTGACAGACAGATACCCAAAGGGCGCCTGCGATGCCGACGGAAACGACCGCTCCGGTCAAGTCATCGGCGGAACGCCGGAAGACAAATTGAAAGCGCTGAAGTATCTCTTTAACGAAAACAGCAGAGAAAGTCTTACCGATGCTTTCACAAGAAAAGCTCTCGGATTTGAAAAGGATAAAACAAAACAGCAGTCTATGTTAGATGATTCCGACAGGATATACGCAGCCCTGTTTGACACCACCATGCAGGATATGACCGCCAAGGGCAATGTGGATATTGACGAAAAGCTTTCGGAGCTTAATAACAAGCTGGAAGAATCAAAGGAAAAATATCTGCAAACCGTTCAGAAGCATTTAGACGCGCAGGCGGCGCTTGTCAAGGTTCACGCAGAACAGGCAGACTGTCAATCAAAGCTCGATTCGCTGAAAAAGAATGTGGCGGCGGGCGTTTCGCTCAAAGGGGAATCCGTTTCCGGCGCTGTCAACGCGGTAGACTTTATGGAAAAGGATTTTCAAGCCATCAACAGCGGAAAGCGGCTTATGGAAGCGGCTGCCGAAAGCAGAGAGTCGCTGGAAATTCTCAAAAAGGCGGGCGCGGCTCAATAAGAGAATCGAAAGGAGCAAAATCGCATGAGCATATTTGAAACAGTTCTGCGCTGGGCTAAAGAACAACAGCTTTTGATTCAGCAGGGAGAGGACGATATAGTATTTCAGGCAAACGGCAGCTTCGGCAGTTGGATAAGCCGCGCAAAAGCGTTTGAAGACGACGGCATGATTTTTATTCTCTGCGCCTATCCTTTTGCTGTTTCGCCCGAAAAGCGGGAAAGTGCCGCCCTGGAGCTGAACAAAATCAGCCGAAATCTAAAGCTGGGAACCTTTTATCTGGACGAGAAGGACGGTCAGATTAACTTTCGACTGAGCCAATTTATCTGGCCCTATGACGAAACGGAAACCGACCGCCGAATCAGAAATCTCATTATGCTCGCCATGAACACCACCGACTCCTATTATCAAAAGCTGCTTGCGCTTGCCACGGAGGAAACAAAATGACCGAAAAGCTGTCCTTGCAGACCAACCATTCCCTTTTGCGGGAGCTTGCCGAATTTACCGACCTGCTGTTTAAAGAGCTGCTGACTCAGCGCTGTGACCCCGAGGAGCTGTTCTGTCTGCCGGGTCTGCCCGTCACCAATCGGGAGCTGCTCGCCTCAATGGTGACAAACCGCAGTTACGCAAAGTCGTCTCAGCGGCTTTGCGGCGCATGGGGGCATCTGTTTCGCTCGGTATCGGCAGACGTGGGAGAACAGCCGCGTCTGTCAAAGCTCTGCCGCATCTATCGGTTAAGCGAGGCTTGGGTTTTGGCGGTGGTGTTGAGCTTTGCCTATCAGCTTGACCCCAAATATCAAAAGGCTGTGGCGGCATTGCAGGGCGACAGCGGGCGAAAAGGGATAGACTGTTTTCTGCTACGCGCTATGGCGGCTTATCTGCAAATCCAAGATGAAAACGGTATTCTCGCTCTCACGGCAGAGAGCCGAACAAAATCCACACTCTTTGAGGACTCAAATGACAGCCGGCTCTTTTTGCGGAGCAATGTCGCCGCATGGCTTTTGGGATTAGACTGCGAAACCACCCTCGAACAAAACGGATTTACCCTCTGCCCCGTGAGCGGAGAATCCTCTGTGATTCGCAAAGAGGAAATCGAACGGGTAAGCGCTGTCGCAAAGCAGAGGTTGGAGCATTTTGCCGAAAAGCCTCTGGTATTTGAATTGCAGGGCAGAATAGGCTCCGGCAAAAAGCGCTTTTCGCAGAATGTTGCCGAAAAACTGGGATTTGGGCTTTGCGTTATTCGACCGGATTTTTTACCGGCTCAAAGCCGTCACGACCGCTCCGATCTGCTTAATCAAAGCTGTTTTGCCTGTCGGGTAAACGGCTGTATTCCCTATCTGGATTTAACGGGCTGCACGCAGGAGGATAACGAGCTTTTCTGCCGGATAGAAGCTGTTTTGCGGGAGTTCCCGCTGGTATTCATAGCCACTCTCCCCGAGCAGAATCTGACAGGCAGGCTCTCTGTCGCCGCACAGCGGCTTTCGCTCGACCGACTCAGCATGGAGGATAACCTCGCCCTCTGGCGGCAGATTGGCAGCCGCTATCCGGTGGCAGATGAGGTGGTTTACGAACAGCTTGCGGGCAGATACCGCCTGCTTCCGTCGGTAATCGCAGAGGTGTTTTACCGTGCCGAACAGCGCCGCATGGCGCAGGGCGAAAAGAGAATAGGCGAGCCGCTGCTGCTCTCCTGCCTGCGGGAATGTAACAAACGGTTTGAAAACACCCTCATGGAGCGGATAGATACCGTATTCTGCTGGAAAGACCTCAAGGTAAAGCCCGAAACCGTGCGCGCCATGCAGTTAGCCTGCGCGCATCTCAAGCACCGTTTTGCGGCGCAGGAATATCTCGGCAGCCGATACCCTTACGGAACAGGTGTCAGCGTGCTGATGTACGGTCCTCCCGGAACAGGCAAAACCATGGCGGCGCAGGTTATCGCCAACGAATTGCAGATGGACCTCTACCGCGTTGATTTGAGCCAAATCAGCAGTAAATATATCGGAGAAACAGAAAAAAATCTGGAAAAGGTTTTTCGTGAGGCAGAGCAATCCAATGTGATTCTCTTTTTCGATGAGGCGGATTCCATCTTCGGCAAGCGCACCGAGGTGAAGGATTCCAACGACAAATACGCCAATCAGGAAACCTCTTATATCCTTCAGCGCATCGAGTCTTACGACGGAATGGTGATTCTCGCCACCAATCTTGCCCGCAATTTCGACCCCGCCTTTATGCGTAGAATCACCGTGAGCATACAGTTTGAGCTGCCCGATGTTGATATAAGGCTGCAAATGTGGCGGGATATGCTCCGAAACACCGAGCTGGCAGATAACGAAACAACGCTGCAAAGCCTTGCACAGCAGTTTGAGCTGAGCGGAAGCAATATCAAGAGCATCGTCCGCAACGCGGTGTTTATGGCGCTGATGGAAGGCTCTCCTCTGAGCGTGGCGCATATTGCCATGGCGATAAAGTTCGAGTTTGAAAAGCTCGGAAAAATCGTAAACGCCTCCGGTCTCGGCACATTTTACAGCTATATCGGTTGAGAAATACAAAAGAAAACCGGCAGAATAACATCTTCTGCCGGTTGTTTTTATATATTCTTGTCTGTCAGCTCTTTTGTGCAGCGCAGTATCATTATCGCCACAAAAACGGCGACAACCGCTTCGGTTATCGGCATGGCGAACCATATAGCTTCGGCGGGGGCGACAAGCGGAAGCAGCATTATCAACATTCCGCTGATAACAGCACCTCTCGCCACCGATACGGTAAAGGATATTCCCGCTTTCATCAGCGCCTGAAAATAATAGGTGGAGAATATGTTTATCGGCAGCAGCAGAAAGGATATTCCGTAGCTGCGAATAATAGCGGGCGCTATCCTCAATATCTCGTCGGTAGGGGTCATGAATATCCTGATAAAGCTGTTAGGCACCGCCATACACGCCGCAGTCCATATTCCGCCGAATACAAACGCCGTTGCGACAGCGTATCTTAACACCTCTTTGATTCTGCCGCCGTTTCCGGCACCGTAGTTTGTCGAGATTATCGGCTGAGACGCCTGCCCTATGCTGTACGCGCAGCACTGAACAAAGGTGGAAATGTTTATTATTATTCCGTATACCGAGAGTGCGTCGGTTCCGATATATTTGAGTATCTGACGATTGAAAAGCACAGTCAGTATTCCCATTGCGACGTCGATAAAAAAGGTCGAAAAGCCTGTTATCGAAATTCTGCCGAGCTTGTTAATGAGCGCCGTGGGCTTGACAAAGCGCAGAGTGCATTTCCCGCTGAAAAAGTGACTGCACATGATTATCAGCGATGCCACACTTCCCATAGCGGTGGCAAGTCCCGCGCCGAATATGCCCCAATCCATCGTAAATACGAAAAAGTAGTCTCCGAACACGTTGAAAATTCCGCCGAATATAACCGCCTTTGTAGCGAGAACAGGCGCGCCGTCGTTTCTCAAAAACGCCGACATAAGCTGTGTAAACAAAAAGCTAGGCACGGCAAACTTTATCGGCAGAACATATTGCCTTGCCAGCGGCAAAAGTGTTTCTTCCGCGCCGAAAAGCAGCAGCAGTTCTCTGTCGAAAAAGGCTATTATCACCCATGATGCCGCAGCGAGCAGAATTGTTCCGATAAAGGCGGCGGTAAAATACTCGTCGGAGCGTTTTTTCTCCTGCTCGGAGCCGCCTCTTATCGTAGCGAACAGCACTGAGCCGCCTATTCCCATGAGCAGACCCAGGCTGTAAACGATATTCCACACCGGACTGACCACAGCCAGCGCCGCTGTTCCCTCGGGACCCTGATACTGCCCCACCATCGCCATATCCACAACTCCGTAGATGGAAGTTATCAGCGAACTGCCAAACGCCGCCCCCAAATATTTAAAATACATCGGTTTGATTTTTCCTGTGAGAAAATCCATCTGTACTTCCTCCCTTAAATCCTGTTTTCTCATATTTTCCGCTGAAAACAAAAAAGCCGGATAAGACCGGGCATCTCAGCCCTATGCCTTATCCGGCTCGTCATTTCCAACGAATGATCTGCCTCCGTGCAAGCGTGATATATTTTACTTTCACAGATTTAAAATGTCAACCCGTTTTTGAATTTAAGCAAGACAAATTCGATAAATCTGTGACTTTCTCCCCTTTCGGTGATATAATCAAAACAAAAACCACTGACGGAGGTAACACCATGTTGGAATACAAATTCGATACACAACTGCTCATCGAGGGAGAAAATCTCTCGGAGGACGATATTCACGACTACATCACCGCAAATATCGCGGGAGACTGCCTGCTCGCCGTGGGCGATGAGGATTTGATAAAGATTCATTTTCACACCAACACCCCGTGGAAGGTGCTTGAATACTGTGACACCCTCGGCGACATACATGACATTGTGGTGGAAAATATGCAGCGTCAGGAGGACGGACTTCACGGTTGAAAGCGAAGGTGAGCAAAATGAAAGCACAGCTTGACGTTCACACCCACACCATCGCCAGCGGACACGCCTACGCCACCATAACCGAAATGGCGCGCGCCGCTTCCGAAAAGGGATTGAAGCTGCTCGGCATAACCGAACACGCCAAAGGAATACCCGGAACCTGCGACAACTTTTATTTCGTGAATCTCAAAGCACTGCCCCGAGAGATGTTTGGGGTGGAAATGATGTTCGGCTCGGAGATAAACATTCTCGACTACGAGGGGCATCTGAGCCTTGAGCAGAAATATATCGACTGCCTTGATATACGCATAGCGGGAATACACCGTTTCTGCTACCGATACGGCAGCAAAGAGCAGAATACCGCCGCCGTTTTGAGCGCGATAAAGAATCCCGAAATAGATATAATCAGCCATCCGGATAACGACAATTCCCCGCTCGACTATGATATTCTTGTTCCCGCATCGAAAAAATACAACACCCTCCTCGAGATAAACAACAACTCAATGAAAAGCAAAACCCGCAAAAACGTTTATCAAAACTGCTGCCGCATACTATCGCTCTGCAAGCAATACAACTGCCCCGTTATCATGGGGAGCGACGCGCATTTCACAGACGCGGTGGGCGGATTTGAGCTGGCGGAACAGGCGCTTTATCAAACGCAGTTCCCCGATGAGCTGGTTATGAATTTTCATATCGACAAATTCAAAGCCTATATCGCCGAAAACCGCCGCGCAAGACAGCACTGAAAACATTTCACCGTGATTTTTTTACCGCTCAGGCGGCTTTTTCGCCGTTTGAGCGGTTTTCTTCCCTCAAAATTCTCAAACAGCGCTATACTCATCTCATGAAAGGAGGTAAGCCAAATGAAAATCACCTTGCAGCAGGCAGAGAACAGCGAGCTTGAAATCATCATACGCGGAAATATCGCCGACCCGGTTGTGGCAAAACTGATAGAAGCGGTAAACGGCTGCGAACGCCGCGATGTTCTCATGCTGTGCAGAGAGGAGCGGGAATACCCCACACACGCGGCTGATATAAGCCGAATAGAGGCTATCGGCGGCAAAACCACAGCCTTTGTAAAAAATCAGCCATACGAGGTCAAATTCAAGCTCTATCAGCTGGCTGATATGCTGGCGAAAAACAGATTTGTTCAGATAAGCAAAAGCTGTCTTGTCAATGTGGAGCATATCGAGTCGATAGAGGTTGAGTTTTCGGGAAATTATGTTGCTTTTCTCAAAGACGGAAAAACACGACTTACCATTTCGAGAAAGTATATAAAATCATTCAGAGAATACATCATGGAGGGAAAAAAGTATGAATAAGAGCAATATCAAAACGATTTTTGAGCTGATTGTGATAGGCTTGGCGATAGGCTGGATAACCACAACAATATGTATGTGGATATTCAACGGCTGTGACAGTACGATAAAGCAGATGACCTGCTGGCTGGTCTGCTCGATGATATTCGGCGCAACCACCATCATATTCGACAAGATGAGCCTATTTCCCGCAACGCTGATACACTTTTTGATAACGATAACGATAGTGAGCGCAAACTCCTATCTGCTCGGCTACGATGACAGCTTCTTCTCCACCTTCACCACCGTTTTTCCCGCGTTTATCATAATCTACGCGATAATCTATCTGATTTGTACGCTTATCTGGAAAAATGATGCCAGGCAAATCAATCAAAAGCTGAAAAACAAATAATTCAAAAGCACAGATTTTTAACGCTCCGTTTAAAACGGGGCGTTATTGCTTTTATTTCGGGAATAGTATAAACTTGAATATTATAGCTCAAACAGAAAACGGAGGCGTAAAATGAAAAAAATTCTATACACCGCCTCCACCCTTTCTCATATAAAAAACTTTCATCTGCCTGTTATCGCAGAGCTGAAACGTCGGGGATTTTCGGTGTTTGTCTGCGCCGAAAAAGGCTCTCTGTCCGATGCGGCAGACGGTTTTTTCTCTCTTCCGTTTGAAAAGCGGCTGTTTGGTTTTAAAAACGTGATTGCCGTCTTTAGGGCGGCAAAGCTGCTCAAAGCCGAGCGGTTTGACACCGTTGTTCTCAATACATCGCTTGCCGCCGCTGTTTTTCGTGCGGCGCTGCCGGCTGTTCCGAAAAAACTGCGTCCGCGGGTGATTTACATCTGCCACGGCTTTTTCTTTTCGGAAAAGAGCGGCATCTCCTCGCTGCCGTATCTCATTGCGGAAAAGCTGTTGTCGCCGGTTTCCGACTGCCTTGTCGTGATGAACGATGAGGATGAGCGGCTGGCACACCGCTATCGGCTCTGCGATGATATACGCAGAATCAACGGAATGGGCTTGCCGAACGGGATATACCGTGTTCCGACCGAGCAGGAGCGCATTTCAGCCGAAAAAGCGCTTAAAGTCTCGGAAAAAACCGTTGTTTTTCTCTGCGTTGGTGAGTTCTCCCGCAGAAAAAATCAGCAGGCGCTGATACGCGCCTTTTCAAAATGCGCCGAGGATATTCCCGACGCGGTTTTATTTTTTGCGGGCGACGGCAGATTGCTCTCCCACTGCAAACGGATTGCCGAAAGCTCCAAAGCCGCCGACAGAATTGTTTTTCTCGGCTATCGGCAGGATATTCCCTCTCTGCTCTTTGCCGCCGACGCGCTGATTTCGTTCAGCAGATGCGAGGGACTTCCCTTTGCCGTTATGGAGGCACTCGGCTGCGGTCTGCCCGCCGCCCTATCCGACATAAAGGGGCATCGTGACCTTGCCCCGCTCGGCAATGTTACGCTTTTTAAAAACGAAAAGGAGCTTTGCGCCGCCTTGAAAAAGCTGAGTCGTGAGCATCGGCGTTCTTCGGGCGATATGAGCGGCTGTCTGCTTTCCGATGTGCTGCCGCGCCACATCAGCCTATACGATACTGAAAATGAGGGGAATAAATGACCGTTTATCTCGTTATACTTTTGCTTTGCGCCGCAATGGGGCTTTTTCTCTGCGAAAAACGCGGCAGAAAAACCGAATATCTCTGCGTTTTGGCAACGGCGGCTCTGCTCTGCGCTTTGGCGGCTCTGCGCTCGGGTGAAGTTGGAGTGGACTATAACTGGATATACCGTGACTATTTTCTCTCGGTGAGAGAAAATCTGCGTTTGGACTTTATCTTTTCGCCGCAAAACGCCTATCGCCATGAGTTTGTATTCACCCTGCTGAATATGGCTGTCGCCCTTTTCACCGATGAGCCGCTGGTATTTTGGGGAATTTCTTCGGTAATCATAGTTTTGCTGCAAACGGCGTTCTTTCTGCGCTTTTCCGCAAAGCCGTGGCTGAGTATCTATCTCTTTATCGCGCTGGGCTTTTTCGGATATTCGCTCTGCTATATCCGTCAGATGCTGGCGGTGTCGGCGGCGTTTTATGCCCTTCCCTTTATCAAGCGCAAAAATTTTCCCGCCGCCCTCGTTTTTCTGATTATCGCGGGATTTATACACAACAGCCTCTTTTTGCTTATTCCGCTCTGCCTGCTTGCCCGACTGCCTTTCAATCGGCTCACCGCCGCTCTCTACGCCCTCGGCTACGGAATAATGCTGATTTTTTCCGATGAGCTGATTCTGCTTTTCACCGAATTTTCTCCCCGCTTTTCGCTCTATGTGGAAAACGGCGTTTTCAAGCATGGGCTGAATCTTCAGCACGCTTTTATCTGGATGGTGATGATGGCGGTGCTGCTGATATGCTTTTCCCGCACGAAAGCAGTCTCGCCCGATATTCAGCCGCTGTTCAGTCTCTGCCTTTTCGGAACGCTGATAATAATGCTCATATCAAAATCCGCGATGTATCAGCGGCTTTCACTTGTGCTGCTGCCCTTTTTCACTTTGCTTATTCCCGAGGTTGCTGCCGCGTTTTATCCGAATAAAACCCTTTCTCAAACCGCTTTCGCCGATGAAAAGCGATTCTATTACACGATGCTGCTGCTTTTTATGACAATGGCGCTCTTTCGGTTTTGGTTTGAATACAGCGTAGACACCCTTCGCATTTACCCTTATATCCCGTTTTGGAGGTGAGAGCTTGTATTCTGTTTTAAAACGCCTGGGCGACCTTGTTATCTCGCTTTCGCTTTTGATGCTGCTCTCTCCGCTGATGCTGCTGACAGCCGCGGCGGTAAAGCTCGATTCTCCCGGGACTGCCCTCTTTCGCCAAATCCGTGTGGGAAAAGACGGCAAGCTGTTTTGGATATACAAATTCCGCACCATGACAGACGGTGACGGCGATACCTGCTGGGTAAACGACACCTCCCGCGTAACCCCGCTCGGCAAACTGCTGAGGAATAACTTTATCGACGAGCTTCCGCAGCTTTTCAATGTGATAAAGGGGGATATGAGCCTTGTCGGTCCCAGACCGGAACGCCCGTTTTTCGCGGAAAAATTTTCGTCACAGTTTCCCGAATACCCTCTGCGCCACTCTGTTACCCCCGGGGTGACCGGCTGGGCGCAGATAAACGGCTGGCGGGGAGACACTTCTATCAAGGAGCGACTTGAGTGCGACCTGTTCTATATAAGAAATCGCAGTATATCCCTTGATTTAAAGATACTTTTTTCCACCCTGTTTATAAAATTCCCGAAAAAATAAAGCTCTCAGCCTTATTTAAAAAGCCGAGAGCTTATTTTTATATGACTTTGTTTTTACACAGCCGCGGCGGAACATATCTCACGAGCCTGCCGCGCGGGATTTATCACCTCACGCAGAGAGCCGTCTTTTTCCACCACGAAAAAGGTCAAATGGGTAAAGCGTTTCCAAATTTTAGTGGTCACCGAGTCTCCCTCGTTGGGAATACCGGTGAGCAGATTGGCGGTTTTGTTTTCCTTCACAAAGCGTATCAGCGCCTTTGCTACGTCGTCGGAATAAAGCAAGGTCATTTCGGCTCTGTTCTGCTTTGAAACGTTAAACAGATATTCCATTGATTCTACGTCCTGAACAGAATCGGGGCGCACAACGTTGACTACCAAAAGTCCCGTATTGGAAATATCAGCCAGCGCTCTGCCGGCGCGGATTATTCTGTCGCACCTGCGCTGGTCGGTCACGCATACCACTGTGTTATAAACCGGTCTGAGAACACGCTGCTGCATCATCTGCTCTCTCACAGAGCTCACCTCCTGACAACTATATACTACCATAAGTTTGTGAATAAATTTCGTCTTATCGGCGCATAAAGATTAACAAATTTATGTCGTTTTTGTAATATTTGCATCGTTTTAAGTAAAACAAACGCTAAATTTCGCCTTTGGCAAAGGCTCGGTCGCCGCTTGACTAGCGGCGGCTATTGTTATACAATTTATTTGTCAGAATTTTGTTTTTCGGGAGGTACAAAAAAGTGCCGCGCAATCAATATGTTTCAGCCGCCGTGATAAGGCGGTTGCCCCGTTATTATAGATTTTTAGGCGAGCTGCTTGAGCGTGGAGTCACACGCATTTCCTCAAAGGAACTGGCGGAGCTGATGCAGCTGACCGCCTCGCAGATAAGACAGGACCTCAACTGCTTCGGCGGATTCGGTCAGCAGGGATACGGCTACAATGTAGCTCTCCTGCGTGATGAGATAAAGAAAATCCTCGGACTTGACCGCAATCTCAAGGCTATACTTATCGGCGTGGGCAATTTGGGACGTGCCTTTTCTGCCAATATAAACTTTTCCGAGGCGGGATTTGACCTCTGCGCCCTTTTCGACAAAAAACCGGATATAATAGGCAAAAAGATAAACGGCTATCTGGTAAAAGGTGAAGATGAACTGGAACAGTTCTGCCGCGATAACAAAATTGATATGGCTATACTCTGCGTTCCCAGTGAGTCTGCTCAGGGAATAGCCAATCATCTGATAGACTGCGGCATCACTTCCTTTTGGAATTTCACCCACTACGATATTGAGGTGGCTCACCCCGAGGTTATAGTGGAAAACGTTCATCTTTCGGACAGCCTTATGTCACTGTGCTATATGATAAACGATATTAAGCGCTCGTCAGAGGGAGATAACTGATTCGGCTTTGAAAATCGCCGCAAGGCGCAAAAAATCCTCCGTATCCGATAAGATACGGAGGATTTTTCAATAATGTCAGCCTAAAAATTCCTTGGGAATATTTTTATCTATTATTCCCTGCAAATAGTCGAGCGAAAAGAGTATTCCGCTGCTGCTCATGCCATATCCCGCATAGAGCGCGTTGATATATTTTGGGGAAATTCCATGCTCGGCGATAAGCTCCTCGGTGTATTCCGAAAAGGGATATATCCTCACCTCTCGGCGATAGTTGGTGTCGTAGTGGGTGACTATCGGTATCATTTCGGCGCGTGTTATCTCGGTTTTTTCACCGGCCTGCATAGTTATCTCAAGGTCGAGAACGCCGCCCAGCATATTCTGCGGATTAAGCATACTGGAAATGAAATTGCCGAGCGAATAGACCACCAGCGTTTTATTTCCGCTCTTGCCGGTGCGCCATTCAACAGGCTGAAGGGTGTGCGAGTGATGACCCAGCACCAAATCCACCCCCAAATCGGAAAACCACTGTGCGAGATAGAGCTGATTGTCGTTGACGTTAACGCTGTTTTCGGTTCCCCAATGGGTAGAAACGATAAGAAAATCGCAGTTTTCCCGTGCGAGCTTTATCTGCTGTTCCATGAGGTCGTATTCATCGGTGCGGATAAAGCGCATATCGGTTCCGGCAGGGAGATTCAAACCGTTTGTATGCTCGGTCACAGGCACAAAGCCGAATCTGATACCGTTTTTCTCATAGATAAGCGGCTCGCTCATAGCCTGCTCGTTTCTCCAGGCGCCTATCGGCAGAACGCCCTCGTCACGCTTGCTGTCCCAATAGTCGAGCGCGGCGGCAAGTCCCGATTCCCCCTTGTCGAGCATATGGTTATTAGCCATGCAGACAACGTCAAATCCCATATCCACGACTTTGTCGCCGACTGCCTCGGGAGAATTGAAGGTGGGAAAGCCCGAAAGCTCAAACAGCTTTTCCGCGATTATCGTTTCCTGATTGATAAAGGAAAGGTCGGCATCATCGAAAATATGCTCGATATGCTCGTAGGCGGGAGAAAAATCAAAGCCGTTTCCGCCTGTTCTGTTTGCCGCCTGCTTGTAGATATTGTCGTGAATAAGGTTATCCCCCGCCGCCATAAATCTGACCTTGGTTTCACTCGGGGGCTGTTTTTCCTCCGGCTCCGGCTCGGGAATCTCCGAGCTTGCGGGCGCGCTTTGGCTCTGCGGCTGTGATGCCGCCGCGGGAAGCTCCTTATCCCTGCCGCCGTTATATATCACTGCTCCCGCCAATGCCGCTATCGACACAATGAGCATTACCGCTATCGCCAAAACAGGAGCGTTTGAACGTTTTCTTCGTCTTGCCATCATTACCCTCCGAAATAAAAAACTGGTTGCAGAATACATTGTATCATTATCAAGCTGATTTTACAACGCTCACCCAATCGCGGAATTTTCTTTGCAATATGCCGTGAAATCGAAAATTCCCCGCAGAGGAGTTGCTGCTCCAAAGCGGGGAATGTCATCTACCTCAAAACGCCGCTGTCATATCCCATTCGCAGAGATATTTGTTGTGCCGCATCGAGAAGAAAGGGCAGTTTTTCGTAGATATGCTCATCTGTCATGCGGGTGATAGGTCCGCTCACGCTCAGTCCCGCTATTATACTGCCGGTGTAGTCGTAGATAGGGGCGGCAACACAGCGGGCACCCGGCTCATATTCCTCGTTGTCAAAGGCGTAGCCCTGCGCGCGAACCTTTTCCAGCTCGTTGATAAGCTGCTGCGGCTCGGTTATGGTATGCTCGGTGAGCGCCGGCAGTCCCTTTGCCGCGATAAACTGCTGTAACTGCTGTTGGTTGTAGTTGAGCAGCAGCAGCTTGCCGACTGCGGTGCAGTGCATAGGAGAAACATTTCCCATGCGGCGGGTGGTCATAAGCAGCTGGCGAGGCCCGCTTATCGCCTCGATATACACCACAGACATATTGCTCTCCTCGGCAACGTTTGCCGATTCCGAAAAGATATGCGCTATCGAACGCAGATAGGGAGAGCATATATTGCGGATGCTCTTTCTGCTGGAAACGTTTGCCGCTACCGCGCATATCTTGTAGGTCAGAGAATAGCGTCCTGTGTCCGCGTCCTGAACCACATATTCCGCCTTTTGCAATGTGGCGATATAGCGCAGAGCGGTGCTTTCATTCATACCGACAAGGCGGGAAATATCCTGCAAACGGATAGGTTCGTCCTGTTCCGAAAGCCGCTCTATAATAGTCAGCAGCTTTTCGGAGGACTGGTTTGAGCGGGTCGTTTTATCGGTTCCCGGACTTCTTTTCATAAAAACAGCCTCCGATTTCTTTGAATTTTTCTGTCTGCCCGATTTGTCACATCAGCGGCGCAAACAGCTTTAACACCTGACAGCCGAGCTTTCGCAAGCCTCTTTTTCTGACTATGGGACTGTCTGTCGTTATCTCGATACACTTTTGCAGGGTTTTCTCAAAATCCTCTCTTATTCTCACGGGAATATCTCCGCCGCCAAACCACACGCCACATTCAAAATGCAGGTAGAGACTGCGGAAATCGAGATTCACCGTTCCCACCGTAGCCGCGTTATCATCTGTAACAAACAGCTTTGCGTGGATAAAGCCGGGGGTATATTCGTATATCCTCACATTTCCCTTGAGAAGCTGCTCATAGCTGTGGCGGGTTATCGCATGGACATACCATTTATCCCCGTGGTGAGGGGTTATTATGCGGACATCTATTCCGCTTTTGGCGGCGTTTATCAGCGCGGTGACGGTTTCGTTATCGGTGATGAGGTAGGGGGTGCAGATATAGATGTAGCGCTCGGCGCGGTTTATCATGTTGAGATAAACCGTTTCGCCCACCCGCTCGCGGTCGAGCGGCGTGTCGGAATAGGGTTGAACCACACCGTTTCCGTCCGAAACGGGAATGGGGGCAAATCTGCTCGGCTCACAGCGGTCACGCGGGAGCGAAACGGCATTCCACATGGTGACGAACATGGCGGTGAGACTGTAAACCGCGTCTCCCTCCAGCCGAACCGCGGTGTCCTTCCAGTGACCGAAGCGGTTTATCCGATTGATATACTCGTCCGCTATATTAACGCCGCCCATAAAGCCCACAACGCCGTCCACCACAAGTATTTTGCGATGATCGCGGTGGTTCATGAACATGGTGAATATCGGAATAAGCGGGTTAAATTCCACACAGCGTATCCCCTCTTTGTTGAGCTGTATGAAATAGTCATTCGGCAGGGTGGCGATACAGCCGAATCCGTCGTATATCACCCTGACATCGACCCCCTGAGCCGCCTTTTCCTTCAGCAGCTCATGTATTGAATCCCACATATATCCCTCGCCTATGATGAAATACTCGAGGAAAATGTATTGTTTTGCGGCGGCTATCGCCTTTTTCATCTCCTCGAATTTTCTCTCGCCGCTCTCCAGAAATTCCGCTCCGGTGCCGCAGTAGGCGGGATAGCCTACCCGAGAAATGTATTCCGATTGTATACGCAGTCTCGGCGGAAGCTGCGCCGTCTTTTCCGATGAAGATACGTTGCACAGCCCGAAAACACGTTCCTCATCGGATATTCGCCGCTCTATCTTCTGCCCGAGCTTGTCGCTGCCGAAAAAGAGATACAACATTCCGCCGAAAAGCGGGAATATCAAAACGGGAATAATCCACGCCAGCTTGTAGGCGGGGTTGCTGTCGTCGCTGACGATATGCAGCGCCACCAGCGCCGAAATGACTACAAAAACGCCGTACATCGCGGCAAAATAGCGCGAAAGCCGCACTATAAAGATAAGGAACATGAGTATCTGCATTATCAGCGAAATCGAAATGATGATAACGCGCGAAAAAATCAGCTTTTTGAACTTTCTGATGAGCTTTTTCAATAAAACCTCTCACTTTCATTAAAAAGGGTGCCGAAACGCCGTTAAAAAGGCAAAAACAGCTCCACTCCCCAACAAAAATATTATACCGTCAGCGGATATAATTTTCAATCGCTTTTGCAATCGAATTTTATTTTCGGCGATTTGGTTTAAAATATCGCAATCGAATTG
>CAZNJJ010000011.1:0-7342 GCA_964573335.1 uncultured Oscillospiraceae bacterium | reverse complement strand
GCACGACTTGCCGATAAAGAATATTCACATATCATTGCATATATGCAATGATATTCATATTGAACAACTCGCCTTTTAGCCGCAGACAACATATTTCCGCCCTTTGAACTGCCGAAAAGCCGAAATAATGTTGTCAAGTTGCACATCTAAATTTAACAGCCGAGATTTCTGATTAACGCTAATTCCAAAAAATTGCCGAAATCGGGATATTTGTGCTGTTACCCCTTTTCTTTTTGCAAAAAAGATGTATAATTATTCTCATAACAGAGATGCATACAGCTTCTTATATGCGGAGGTAAGAAAAGATGAAAAAATACAACAAAGTCGTTTTGGCATATTCCGGCGGACTTGATACTTCCATCATCATTCCGTGGCTCAAGGAGAACTACGGCTGCGAGGTTATCGCGGTAGCCGCCGATGTAGGTCAAGGCAAGGAGCTTTCCGGCTTGAACGAAAAGGCTATCAAGACCGGCGCTTCCAAACTCTATATCGAAGACCTCGTAGATGTTTTCTGCGATGAATACATAGTTCCCACCATCAAGGCAAATGCCGTTTATGAGGGCAAGTATCTGCTCGGAACCTCTTTTGCCCGCCCCATCATTGCAAAGCGCATCGTTGAGATAGCAAAGGCAGAGGGTGCCGACGCTATCTGCCACGGCTGCACCGGCAAGGGCAACGATCAGGTTCGTTTTGAGCTGGCTATCAAGGCTTATGCCCCCGATATGCCCATCATCGCCCCCTGGAGAACCTGGGAGCTGAAGAGCCGTGAGGACGAAATCGACTACGCCGAGGCTCACAACGTTCCGCTCGCCATCAACCGCGAGACCAACTATTCCAAGGATAAGAACATCTGGCATCTTTCCCATGAGGGACTTGACCTTGAGGATCCCGCAAACGAGCCTAAGTATGATGAGATTCTCGAGCTTGGCGTTTCTCCCGAAAAGGCTCCCGACAAGCCCACCTATGTCACCGTTTCCTTTGACAAGGGCACTCCCGTAGCGGTAAACGGCGAGAAGATGAAGGTTTCCGACATTATCAGAGCGCTCAACAAGCTCGGCGGCGAAAACGGCATCGGCATCGCGGACATGGTGGAAAACCGTCTCGTCGGCATGAAGAGCCGCGGCGTTTATGAAACCCCCGGCGGCTCTATCCTCTATTTCGCTCATGAGCAGCTTGAGAGCATCTGCCTCGATAAGGAGACTATGCACTACAAGCAGCAGGTAGCGCTCAAGTTTGCCGACATCGTTTACAACGGTCAGTGGTTCACTCCCCTGCGTGAGGCTCTCTCCGCGTTTGTCGATTCCACCCAGCAGACCGTTACCGGCGATGTAAAGCTCAAGCTCTACAAGGGCAACATCATTCCCGCCTCCACCACCAGCCCCTATACCCTCTATTCCGAGGAGCTGGCCACCTTCGGTGAGGACGATGTTTACAATCAGAATGATTCCGCAGGCTTCATCAACCTGTTCGGTCTGCCCATCAAGGTAAGAGCTACCCTCTCCAAGAACTGGGACATCAAGTAACTGAAAAAGTCAAAAGCCCTGCAACCTTGTTTTTGGGGGCAGGGCTTTTCCTGTATTAAAAATCACTTAACATCGGGAGTGTTATTTTTATGAAAATGTGGTCAGGCAGATTCGCAAAGGAGCTTGACGCGGGAATAAACGACTTCAATTCCTCCATATCCTTTGACCATGTGATGTATCATGAGGACATAGAAGGCTCGATAGCGCACGCTACCATGCTCGCCAAATGCGGCATCATCGAGGCTGTTGACGCCGCCAAGATAATCGAGGGCTTAAAGGGCATTCTCGCCGATTTGGATTCGGGCGCTTTGCAGTTCGATTTCACCGCCGAGGACATTCATATGTTTGTGGAACAGGTTCTCACCGAGCGGATAGGCGACGCGGGAAAAAGGCTTCACACCGCCCGCAGCAGAAACGACCAGGTGGCGCTCGATATTAAAATGTATCTCAAAAAGCAAAACCGCCTGATTTACGACGAGGTTCACAAGCTCGTTGACGCTTTAATCGAAAAGGCAAAGCAGCATCTTGACACTGTTATGCCGGGTTACACCCACCTTCAGGTGGCGCAACCGATAACATTTGCCCATCACCTCATGGCGTATGCCCAGATGCTCGCCCGCGACCTTGACCGTCTCAACGACTGCTACAAGCGTATGAACTATTCTCCGCTCGGCTCCTGCGCTCTTGCCGGAACCTCCTACCCCACCGACCGTGAGTTTGTCGCACAGCTCCTCGGCTTTGAGGGAGCTGTTCAGAACAGTCTTGACGGCGTTTCCGACCGTGACTACTGCGTTGAACTGGCATCCGACATCTCGCTGATAATGACTCATCTTTCGAGATTTTCCGAGGAGATAATACTCTGGTGCTCCTCCGAGTTTAAATTCATCGAGCTGGACGACGCTTTTGCCACCGGCTCCTCTATCATGCCGCAGAAGAAAAACCCCGACATCACCGAGCTGATAAGGGGCAAAACAGGCAGAGTAAACGGCGATTTGGTGACCCTGCTGACTATGATAAAGGGTCTGCCGCTGGCCTACAACAAGGATATGCAGGAGGATAAGGAAGCGATATTCGACGCCGTTGAAACCGTAAAGCTCTGTCTCGGCGCTTTCACCCCCATGCTCAACACCATGACGGTGAATCGTCAGAATATGCGCGCCGCCGCCGCAAAGGGCTTTATCAACGCCACCGACTGCGCCGATTATCTCACCAAAAAGGGTGTTCCCTTCCTCGAGGCTTATAAGCTGACAGGTCAGCACTTTCGCCACTGTATCGAAAGCGGGCTCACCCTTGAAACCCTTCCCCTTGCCGAATACAAAAAATACAGCGAAATCTTTGAAGAAGATCTTTTCACCGCCATTGACCTGCAAACCTGTGTGGAACAGCGCAAGGTTCTCGGCGGCCCCGCACCCGAGGCAGTTTCCGCACAGATAGCCGAAATGGAAAATCGGATAAAAACGCTTGATTCCGCACTCGGCTGAAAAATATAAAAAGAGCGCCGCATAAGCCGCGCAGAAGAAAAAGGAGGACCTCGCCCATGAAGTATAAGGTATTTATCGACGGAAAAGAAGGAACAACAGGACTCAGAATTTTTGACCGCCTCGCCGAGCGAAGCGACCTCGATATTCTGCTCATAGACGAGGACAAGCGCAAGGATACAGCCGAACGCAAAAAGCTGATAAACGCGGCTGATGTAGCCTTTTTCTGTCTGCCCGATGCCGCCGCCGTTGAAGCGGCATCACTGGTTGAGAGCGACCACGTCAAGATAATAGACGCTTCTACCGCGCACAGAGTTGATCCCAACTGGGTATACGGCTTTCCCGAGCTTTCGGGCGAGCAGCGCGAAAAAATCGCCGCAAGCCACCGTATAGCAAATCCCGGCTGTTACGCCACCGGCTTTATCAGCCTTGTTCACCCAATGATAAAGCTCGGCATTATGCCCAATGACTATCCCGTGGTCTGCCACGCTATTTCCGGTTATTCGGGCGGCGGCAAAAAGATGATAGCCGCCTATGCCGAAAAGGAGCGCAGCGTTCAGTTCGACGGCGTAAGACAATATGCCCTCGGTCAAACCCACAAGCACCAAAAGGAGATGCAGATAATCTCCGATATGGCTCACACCCCGATATTCAACCCCGCAGTAGCCGATTTCTACAACGGAATGACCGTTTCGATACCGCTTTACACCAAGCTGCTCAACAACAAGCCCACAGCGGCGGAGATACATGAGCGGCTGAGCGAATACTATTCCGGTCAGAAATTCGTCAAGGTGATGCCGCTCGGCAGCGAAAGCGATTTCGCGGGCGGATTTCTCCCCTCAAACCACCTCGCCGACACAAATATGCTGGAAATATACGTCTTTGGCTGTGAGGACAGGGTTCTGCTCGCCTCCTGCCTGGACAATCTCGGAAAAGGCGCATCGGGCGCGGCTGTTCAGAATATGAATATCGCCCTCGGAATAGACGAAACCACCGGTCTTTTATAAATCGGAGATTAAATTTTTGAATAAACGGAGGAATAAAACATGACCCAGGCAACCACCGCTCAAAAGGCTGACATATTGAGTCAGGCGCTCCCCTACATACAGAAATACAGAGGCAAGACCGTTGTTGTAAAATACGGCGGCAACGCCATGACCAACGAGGAATTGAAATCCGCGGTTATGGGTGACATCGTTCTGCTATCCTGCATCGGAATCAAGGTGGTTCTTGTGCATGGCGGCGGCCCCGAGATAAGCGGTATGCTCAAAAAGGTGGGCAAGGAATCGAAATTCATCAACGGACTGCGTTATACCGATGAGGAAACCCGCGATATAGCCCAGATGGTTCTCGCCGGCAAGCTCAACAAGGACCTTGTAGCTCAGATAAACGCTCACGGCGGCAAGGCTATCGGTCTTTGCGGTGTTGACGGCGGTATGCTCACCGTTAAAAAGCTCGAGGGTGACGCGGATTACGGCTTTGTGGGCGAAATGACAAAGGTTGACCCCAAGCCCATCACCGACCTGCTCGATAACGGCTATATCCCCGTTATCACCTCTATCGGCGCCGACGAAAACGGCGTAACCTACAACATCAACGCCGACACCATGGCCTGCTATGTCGCAAGCGCCGTAAATGCCGAAAACATAATTCTCATGACCGATATTCGCGGTCTGCTGGAGAATAAGGACGATGAAAACACCCTCATCACCTCTATTCTCACCACCGAGGTGGAGCCTCTCATCGAAAAGGGCATTATCGCGGGCGGAATGATACCCAAGCTCAGATGCTGTGTCGATACGATAAACAGCGGCGTTTCCAAGGCGGCTATCATCGACGGCAGAATAACCCACGCTATCCTTATCGAAATGCTTTCCGACGAGGGTATCGGCACCATGATATACAAGGGGGATAAATGAGCTTATGACATTCTCCGAGATAAAAGAGCTTGACCAAAAATATGTGGCGCACACCTACGGTCGCTCCGAGTTCGCGATAAAATGCGGCAAGGGCGCTGTCTGCGAGGACTACGACGGCAAGAGCTATATAGACTTCACCAGCGGAATAGGTGTAAATTCGCTCGGCTTTGCCGACCCCGAGTGGGTAAAAGCAGTCAGCGAGCAGGCGGCAAAATTCGCACACATTTCCAACATATACTACACCGAGCCGGGAGTTAAAGCCGCAAAGCTGCTTTGCGAAAAATCCGGCATGAAAAAGGTATTCTTTTCAAATTCCGGCGCGGAAGCCAACGAGGGCATGATTAAAACCGCGAGAAAATACGCTCAGACCAAATACGGCAAGGAGCGCTGCGAGATTATCACACTGATAAACTCCTTCCATGGCAGAACGATAACCACCGTTGCCGCCACCGGTCAGGAAGCGATGCACAAAAACTTTGACCCCTTCACCCCCGGATTTGTCTACGCAAAGGCAAACGATTTTGACGACCTGCTCTCCAAGGTGAGCGGCAAAACCGCCGGAATCATGATGGAAATGATACAGGGCGAGGGCGGCGTTATTCCGCTCGATAAGGAATTTGTGGAAAAAACGGCGGCGCTCTGCAAGGAAAAGGATATTCTGCTGATGATTGACGAGGTTCAAACCGGCAACGGCAGAACAGGATATTTCTACGCTTATCAGGCGTTCGGCATCACTCCAGATATTGTTTCCACCGCAAAGGGAATAGCGGGCGGACTGCCTATGGGCGCTGTTCTCTTCGGCGAAAAGACCGAGAATACCCTTGTCGCGGGCGACCACGGCTCCACCTACGGCATGAATCCGGTAGCTGCCGCCGCCGCAAATGTTGTTCTCAACAGGATTGATGACAAATTCCTCGATGAAGTAAAGCGCAAGGGCGAAAAGATTGCCAATGCGGTAAAGGGATTTGAAAATGTTGAATCCGTCACCGGAATGGGACTTATGATCGGCATCATGCCGAAAAAAGGCAATTCCAAGGAGATAGCCGCAGAGTGCCTCAAAAACGGACTTATCGTTCTCACCGCGCACGAAAAGGTAAGACTTCTTCCTCCGCTTGTTATCACCGATGAGGAAATAGACAACGGTTTGGCTATTCTCGAAAAGGTTTTAAAGGAGGCGGCAAAGTAATATGAAGCATTTTCTCAAGCTGCTCGACTGTTCCACCGAGGAAATCATGGATATGCTTGAGCTTGCCGACAAGCTCAAATACGAGAAAAAGCATAACATTCCCCACCCGCATCTCGCAGGTCAATCGCTGGGAATGATATTCCAAAAGTCCTCCACCAGAACCCGTGTTTCTTTTGAAACCGGAATGTATCAGCTCGGCGGACAGGCGCTCTTTCTCTCCCCCCGCGATTTGCAGATAGGCAGAGGCGAGCCGCTGAAGGATACTGCCCGCGTTCTCTCCCGCTTTCTCGATGGATTGATGATACGCACCTTTGAACAGCAGGAGGTAGAGGATTTTGCCAAATACGGCAGTATCCCTGTGATAAACGCGCTGACCGATTTTGCACATCCCTGCCAGGTAATGGCTGATTTGCAGACAATACGCGAGTATCACAAGACTCTCGACGGCAAAAAGCTCTGCTTTATCGGCGACGGCAACAATATGGCAAATTCCCTCATAGTCGGCTGTCTCAAAACCGGTATGAAGGTGAGCGTTGTCACTCCCAAGGAATATGCCCCCGACAGCACCGTGCTGGAATTTGCAAAGGGATACGGCGACAAATTTGAGTGGACGCAGGACCCTGTTGCTGGTGCCGCCGATGCCGACGCGGTTTATACCGATGTTTGGGCTTCGATGGGTCAGGAGTCGGAGCAGAAGATACGCGAAAAGGCGTTCGCCGGCTACCAGGTGAACAAGGAGGTTATGGCAGCGGCACATTCCAACGCGATAGTGCTTCATTGCCTGCCTGCCCACCGCGGCGAGGAGATAACCGAAGATGTTCTCGAAGCGCACGCAAACGAGATATTCGATGAAGCCGAAAACCGTCTCCACGCGCAAAAGGCGGTAATGGTAACTCTGATGAAAAAGTGAATCCTTTTAACAGTCGGCTGAGGACTTCCTCAGCCGATTTTTTATGATTGGGGTTGTCTTTCGCGTTATTCTTGCGCTTTAGCCGCCACTTGCCGCGCAAGGGGAGATGAAGCGGAGGGGTTCATCAAAAGCCTCCCCTTGTAAAAGGGGAGGCTTTTAAACGAACCCCTCCGTCACGGCTACGCCGTGCCTCCTCCTCTTTTACAAGTGGCGGCTTTAGACTATATTTCGCAAAAGAAAATCAGCTTTACCCCTTAGGTTTTTATTCTAACATTGAAAAAAGCAGGTGCCGCACGCACCTGCTTTTTTACATTCAGATGAACAGC
>CAZNJJ010000010.1:35799-38291 GCA_964573335.1 uncultured Oscillospiraceae bacterium | reverse complement strand
CTCGATTCTGCCGATGCCGACCGATTCGCCCTTGATGACGCGAACGCACTTGGATTCGCACTGGCTCTCCTGAGGTCATACACGTCCGCTGACGGCGGGCAGGCAGTTGGTGGAGAGAATCACTCTGTAAGCGCCCTCAAAGTCCTTTGCAACTACCTTTGCGAGAAACTCGGGTATGCGAACGTTTACCGGACAGCCGGAAACGCAGGGCATATTCTTGCAGTTGAGGCAGCGGGAAGCCTCGTTTACCGCCATTTCCTCGGTGTAGCCGGTAGCTACCTCGAGAAAGTTCTTGTTACGCACATCGGGTGCCTGTTCGGGCATCGGAGTTTTTGTAGCTGTCATGTTAGCCATTTTCACTTACCTCCGTGAAGACCGAGCCTGCAAAGATGCTCGTCCTTTTCCTTTTCAAATTCCTTGTAGAAGCTGTTGCGGTTTATCAGCGAATCGAAATCAACCTTGTGTCCGTCGAAATCGGGGCCGTCAACGCAGGCAAACTTGGTCTCGCCGCCTACGGTTACACGGCAGCCGCCGCACATACCTGTTCCGTCTATCATAATGGGATTGAGCGAAACGATGGTCTTGATATTATATTTCTTAGTGACCTCACATACGAACTTCATCATGGGAGTGGGGCCGATTGCAATAACGAGATCATAGCCCTTTCCCTCGTTTATCAGCTTTTCGAGCTGATTGGTAACAAATCCCTTGATGCCGTAGGTGCCGTCATCGGTGGTTACATAAAGATTGTCGCTTGCAGCCTTAAACTCGTCCTCAAGCATTACCATATCGCCGGTTTTGAATCCCGCGATAACATCAACCGGAACACCCTCTGCATGAAGCTGTCTTGCCTGCGGATAAGCGATAGCACAGCCAACGCCGCCGCCGACAACACATACCCTGGTAGCACCCTCATGCTCTGTGGGAACACCGAGAGGGCCTACAAAGTCGGCAAGATAGTCGCCCGCGTTGAGTGTGGCGAGCTTGCGGGTAGTGGCGCCCGCTATCTGGAACATGATTGTGACCTCGCCGGTCTCGGGATTTCCCTCTGCAACGGTCAGGGGGATTCTCTCACCCTTTTCGTCAACACGAAGGATTATGAACTGTCCTGCGCGAACACGCTTGGCGATGTCGGGTGCCTTCACCTTCAGCAAGGTAACAACACTGCTGAGGGCTCTCTTTTCAGTAATCAGATTCACGATCTCAACTCCATTCGATTATATGGCTGCCGCACAACCGGCGTTTTTCGGAATGAGAAACCGCCGTTTTCATTGCAAAACGTTCACCGCCGCGTCATTCGGCAGAAACAAGAAGCAACCAATTTGATTCTATCACGCAAAGCAAAACATTTCAATGGCATATTTCCCGCAAACGCGGAAATCACTTCCGCAAAAGCCGAAAAATTGGTATAATCAGATAAAAGTGAGAAATTTCTCTTCAAAATTCTCCGTTTCCGCGTCAGAAAATGTTATTTAAGAGAGTGATTCGCAATGAAAAACAACAAGCCTGCAACATTTTGCGTAATAAAGGTCATATTAGCTGCCTTTATCATCGGCAACGTGATATACAGCTCGATAATGATTATTCTCCGCCAAACCGACTATATCAAAGAGGTGCTTTTAAAAACGGGAATAAGCGCCGCCATCGCCATTATCATGCTGCTGACAATATCCGCCATAGAAATGCTTAATCAGAGAAAATGGAAAAGAAAAATCGGAGAGATTTTTCTCGGCAGCGAGGATTTTCGGCTTTTAAAATGCAGCGGCGGCTACTATCAGCTCCCTATCGCGGTAGTTCTTATCGACATGATGATAGCGGTGATGTTTTTTCGGGAATACGGCACCGACATCTCCGCACTCTCCGCGCTTATAGCGGACAAGAGAATGGTCTCGCCCTTTCTCACACTAATCTTTTTCCATATTGTCACACTGTTTACGGTTTTATACTATTGCGGCTATAAGGTCTGCTACACCGAATACCAAATCTATACGGTTCACTTTATGCGAAAGGTGACATTCTCATACGATGAGATAAAAAAGATAACCTTTCTCAACAAAAACCCGCATAAAAGCGTTATCATTATCCAAACCGAATATGAAAAGCTCAAGCTCTGCTCCGATGTTCTCTCCGATGGCTGGGAGGAATTTAAAAGCTGTATATTCGATGTGGCAGAGCAGCGCAATATTCCCACGGAATACGCTTCCCCCGAAAAACAGCATCGGTGATTTTCGGTGGAAAATTCGTGGATACAAAAAACAAACCCGCATTGTAATGCGGGTTTGTTTCGTTTTGGTGGAGGCGGCGGGAATCGAACCCGCGTCCGAAAGCCTTTCCACAGGAACATCTCCGAGCGCAGTCAGTCGCTTAAAATTCCCTCGGCGGACAGGCGGCAGACAGACCGCCCGCTTCGGTATCCCCTGATGTTTCAGCGGTGCGGGGAAATTCCCACTGAAATTGACCGCTAATCGACGCTCTTACCCGAGCCGCGGTAC
>CAZNJJ010000010.1:0-35789 GCA_964573335.1 uncultured Oscillospiraceae bacterium | reverse complement strand
AGCCTAATCAGGCTTCAGCGTAAACTTTTTCGTTAGCTCTTAATTTTAAATTCGGGTATTAAGGAGGTCCCGCCCTCCGCTCGCTTTTCCTGTTTCTTGACCCCCGTCGAAACCTTTACGCCCCCAAATAAAAGGCGTTTTCACGCCATTTTGGGCAATTTGTTTGGGAATCCGTTATCTGTTGCGCTCCTTCATGGCGCGTTCTATCTCGCGGCGCGCATCGCGCTTTGCCATATCCTCGCGCTTGTCGTAGAGCTTTTTGCCGCGGCAGAGTCCAAGCTGAACCTTCACCAGCGACCCCTTAAAATACATCGACATCGGTATCAGCGTATATCCCTGCTTGCTCACCAAGCCGATAAGACGATTTATCTCACGGCGGTGCATCAGCAGCTTTCGCTCACGGAGCGGGTCTTTGTTGAATATATTTCCCTTTTCGTAGGGGCTGATATGCAGCTGCTTTACTATCAGCTCCCCCGTTCCCACATCGACCCAGCAATCCTTCATGTTGACAGTGCCCTGTCTGAGGCTTTTCACCTCTGTTCCGCAAAGCTCAATGCCGGTTTCAAACGACTCATCAACAAAATACTCATGTCTCACCTGGCGATTTGTCGCGATGGTTTTTGTTTCCTTTTTTTCCGCCATGAAAGACACCTCTCTTTCGTCTGCTCAGCGGTTTTTAAACACCCAAAGCCGATTTACGATAAATCCGGCTAACATTATTATAGCAGTCGTGATGAGCTTTGCAACTGTTTTTATCAAGCCGAGCTTGTCGGTGAATACCCACAGCAGGCTCACGCTCACCGTCAGCAGAACAAGATTTGCCGAAAAGAACCGCATCATCTGGCTGCCGAAAAAGTTTCCCTTTGCCTTAAATGTCCAGCTGCGATTTACGATATAGCTGTTGAGCATACCGCACCCATAGGATATTACCTGCGAAAAATAGAGATTCACTCCGATATGGGTGAGCAGCATGAACACCGCAAAATCCACCAGCGTATTCATAACGCCGGTTATCCCAAACTTTATCAGCTTGAAAAATTCTCCTGTGATTAGCTTTTTCATAACACCGTTGTTTTTAAAAGAAACTGTTTTCCCCGCCGAAAAGCATCGGCTATCGGCGCTTTTACATCTCGTTTCTGCCCTCGAGAGCGCGGCAAAGCGTCACATCGTCGGCAAATTCGAGGTTTCCCCCCACGGGAATACCATACGCCAGACGGCTGACCTTTATTCCCATAGGCTTTATCAGTCGTGAAAGGTACATGGCGGTCGCCTCCCCCTCTATGGTGGGATTTGTCGCCATAACTACCTCCTTAACCTCGTCGTTTAAGCGGGAAAGCAACTCCTTTATCGCAAGCTGCTCCGGTCCCACTCCCTCTGTCGGGGAGATAAGTCCGTGCAGAACATGATAAAGCCCGCTGTATTCCCGCATACGCTCAAAGGCGATAACATCTCTCGGGTCTGCCACAACGCATATCACCGAGCGGTCTCTCGCCTGATTTGAACATATAGGGCAAAGCTCGTCGTCACAAAGATTTTGGCACACTTTGCAGCGCTTTATGCTTTTGCTGGCTGAAATCAGCGCGTCGGCAAATTCCTCGGCATATTTCGCGGGCTGACTCAGCACATAATACGCATAGCGCTGCGCGCTCTTTCTGCCTATCCCGGGAATCCGCGCAAACTGCTCCACCAGCTTTGAAAGTGATGCTACCTGATATGCCATATCCTATCAGAACAGACCGGGCAGATTCAGTCCGCTGGTTATCTGACCCAGCTCCTGCTCGGTAACTTCTTCCACCTGACGCACTACCTCGTTCACCGCGGCGGTAATAACGTCCTGGAGCATCTCAATATCGTCGGGGTCAACTATTTCGGGCTTGATATTGAGCGAAACGATTTCCTTCTTGCCGTTCATAACAACCTCTACCATGCCGCCGCCGGAGGTCACGGTAAATTCGCGCGCTTCAAGCTCGTCCTGCTTTTGAGCGAGCTGCTCCTGCATCTTCTGCGCTCTTCTCATGAGGTCTTTCTGGTTCTGAGGGCCGCCGCCCATTCCTGCGGGAAGTCTTGCTTTCATAACATTTTCTCCTCTTATTCGATTATTATGTCAGGCGATTGCGGCAGAGCCGAAATCAGCTTTTCGAGGGGGTCTGCCTCCTCTGCCTTTTCCGCTTCGGGCGGTCGATAGGGACCCAGTCCGTATCGCTCTCCCGTAGCTTCGGTTATCGCCTGCTTGATGTTGTTTTTCATATACTCGTTGGTTCTGAGCATATCGAGTATTATCGGGTTGGAAACATCTATCAAAACCTGCTTGCCGTTAAAATAAGCAGAGGTTTCGCGCAGCATATTGTAGTTCGGCGCGTTTATCCTTGCAAGGCACTCCAAAACCGAGTTCCATTTTGCAAAGGGAAGCACCTTCGGCGCGGCGGTGCTTTTGTCGGAAGCTCCGCCCGCAATCTCTGCCTTTTGAACTTTCGGAGCCGCATCAGCCGAAACAGTCTCCCGCTCAACGCTTTCCGCCGCTCTCGTCGGAAAATTGCCCTTACGCAGCATATCCTCAAGCGACTCTATCCTGCGTAAAAGGTCGGCATAGCCGGTTCTTGCCAGCGGGTCACAGAGGGTGACCAGCGCCAGCTCCAGCTCGGCACGCTTTGCGGCGCTTCGCGCCATTCTAGCAAAAGCGTCCTGCAAAACGCTCATGGAATGAAGTATGTCATTGAGCGACAGCTTTTCGGTTTGAGCGCGCATACGCTCTATATCGGAAGAAAGACAGGTAATAAGTCTTTCGGGATTTTTCACCGTTTTAACCAGCATCAAATTGCGATAATGACCGCAAAGCTGTTCGCAGAGTCTCTGCGGGTCCATGCTCTTTTGCGAAAGCTCCGAAACCTTTTCCAGAACAGCGGCTGTATCCTGCCCGATGATTCCGTCAGACAGGGCAAAAAGGTGTTCGTTTCCCACAAGTCCCGCCGAGGCTGTCACAGTTTCAACTGTCACCTCGTCGGAATTTGAACAGCAGACGTCAAGCAGTGAAAGTGCGTCTCTCATGCCGCCGTCGGAAAGTCGGGCGATAAGCTCGGCGGCCTGCTGCTCCAGCGAAAAGCCCTCGCATTTTGCGACATACGAAAGTCTTTTGGCTATAACATCGCTCTCAATCCGTCTGAAATCAAATCGCTGACAGCGTGATATTATCGTCGGCAGAACCTTATGCACCTCGGTGGTAGCCAGCACGAAAATAACGTGTTCCGGCGGCTCCTCCAATATCTTCAGCAGCGCATTGAAAGCACTGGAAGAAAGCATGTGAACCTCATCTATGATATAAACGCGGTATTTTGCAACCGCAGGGGTGAACACCGCCTCGCCGCGCAGCTCTCTTATGCTGTCAACGCCGTTATTAGATGCCGCGTCTATCTCCACCACATCGGTGAGAGAACCGTCATCTACTCCACGGCAAATATCGCATTTTCCGCAGGGGTCGCCGTTTTGCAAATCGAGGCAGTTTGCCGCCTTTGCAACCAGCTTGGCACAGGTGGTTTTACCTGTTCCGCGCGAGCCGATAAAGAGATAAGCGTGAGAGGGCGTTTGAGCCTGCATCTCGTTTTTCAAAACGGTAGTTATATGCTCCTGCCCAACCACCTCGCTGAAGCTCTTAGGGCGATAAAGCCTGTAAAGCGCCTGCCGCATACCCTCACCTCTCTTTGTATAAACAAAACAGACAGAATAGCCGCCTGTGATCTCTCATGCGGATTGCAGATAGACCTGCGGCACACAAAGCACTCCGCTTAATGCTGCTCGGTTCCCCGCCTGACATGGTTCACGGAACTTCGTCGCACAGGACCCACAACCCGCATGACAGACCACACGTCAATTCTGCCTGCTTTTTTCGCTCTCGGCGAAAACTAAAGGTTATTATATCATACCGAAAGTCATTTAGCAACAAAAAGTTTGCCCTCAGCCTAAATCCCGCTTATTCACAGCAGAATACGCTCCATATCCTCGGGAACAAACACTTCCCCCGAAAACGCGCTTTTTATCTCCGCCGAATAGCGGCTCTTGCGCTCGGAAAAAGTTTTATCCTCGGTGTGCCACACGACAAGTTTTTTCACATTCAGCCGTTCGGCGAGCTTTGCCGCGTCGAGCGCGGTGCTGTGATGCTTTTCGTATGGCTTAAAGCGCTCGCGGTCGTCATAAAGGCAAAACGCCTCGCAGAGCAGCCAGTCGGCGTTTTCCGCTGTTTTTTCGCGCAGCTCGGCGCAAGGCTCATCTCCCAGGCAGACCAGTCTCTTTTTGTCGGCTACAGTCGTTTCAAATCCGAACTGCTTTGCCTTAGTGGAAAAGATGTCAAAAAAGCCGACTTCCGCTCCCAAAATCGAATGAGAATCACCGTCCGACAGTTCAACGAATTTTATCCTTTCGTCAAAAAGGTCGGTGAATTTCTTCTGAACCGTCAGCTCGCATATCTTTCTCGCCGCCGCAATCACCTCGTCATGCCCGTAAACGGTGAATACACCGTCATAGCCGCCGTTTTTCATCAGCGTTCCGATTTTTCTGACTATCCACGGAAATCCGAGAATATGGTCGGTGTGGGCGTGGGTCAAAATCAGGTGGTGAATACAATCTGCGTCTGCGCCCGCCTTTTCCAAAGCGGAAAGTATTCCGTTTCCGCCGCCGGTATCGACAAGCAGGTATTCCCCGCCGTTTTTCATCAAAAAACAGGTGTTAAAGCGCTTTGTCGCCATTGCGTTTCCCGTTCCGAGAGCAATAAGCTCGGAAAAAGCCATATTCTTCACCTCATTTGTTCTGCTGCGCGGCTCTCGCCTTTTCCCGCGTGTTGGAAATTGTCCAAATGGTTATCGAGCCGAGAACTATTCCAAAGCCCAATATAGTCAAAGTACCGGGTATCTCATGCACCAAAGCCGCAGTCCAAAGCGGATTGAAGAGCGGATTTATGCAGGCAATGAGATTGCAGGTGAGAGCGGGTGCCGAGCGAATTGCAAAGCTGTAAAACGCATAGGAAAGTCCCTGCTGAAGCAGTCCCAAAAACAGAACTCCGCCTATGTTTTTTGCCGACATATTCATCTCTCCCACAAACAGGAAAGGGGACATCAGCACCGCCGTATAGAAATTTCCGATAATTATAACACTGAGCGACTCGGCATAGCTTTTGCACTTGGATGTCATCTGATACATTATCGCCGTGCTGATGCCTACCGCCAATCCCATCAAATTGCCGGAAACGCTCGAGGGTCCCGAGTTATCCAGCGTCAGCATGGCGATTCCCGCGGCGGCGGCTATTGCAACAGCCATATCCTTGCCGCGTATCTTCTGCTTGAAAAAGAGAAAAGATATGAGCAGCACAAAAACGGGACTTGTGTATTGCAATGCTATCATATTGGCGCTCGAGGTCAGCTTGTTGCCGACTATAAAGCATACATACTTCACGCAGACAGCTATCGCCGCGGTAAGGGTGAGCCTGTTTATCACCAGCTTTTTGCCAACCGCATAAAGATAGCAGATCAGCGCCGCTCCTGCGATAAAGCTCCGCAGACAGGCTATCACCATTCCGCTCCACTCGATGTATTTCACCAGCGCGCCGGAGGTACTCCACAAAAAAGCGCACATCGCCATACAGAGTGCCGCGCTGCGCGGGCTGATTTTTTCATCTACCGAAAACTTCCTCATTGCTTCTCACTTTCCCTCTAAAAAACATTCCGAACAGGTGTTTTTCCCGTTCGGAATGGCGTTTCTTTATCTCTTTACACTGCGCTTGAGCATACGCTTTAACGCGGCATAGGTATCCTCCTCATCATCATCGAATCTGCTGATGTTGAGGTGGGAGGCTACATCGTTTTGCTCAGCCGCGGGTGCCGCGGGCGCAGGCTCATAGCCGAATCCGAATACAGAAGGCTCGGGAGCGGGCGCAGCAGCAAGTTCCGGAGCTGCAAAGCTGCTGGCAGCCGGAGCAGCCGCGACAGCCACAGCGGGAGTCTCCTCAACAGGCTCGGGCTGCTGCTCCTCGGCGGCACGCTCAAGTCCGGTAGCGACAATGGTTATCATAACCTCGTCGCCGATATTTTCATCAAAGGTCAAGCCCCAGATAAAGTTTGCCTCGTCGCTCACCATATCGGAGATAAGCGCGCAAACCTCCTGAACCTCGTCCATAAGAACATCCTCGGGAGCGGTTACATTTACCAGAATTCCGGTAGCGCCCTTTATGCTGGTTTCGAGCAGGGGGCAGTTGATGGCGTTTTCCATCGCGTCACGAACACGATTCTTGCCGCCCGCCACGCCGACTCCGATATATGCGTTGCCGGAGTCTTTCATGATGCTTGTAACGTCGGCAAAGTCGAGGTTGATAAATCCGGGGAAGTTGATAAGGTCGGAAATGCTTCTCACGCCGTCATAAAGCACGTCGTTTACCGCCGCCTTAGCGTCCTTAAAGGTAATATCAGCGCCGTTTTTCTCGCCCAAATCCACCATGCGCTGATTGGGTATTATCAGCAGAGAATCGACATACTTTCTCAGCTCCTCGATTCCCGCCTCTGCCTTTGCCTCCTTGCCGTCAAAGTCAAACGGCTTTGTAACCACCGCAACGGTGAGTATTCCCAGCTCACGCGCAACCTCTGCGACAACGGGAGCCGCGCCTGTTCCGGTGCCGCCGCCCATGCCCGCCGCGATAAATACCATGTGCGCGCCCTTTAAGAGAGCGGTTATCTCCTTGCGGTTCTCCTCGGCAGAACGTCTGCCCTTGTCGGGATCTGCACCGGCGCCTCTGCCGCCCGTCACCTTCTGCCCGATATTAAAGGAATATTTCGCCAGCGACTTTTTCAGCTCCTGACGGTCGGTGTTGAGAACTATAAACTCAACGCCCTTCATTCCCGAGGTTATCATGTGGTTTACGGTGTTTCCGCCGCAGCCGCCTACACCCACTACCTTTATGTTTACGCCCTGGTAGGTATCGCAGTCCATACCGAAATCAGACATCTTTAGCTCCTCCTTATCATTTGAAAGCAAAAGCGCCCCGCGTCAAATAACCGAAACTGCCGTCCGCGAGGCGTAAAACCTTTGCCTGTATCTCAGGGATTTCTCTTTCTCTTGTTCTGGAACATATCCAGTATCGAATTATACTGGTCGTCCAATTCGCTGTCCAGCTCATGGTCGCGCTCCAAGCCGACTATGCCATCGTCCTCCGAAATGCTTGCGGCAGCTTGAGTCAGCGCCGCCTGTGCCGCAGCTGTTTCCGACTGAGCGGCGGTAACCATCTGCTTTGCGGCTGTCGCCGCCTGCGCTATATCCTGTGCGCTGGCAGTTCCGCCGCCCTTGGGGCGATAGCTTGTGATGTTGTCAATGCAGTCCTGAACGCCGGTGCTGTCAAGTCCGGTAGCGACAACTATTATCTTCATCTCGTCCTTGAGGTCATCGTCATAAGTAAGACCCCAGACAAAGTTTACATTTCTGTCCACCTTTTCCTTGAGCTTTCCGGCAACCTCCTTGATAGCGGTGGTGGTTATCCCCGAATTGCATACAAAGTTGACCAAAAGTCCCTTTGCGCCCTCCATGCCAACCTCTACCAAAACGCAGTTTATCGCCGACTCAAACGCCTCGTTCGCCATTTCGAGCGACTTAATCGCAGAGAGCTTTTTATCCCGCTCGTAGCGCCCGTTTTCGATAAGTGCCTTTGCCTTGGAGTCGTCGCACTTGCCGGTTCCCACATTTACAAAGGCGGTTCCCGAGTCCTTCATAACGGCGGTAACGTCCGCAAAGTCGAGATTTATCTCGCCCGTGGTGAATATCAGCTCATATATGTTTCTCACGCCCTCGCTCAAAACGCTGTCAGCCATGGCAAAAGCGTTTTTCGCGGTAAGGCGCTCGTTTGAGAGCTTGCTAAGTCTGTCATTGGGAATAACTATCAGCGCGTCAACATTCTCCTTGAGCGAGGCAACTCCCAGCTCGGCGTTCTTTATGCGAACGCGGTTTTCATGCCAAAACGGCTTTGTAACCACCGCAACGGTGAGAATATCCAGCTTACGCGCTATCTCGGCGATAACGGGAGCCGCACCGGTTCCTGTTCCGCCGCCCATGCCCGCCGCGATGAACACCATGTGTGCGCCGCGCAGAGCCGCCGCGATAGTCTCACGGCTTTCCTCGGCTGCCCGCTGACCCACCACGGGGTTGCCGCCCGCGCCCAGTCCGTTGCCGAGTATTATCCTGTTTTCGGCAAGAGAATGGTTGAGAGCCTGGGCATCGGTATTCATGGCGATGAACTCCACTCCGCTCATGCCCGACCTTATCATGTGATTGAGGGCATTTCCGCCGCCGCCGCCAACGCCGATGACCTTTATCGTAGTGACCTCGGGGGAAAATTCCTCCTCATCGTCCATCTCTATGCCGAATTTAATAAAGTTGTCCATTTTTGGTCCTCCCTTGTCGTCCCCAGAAAGGAGTTTATAAAAAATCAGATATACCCAATCATTATTGTATCACGCCAAAGCATATCACACAAGGCGTTTTTTGCCGCCTTTTCGGATTTTCTTTACTGCACTGCCGCCTCGGGAGAGTCGGCTGCATCGGCTGACTCTATCTCGTCGCTCTGCCGAAAAAGCTCCGGCTTGGGCTTTATCACAACACGTTTATAGTCCTCACGCAGCTCCTCCGAAAAGGGCCATACGTTTTCATCATAGATGTCCATTTCCCGCAGGCGCATTGCCGGTCTTGAAGAAACGTCCAAAACCGCCACCGTTTTCATATCGTCCGAAAGCTCCAAAACCTTTTTCGCCGCCTGTATCTTATATTCGGTTTCGGCATCGCTTCCCATTTCTATTATTATTCTGCCGTCGTAGAGCAGTTTAATGTCCATCAGGTCATCAAGGGCGATAACATCGGTTTTCTCCAGTCCGCTTTGCGCTATGCACCTCTTTATCTCTCTGAGAACATCATACCGCTCCTTATCTGCCTTTCGCAGATAGTCTCCCGCGTCGAGCTTTGCCATATCGAATCCGCTCACGCGGTATTCTCCCTCTGGCAGCAGGCTTACCTCCGTCTCGAGTATCCTGCCTTTTTCCGATATGAGGGAATATTCCCCCTGCCACTCGATAACGCTGTCGCATTTTGCCTCTTTGACCTTTATTATCACCCCGTCCGGCAAAACCCGCTTTATCGCCGCCGATTCTATATACGGAAACTGCTTTACTATCGCCCGCTCAACCTTTGAGGGAGCCAGTCTGAAAAGGTTATCGCCCGTCTCTATCTTTGAAGCGGCGATAATCTCCTTTTCGGTGTAGCGGCTGTCCCCCTCAACGGTTATCGAAACTATATTGAAAAACACCGTCAGCGAAAGTGCCGCCCCTATTCCCAGCATCAGCAAAACAGTCAGCAGACAATACATTCCGTATCTTCTGCGGCTGCGCTGCCGCCTGCGGGCGGCTTTTCCGTAAACTCGCTTTTTCTCACTATTTCTGCCCAAGGTCACTTTCTCCAATTCGCTTTATTTCGGCACCGAGCAGCCGCAGATTTTCCTCAAAGCCGCAGTAGCCGCGATAAAGATGACGCAGCCTGCATATTCTGCTCTCTCCTTCCGCGGCAAGCGCCGCGATAACCAGCGCCGCGCCTCCTCTGAGGTCTGTGCAGGAAACGCTCGCTCCATGCAGTCGTTTTACCCCTTCAATAACCGCAATTCTTCCGTTTATCTCAATTTTCGCACCCATTCTCAGCAGCTCGCCCGCGTGCTTAAAACGCGCGTCGAATATGTTTTCCACTATGATGCCGGTTCCCTCGGCGACAGCCAGCGCCGCCATAAAGGGAGCCTGCGCGTCGGTGGGAAAGCCGGGATAGGGCATGGTGGTTATCTTCTTTACGGATTTTATCCTCTCGGGTGCCGTCAGCCGCAAAAAATCCGAGCCGCTCTCCAGCCGACAGCCCATTTCCTCAAAGGCGGGCAGCATGGCGGAGAGATGCTGAGGCACTATTCCCTTTACGCAGACGCTCCCGCCCGTTGCCGCCGCGGCGCAAAGATAGGTAGCCGCCTCTATTCTGTCGGGAATAACGGTATGCTCACAGCTTTTCGGGGTAAATCCGCCGACTATATGTATCTCGTCTCCCGACATCGAAACAGAAGCTCCGCAGCTCCTCAAAAAATCGGCAAGATCCTGTATCTCCGGTTCCCTCGCGAAATTGCGAATCACCGTTTCGCCGACAGCGCCCGCCGCCGCAATCATGATATTCTCGGTGGCTCCCACACTCGGAAAGGCGAGTGTTATCTCAGCCCCTTGCAGAGCGCCATTAACACGGCAGTTTAAAAAACCGTGATCTTCTTCTATCACAGCACCCATTTTTCTCAGTGCGTCGATATGCATATCGACAGGGCGCGCTCCCAGCTCGCACCCTCCCGGCAGGCTTATTCTCGCCCGCTTGAACCTCGCCAAAGCAGCTCCCAAAAAGAGGATGGAAGACCTCATTCTCCGCATGAAGGTTTCGGGCGGGTCGCAGCAGCTCACATTTTCGGCATCGACTGTGAGACTGCCGCCCTCCCGCGTCACCACACAGCCAAAGCAGCGCAGAATATCCGCCGCGGCGTTTACATCGGATAGCGGCGGGCAGTTATGCAAAACGCTTTTTCTCCCGATAAGAGCCGCCGAAAGTATAGGCAGGGCGGCGTTTTTCGCGCCGTTTATCTCAACAGTGCCGCAAAGCGGTTTTCCGCCCTCTATCAACAGCCTTTCCATACAAGCAGTGCCCCTTTCACAAAACAGGCTTGCGGGGCGGCTGCAAAGGCTGTAATTATTCTATTACAGCTTTTGAAAGCGCCCTGATAACCCATTCTATGCGTCTGCGGCATCCGGTGTGCCACCGCTCTCCCCTCGGGAAAAGGACAGAACTCAAAGCCGACATATTCCTCGGCTTTAAAAATCGGGCTTAATCATTCTATCAGCGACACTATCTCGGCGATTATCCTCACATTTGCGTCTTTTATCGCCATATCGGAGGCATTTTTGCCTATCTCGGCGAGCTTTTCCCTGTCGGAAGTGAGCTTTTCGAGCTTGGCAATAAGGCTTTCGCCCGAGAGGTCTTTTTCCTCGAGAATTTCGGCGGCACCCGCGTTTACAAGCTCCATGGCGTTGTGATACTGGTGATTTTCCGCCACATTCGGCGAGGGAATGAGTATAGATGCCCTTCCGGCACATTCCAGCTCGGAAAGTGTTATCGCGCCCGCCCGACAGATTACTATATCCGCGGCGGCAAGACAGCTCGGCATATTGTCTATGTATTCCCGCACATCAATATGCCCGTTGGGAGCAGTATCCACCTGCCGTTCCTCGAGCATCTTGAGAAAATCCTCATAGTCATAGCTTCCCGTCGCGTGAATATGATGTATCTTATCGCCGCCGCTGTGCCATTTCATCACATCGGCTATCGCCTCGTTTATTCGGCGCGCGCCGAGACTTCCGCCAAAGGAGAGAACGCATATCCTGTCGCCTATCCCCATTCTCATGCGGGTGGTCTCCCTGTCTGCCGAGAATATCGCCTCTCTTACGGGATTTCCGGTGAGAACCAGCTTGCTCTCGTCTTTGAGCTTCAGATGCTTTTTCGCGCCCTCCATAGCTATCAGAACCTTGTC
This sequence comes from uncultured Oscillospiraceae bacterium, assembly GCA_964573335.1. Lineage (GTDB taxonomy): Bacteria > Bacillota > Clostridia > Oscillospirales > Ruminococcaceae > Yanshouia. The sequence continues at coordinate 24,178 of CAZNJJ010000010.1, read as the reverse complement.
CACATCGGGGGCGAGCAGCTTGGTTGTGACTCCGGGAAAAGCATTCTGCTCATGGGTTATCGTCTTGTAGCCGAGCTTGTGCGCTCTGCGAACAACAGGCCCGCTGACATAGCCGCCTGTTCCCATGACTATATCGGGGTCAAAATCCTTTATTATCTTGTCGGCGGTGGGAGTGCTTTTGGCGAGAAGATAAAGCGCCTTTACATTTCTCACAACATTTTCGGCGCTGATTTTGCGCTGTATTCCCGCCACCTCTATCGGTGAAAATGGGTATCCCGCCTTGGGAACAAGCCGCGCCTCCATTCCCTTCGGATTTCCCGCAAACATTATCTCTGTTTCGGGGTATCTGGCGCAGAGCGAATCCGCCACCGAAAGCGCGGGATTTATATGACCGGCTGTTCCGCCGCAGGCAAAAAGTATCTTCATAATACTGCTCCGTTTCTTCCGCTGAAAGCGGCAGGTTTATTTCTTTTCTATCGCCGCTGTTCGTGAAATGGAAAGTATAATTCCCATCTCGCCCAACAGCATTACAAGGCTGGTTCCTCCGTAGGAGAAAAACGGCAGGCTTATGCCGGTGTTCGGCAGTGTGTTTGTAACCACCGCGATGTTTAACAGCGCCTGAATACCCACCTGCGTACTCAGTCCCGCCGCCACCAGTGAGCCGAATCGCTCGGGGCAGCGAGCCGCTATCGCAAATCCGCGCCAAACCAGCATGGCAAAAAGGCATATCACTATCGAAGCACCCAAAAATCCCGTTTCCTCGCAGATAACCGCAAATATAAAATCGTTATACGGCTCGGGCAGATAGAGGTATTTCTGGCGGGAACCGCCTATTCCGGTTCCTTTCAAGCCGCCCGAGGCAATGGCATAAAGCGATTGCACCGTCTGAAAGCCTTTGTCCTGCGGGTCGGAAAAGGGGTCCAGCCAAACGGTTATTCTGTCTCCCGCGTAATGAGCGAGGGTGGTGAGAATATCCGGATCGACTATTACGGCGAATATCCCCGCTCCGATCAGTATTCCCCCCATGATAAACCAGCGAATATCGGTTCCGCCTATAAACATCATCACGGCGCCGAGTGAAAGAATCAAAACCGTTCCCGAAAGATGCGGCTCTTTCAGCATCAGAAAAACTATCGGCGCGAGCGCCCCCAAAAACAGCAGTATGCCGTATCGAAAGGTGTGCATCACCTGAAAGCCGCTGCATATCAGGCTCGCGAAAAGTATCACCACCGCGAATTTGGCTATCTCCGACGGCTGAAAGTTAAAAGGCCCTATGAATATCCATCTTCGCGCGTTGTTCAGCGGCGGCATAAAGAGAGCTATCACCAGCAGCACAATCGAAAGCAGATATATCGGCAGAGACAGCTTGCGGAATATGCGATAATCCACATGAGAAGCCACCATCATCACAAACACGCCGAACAGCGCCGCCGGAAGCTGACGCGATATATAAAACAGCGAATTGTTTTTCAGATAGAATGCGTTTGCATAGCTTGCCGAGAACATCATTATAAGTCCCAGCACCACCAAAATAAGCACTATCACCAGAAAATAGGTGTCCATCGGGCCGTAGATGACCTTTTCCTTTTTTGCGGTTTTTCTTTCCACGGGCAATAAAACACCTCCTGCTCACAGCTTGCTTAAAATCGTTCAAACACAGCGCGCCGCCCAAAAAGCGAGGGCGCTTCCCGCCAGAGTTATCAGCGAAAAAGCAATAACTATCTGCACCTCGCTGTAACCCGACATTTCAAAATGATGATGTATCGGGCTCATCTTGAATATCCTTTTGCCGGTGGTTTTAAAGCTGATTACCTGCAAAACCACCGACATAGACTCGCAGATGTAGATAAATCCGGTGAAAGCGAGTATCAGCGGCATACCTATTCCGAATGCCATCGCCACCACACAGCCGCCCAAAAACATCGAGCCGGTATCGCCCATAAACACCTTGGCTGGGTAGAAATTGTATATCAAAAATCCCAAACAGCCGCCCGCTACCGCGCAGCCGAAGATGCTCACCTGGAAAAAGTCCAAAACCGCCGCCGCCGCGATAAATCCGACAGAGGACATGAAAGTGACAGACGCGGCGAGACCGTCCAAGCCATCGGTGAGATTCACCGAGTTGACTATATAAACTATCCCCACAACACAGAGCGGATAATAGGCAAAGCCGATATTCAGCTGACCGATAAAGGGGATTATCAGCGTGGTGGAACTGTCTCCCGCGGCAGCAAGGCTCCAGAGATAGAGCGCCGCCACAATAAACTGAACAACCAGCTTCTGTCCGGCGGTGAGTCCGAGATTCTGCTTTTTGGAAACCTTTACATAGTCGTCGGCAAAGCCGATGAGGGCAAATCCCAACGCCATCAAAAGTCCCGAAACCAGTCTTGTGTTGAGAATCTTATTATAGCCGCTCAACAGCTCGTTATTCCCCACAACCGCCGCGCAAAATGCCGCGCTGACCGCCGCACATACCCCGAAAATGAACATAAATCCGCCCATTGTAGGCGTTCCCTGCTTGGATTTGTGCCAATTAGGCCCTATATCCAAAATAGTCTGCCCGTATTTGAGCTTTCTTAAATAGGGAATCAGCCATATTCCCGACAAGGCTGTTACGGCAAACGAAAGCGCCGCCGCAAGAAAAAGACTGAAATTCACTTTTTTATTCTCCTCTTCCCAAAAGCATTCCGCTTACTTCCTCTAACTTCATTCCGCGGCTGGCTTTAAACCATATCACATCACCGGCACGCATAGTCCTCAGCAGCTCCTTACAGAGGGTTTCCTTATCGGGATAGTGCTTACAGCGCTCCATTCCCGCCGAATAAGCTCCCTGTATGGTGCTTTCGGTTTCCTCACCGCAGCCGACGAGCATATCTATCTCCTGCCGTGCGATGAATTTTCCGCATTCGCGGTGCATATCGCGGCTCTTTTCACCCAGTTCCAGCATATCGGAGACTACCATTATTCTTCTGCCCTCGCAGGGAGAAGCCGCAAGCGCCAACGCCGCCGCCCTGAGCGAATCGGGAGAGCAGTTGTAGCAGTCCTCCACTATCACCATACCGTTGTGGCGTGTCACCTTTTGGCGCAGACCCACCGGAACGTATTTTTCCAGTGCCTTAGCCGCTTTCAGAGGCTCTACCCCCATCACACAGCCTACTCCGAACGCCGCAAGCGCATCGAGAATATTGTGCATACCCACCAGCGGAATAGTGGCGGGGTATTCTCCCCACGGAGAGACTATCACAAATTTCATGCTGCTCCCCGACTGCGCTATATCCTTCGCTATAATATCGCAGTCGGAATTGGTTATTCCGTAGCGGTATATCTTATAGTCATCGTTTTTCACGGTGCAGAGCAGGTCGTTATCTCCGCAGAGAAAGAGCGGAGAGCCTTTTTCCATGCCGTCGAGCAGTTCCAGCTTTGCTTTAAGTATATTCTCACGACTGCCGAGCAATTCAATATGCGAAACGCCTATCGAGGTTATCACCCCGACAGCGGGGCGCACCTCTGTGACAAGGTCGTGTATCTCGCCGAATCCGCACATTCCCATCTCGATAACTCCCGCCTCGGCGGTATCATCGAGCGCGATAAGCGTCATCGGAACACCTATCTCGTTGTTGTGGTTTCCCTCTGTTTTATGAACCTTGTATTTTTCCCCCAAAACGGTAGCGATAAATTCCTTGGTGGTGGTTTTGCCCACACTGCCGGTTATCCCCACAAAGGGAATATCAAATCCGTCGCGGTAGATGCCGCCTATCTTTATCAGCGCACGCTTGGTGTCGGCTGTCACGATAGCCTTTTCGGGGTCAACTCCGTCGCACAGTCTGCTGACTACAACGGCGCAGGCACCCTTTTCGAGAGCGCTTTGAGCGAAAAGGTCTCCGTCGAAATTCTCGCCCTTTATCGCGACAAAGAGGTCGCCTTTCTGCACCATGCGCGAATCGGTTACAACATTTTTTATTACAGCGTCAACGCCGATACTACTGTTTAAACGGCGTGCTGTTTCGGAAACTCTGACTTCCCGCACGTTCATTCCTCCGTATTTCTTGCAAGCAGCTCAGCGACTATCTCCCTCTCATCGAAATGGATAGTCCCGTGAGACAGCACCTGATAATCCTCATGGCCCTTTCCCGCCAAAAGCAGAACCTCGCCCTCGCCGCAGTTTTTCAGCGCCCAGTCGATAGCCTCATAGCGGTCGGGGATTATTATATACTTTGTTTTGTCGCCGCACAAGCCGATTTTGGCATCTTCGATTATCTGCATAACGTCCTCATCACGGGGATTGTCGGAGGTCAGCACAACAAAGTCCGCCATTTTGCAGGCAGTCTCGGTCATAAAGCGGCGTTTTTTGCGGTCGCGGTTTCCCGCGCAGCCAAAGAGAATGGTTATTCTTTTATCGGTTATCGCCCTTATCGCGGCGAGAATTTTTTCTATCGCGTCCGGAGTGTGGGCGTAGTCCCTTATCACGGTAAAGGGTGTATCGGTTTTAAGAACCTCAAATCTCCCGGGAACTCCGTGCGTCTTTGCGAGATTTGCCGCCGACTGCATCAACGGCAGTCCGAGCAGGAGGCAGGCGGTGAGCGCCGCCATCGCGTTTGAAGCGGAAAATTCGCCCGGAACAGGAAACTTCACCCTCGCTATCTGCCCGTCTCCCACAAAGATAAAGGAGGTTCCGTCTGCCCTCATCACAATATCCTTCGCGGTAAAATCGGCGGAATTTTCCTTTATCGAAAAGCTTTTCACATCTTTACAGCCGCAGCTCTTTATCAGCCTGCGTCCGTAGCTGTCGTCCATATTCACGGCGGCATGGTCGCAGAGGTCAAAGAGCTTTCGCTTTGCGGAAAAATAGCTTTCCATATCTCCGTGATAGTCGAGATGATCCTGCGTAAGATTGGTGAAAACTCCCACCTCAAAGCGGCAGCCTGCCACCCTTTTCTGGTCAAGTCCGTGGGAAGAAACCTCCATCACCGCATATTCACACCCTGCCCTCACCATCTGGTCGAGCAGCGAATAAAAGGTCAGCGGGTCGGGGGTAGTGTATTTTGCGGGAAAGCGTGTTCCCGCTATATCTGCGGCTATCGTTCCGATAAGCCCTGTTTTGTATCCGAAATTGTCGAGAATATCTCTTATCAAATGGCTCACGGTGGTTTTGCCGTTTGTTCCGGTAACGCCCACCAGCTTCAGCTTTCGCTGCGGATTCCCGTGAAAATTGGCACAGCAGAGCGAAAACGCCTCGTGGCTGTCCTCAACCGTTATCTGCCGCTCACCCAAATTCATATCCCGCTCGGTAACTACATATTTTGCTCCCAGTTCGATAGCTTTTTGAGCAAAATCATGCCCGTCGCGGGCTGCACCCTTGAGACAGAAGAATATCGAGTCATCTGTTATTCTCCTTGTGTCGGCGCAGAGATGCTCTGCTTCCCCCGCGGGAATAACACCCTTTACGGCGACACCCTCAAAAATTTGAATTAACTTCAAAATATCATCGCTCCTTTTGATAAAGTAAGCTGATTTGACACATTATTGCTGTTCTCTGAGCTTGAATGTCAGAGTCACTACCGTTCCCTCAACTACCTCACTGCCCGCCTCCGGCTCCTGATACACTACAACGCTGCCTGTCTGCTCCGCTTCTTCTCCGAAAAGGCGGATATTCAGTCCCGCGTTTTGTATTGTTCTGTTAGCCTGCTGAGCCGAAAGCCCGATAACATCGGGAACAATCACCTTGTCGGGCGTTTGCTCCTCGCCCATATAGAGTATAACGGTGCTGTCCTTGGGACAGACCTCGCCTGCCGCCGGCAGCTGCCGCTGAACTGTTATTCCCTCACCGGAGAGCTTGTATTTAAGCCCCTTCATAGTCACCGCGGAAATCGCATCGTGCATTTTGGAGCCTGTCACATTCGGAACCTTTACCTCTTTTTCCGCCGCCTCCGCCTCGGTATACTGCTTGTCGATGCCCATATACGGCAGAATATCCGCCATTATCGCACCGACTACCGGCGCGACTATCACCGAGCCGTAAACGTTTTGCAGATAAGCCTCATCAAGCAGAACAAGAACGCATATCTCGGGGTCGTTTGCGGGGGCTATTCCCAAAAAGGAAGAAACACGCTTTGTGACCTCGCCGTTTTCCTTGGCATCGAGCTTTTCGCTGGTGCCGGTTTTTCCGCCCACGCGATAGCCGGGAACATAGGCGTAGCGTCCCGAGCCGTCGGGATCTCCCACTACCTTTTCCAGTATCCCGTCGAGAACCTCTGAGGTCTCGCGGCTTATCACCTGCCGCTTTATCACAGGCTCCGTGGCGGAAATCACATTTCCGTCGGGGTCTATCACCTTATCCACGATATAAGGCTGCATCAGATTGCCGCCGTTTATCGCGGCGCAAACCGCCGTGCAAAGCTGAATCGGTGTCACCTTAAAGGTCTGACCGAAGGAAGAAGAAGCCAATTCCTCGCCGGACTCCTTGGCAAGCGTTTCGTAGTTATAGAATATGCCGTCGGCTTCACCCGGCAGGTCGATTCCGGTAGGCTCTTTCAAGCCGTAGCGGTCAAAATAGTTGTCAAATTCCCGAGCGCCGATAGAAGCGCCCACCATCATAAACACAGGGTTGCAGGAGTATTTAACCGCCTGCGTAAAATCTATCGAACCGTGACCGGCGCTTTTCCAGCAGGCTTTTTTGCGTCCTGCCACCACATGATAGCCGGGGCAGTGAAAATACTCTCCCGTCGGCTTAACCACGTCCAAATCAAGCGCCATAGAAGCGGTTATTATCTTGAACACCGAGCCGGGTTCATAAGGGTCGGAAACCGCCTTGTTTCGCCACTGGGCAAACTGCTCCTTGCCGATAAGGTCCTTTTTCGCGCTCTCCAACGCCTTTTCCCTCTTCTCGGGGTCTGTTATCGCCGAGAGCTTTGCCGCAAGCTCGGGGTCGTTTTCGAGCTGTGCCAAACGTTCGAGCGCCAGCGGGTCTTTTATTTCGAGCGGCTCATTCGGGTCAAAATCCGGCTTTGTCGCCATGGCGAGGATAGCGCCGGTATTAACGTCCATCACTATTCCGGCGGCTCGGTTCTGTACGTTATGCTCCAAAACGGCAGTTTCGAGATGCTTTTCAAGACTGTGCTGTATCACCTCGTCTATCGTGAGGACTATCGAACTTCCGTCCACCGCCTCATACTGCCGCTCATAGGAATAGGGCATATCTCCGCTTTTGGCGTTCTTTGCCGAAACCACCATTCCCGGGGTGCCGCTGAGGGTTTTTTCGTAGTAGGATTCCAAGCCGTAGGCGCCGGAGTTATCGTTGGTGGTAAATCCCAAAACGGTAGAGGCAAGGCTGCCGTAGGGATAATATCTCCTGCTGTTTTCCACAAGATTTATGCTGCCGATGCCGTTATCCACCGAGAATTGCGTTATCTTATCGGCGGTTTCCTTTTCCACTCGGTTTTTAATTATCTCATAATAGCTGCTTTTCTTTTTTCCGCGCTCGATTATCTTTTCTCTGTCAATCTCGAGCAGAGAAGAAAGAAAATCCGCTATCTTGTTCAGCTCCTCGTCGCTTTTTATGTCGGCGGGAGAGATTGTCACAGTCCAAACGGTAGCCGATGCCGCAAGCGTTTTCATATTGCGGTCGTAGATATTTCCGCGCTGTGCCGAAATGGTGGTAGGTCTGAGCTGCTGCTTCAACGCGCGAACACGATATACCTCATAGTCAACAAGCTGGAGATAGTATATTCTCCCCACCAGCCCCACAAAGCCTATGACTATCATAGCGGCAAGCACAATATTCATTTTTATCCGCATCGCATTGCTGCTGTTAGATTTTTTCATGCTGCCTCCTGACGATTGCCGTCGAATAACGGCTTTAAAACAAACAAAGAGCTAAGGCATAAACTATGACTTAACTCTCCGTGTTTTTATCTTATTGCGTTTTCAACATAAGCCGCGGATTTTTACCGCCGGCACTAATCAGTTTATTGCATCAGAATCCAAGGTATTCCAAAACGGAGTGATAAGCCTTTTGAATATAATCCGCCAGCTTGAGCTGCGGCGCCTTTGCAAGCATCACATGATCTCCCACTCCGAGATCTATATACTGTATCTGATAGCTCTCTGCCGGAGCCATTCCAAGCTCGTTTTCCGCTATATCCTGAACCGTTCTCAATGAGATTTTGCTCTCCAGCTCAACCTTCATCAATCGGTTCTCATTTTGAAGAGCGGCAAGCTGCTGCTCTGTATGTTCGATCTGAGTGGTAAGCTCTGTCAGCGTCATTCTGTTATACAAAATCGAACAGAATATCACCGCCACCAGTGCAAGCGCCAGCATAAATCCCCGCATGGCGCTTTTAGCCGCCGCATCGCGATTCTCCACCACGCGAAGCTCAGGCGGCTGTTTGGCTCTTACCGCGCCTGAAGCGGCATATTGACGTTCCAGCCTGTCAAAATCGTATGCAAGATTGTCTTTTGCCACTTCAGCCGTCTCCTCTCACGGCCCAAAGCCTATTCGTCCCTTCGGCTCCGAGCTTTTTAAAATTACGGCTGCCGAAACCCGTCCCTTGACTTCGACCTCCGCGCCCCGATGACCCGTCCCTTGATCCTCGGAGCTTTTCGCCCAAAAACTCGTCCCTTAGTCCTTGAGCTTTTCGATAATCCGCAGCTTGGCGCTGCGGCTGCGATTGTTTTCGGCAAGCTCCCGCTCGCCTGCAACTATCGGCTTTTTGGAAACTGTTCTGCCCCTCGGCGTTTTCCCGCACACACAAACAGGAAAATCGGGCGGGCAGATACAGCCCTGTGCAAATGCGGCAAAGCTGCGTTTGCACATTCTGTCCTCGAGCGAATGGAAGGTGATTATCGCCAGCCTTCCCCCGACGTTGAGCAAATCGAAAGCGTCGTCAAGCGCAGTTTCAAGCGCGGTCAGCTCTCCGTTGACCTCTATTCTGATAGCCTGAAAACTCCGCTTGGCAGGGTGTCCGCCGTCGCGTCTTGCCGCTGCCGGTATCGCGTTTTTGATTATATCGGCAAGCTCAACCGTCGTTTCTATCGGCTTTTCGGCTCGCCGTTCTGTTATCGCGCGTGCTATCCGCGAGGCGAATTTCTCCTCGCCGAAGTCGCGCAGGATTCGCGTTATATCCCTTTCGGAATAGCAGTTGACAACATCTCTGGCGCTCATTCCGCTCTGCGACATTCTCATATCGAGCGGTGCGTCGTTGTGATAGGAAAATCCGCGCTCCGCCTCATCGAGCTGATGCGAGGATACCCCCAAATCCAGCAGAATACCGTCTGCGCCGGTTATTCCCAGCTCGGCGGCAATCGCCTTTATGTTGCGAAAATCGTTTTGAACCACCTGTGCCGCCGCAAAGGGTTTCAGTCTTTCGGTGGCGGTTATTACGGCATCGGGGTCCTTGTCCACCGCGATAAGTCTGCCGGTGGTGAGTCTGCGGGCTATCTCGGCGGAATGTCCCGCTCCTCCCGCGGTGCCGTCGATATACACACCTTCCGGCTTTATCGCAAGACCCTCTATCGTTTCCTCAAGAAGCACAGAACGATGCGAAAATTCCATAGCGCTCATGCTCCTTTAAAAACCAAGCTCGTCCATTACCTCTGCCACCATTTCGCTGGTGATTTCGGCATTGGACTTGTCCCATTTTTCGGCGTTCCAAATCTCCGCGTGGTCGGAAAGCCCGACCACTACCACCTCGCCGCCGCCCAGCTGCGCGTGATCGCGAAGCGTCTGCGGAATAAGCACTCTTCCCTGCTTATCCGGCTCAACATCTGCCGCGCCGGCGAAGATAAAGCGCTGAATATATCTCGCCTTTGCCGCCGGCAGAGCGGAAACCTTTTCAACCAGCTTGTTCCACTCCTCCATGCGGTAAACCGAGAGACAGTCATCAAGACCCTTTGTGATGACAAAGCTCTCACCGAGAGCCTCACGCAGCTTTGAGGGGAAGCTGATTCTGCCCTTGGGGTCGATACTCGGTCTGTATTCGCCTATGAGCATTTCGCTTCCTCCTTTCACCACTTTTAAGGGAATTTAGTCCCTTTGTCACCACAATTCACCACTTTTACTCCATTATAAGTGTTCACATCTGAAATTGCAATAGAAATTTTTGCCGTTATCAACTTTTTCACACGACTTTATACAACAAAAATCGGCTTTAAACAGCCGTTTTATGTCGTTTGTGCAAAGATAACGCCGCCACAGGCTCTTTGCGGCAGTGATATTCCCACCTTTAACGGATTTTTTTCGCAAAGGGAATAAAGCGGCTTTTGCGGCGCAAACTGATTTAAGTTTTGAAAAAGATTTTTTCGGAGGGGTAAAAATGGCAAAACGAGAACAAAACGGTGTGATTTTCCGCTTTTTAAACGCGGTAGAACGGGTCGGCAACCGTTTGCCCCACCCGATAACCCTCTTTTTCATACTCTGCGTGATGATAGTTTTCATCTCCGCGATTTGCGCCGCTTTGGGTGTAAGCGCCTCGGGCGACCTCTACAACAGCAAAAGCGGCGCGGTGGAATACACCACCGTTTACGCTGTCAGCCTGCTCAATCGCGAGGGAATAGTTTATATGCTCACCTCGGCGGTATCCAATTTCACGGGATTTGCGCCGCTGGGGGTGGTTCTGGTGGCGATGCTCGGTGTCGGCGTAGCGGAGGGAAGCGGATATGTTTCGGCGCTGTTGAAGCGCACCGTTGAGATGACCCCAAAAAGAATACTGACTCCCGTTGTGGTTTTTCTCGGGACTATGTCAAATGTAGCCTCCGATGCGGGATATGTTGTTCTTGTTCCAATCGGGGCGCTGATGTTCATGGCGAGCGGGCGGCACCCCCTCGCGGGACTTGCGGCGGCTTTTGCGGGGGTGTCGGGCGGCTTTTCCGCCAATCTCATTATCGGAACGCTCGACCCGATGCTGGCGGGAATTTCCACCGAAGCGGCTCGCATGATAGACCCCGAATACAGCGTGGAACCTACCGCCAACTGGTTCTTTATGATGGTTTCCACCCTTTTGATAACCGTTTTGGGAGCGATTGTCACCGATTTTATCGTTGAGCCGAGGCTCGGGGAATACAAAAACGCCGACAGCGGCGGGCATTTTACCAACGACCTTTCCGCAGACGAGCGGCGCGCCCTCACACGCGCCAATCTCACCCTCATTCTGCTGATAGCGGGCATCACAGCGCTCGCGCTGCCGAAAAACTCCTTTTTGCGGAATCCCGAAAACGGCAGTCTGGTGGCGGGTTCGCCCTTTATGGCGGGAATCATACCGATAATCATGCTGCTGTTCTTTATTCCCGCGGTGGTTTACGGGCGCTCCTCGGGAGAATTTTCTTCCGAAAAGGAGGTCTGCGCCGCAATGGGAAAGGCAATGTCGGCTATGGGCTCTTTTATAGCGCTCGCATTTGTCTCCGCTCAGTTCATCAGCTATTTTTCCTATACAAGTCTCGGAACGATTATCGCCGTCAACGGCGCGGCACTGCTTAAAGATTCCGGCTTGGGGAGCATACCGCTGATACTGCTTTTTATCCTCTTTTCTGCGCTGATAAATCTGCTCATGGGCTCTGCCTCCGCCAAATGGACTATCTTAGCCCCCGTCTTTATCCCGATGTTCATGCTGCTCGGCTTTTCGCCAGAGCTTACGCAGGTAGCGTTCAGAATAGGCGATTCCTGCACCAACATCATCACCCCGCTGATGAGCCATTTCGCCATGATTTTGACCTTCACCCGCCGCTATGACGAAAACTCGGGAATAGGCACACTGATTTCCACCATGCTGCCGTACAGCATGGCGTTTCTGGTAGGCTGGTCGCTGTTGCTGATAATGTGGATGATGCTCGGGCTTCCGCTAGGGCCGGGCGCAAAGCTCACGGTATAAGCAGAAAAACAGCGTTCTCCCTCATGGGAAAACGCTGTTTTCAAATATGTTATCTTTATTTGAGCAGTATATCCGAAATATCCGAGAAATTTTGCAATGTCAGCCGTTCAGCGCGGATATTGGCATCAAGTCCGCATTTTGAAAGCGCCTCTGCGATTTCGTTTTTATCCCGCTTGAGGTAGGAAGAAACCGAATTAACCACCGTTTTGCGCCGCTGGGAAAACGCTCCCTTTACCACCTCAAACATGAATCTCTCGTCTTTCGGCGAAACGGGCGGAATTTTGTTGACATCAAGCCTTATCACCGCCGAATCCACTTTGGGAGCCGGCATAAACGACCCCGCCGAAACGGAAAAAAGCTGTTTTGCCTCGCTGAAATAGGCTATCGCCGCCGAAATCGCGCCACATTCCTTTTCGCCCGGGGAACTGCAAAGGCGAACCGCCGCCTCCTTTTGCACCATAACGGTTATCGCTTCTATCGGCAGTCTTGCTTCAAGCAGCCGCATGAGTATCGGAGTTGTGATATAATATGGCAGATTGGCGCAGACGCTCACCGGTTTGCCGTCAAACCGCTCTTTTATCACATTTTCAAGGTCTACCTCCATCACATCGCCCAAAATTATCTCAACATTGTCAAATTCGGCAAGTGTTTCGGCAAGAATCGACGGCAGGCGCTTGTCCAATTCCACGCAAACCACCTTATCGGCTCTGCGAGCAAGCTCCGCTGTGAGAACGCCGACTCCCGGGCCTATCTCCAAAACGCCCGCGCCCTCTCTCGCACCGCCGAATTCCGCCATGCGCGGGCAGACCGACGGATTTATCAGAAAATTCTGCCCCATCGCCTTTGAAAATGTAAAGCCGTGGCGTTCGAGCAAATCCTTTAGATAGGCTCTGTCAGTAAGTGCCATAGCGCTCCTCCTGTAATTAGGTTTCAGATTATATATCGGATTATACCATAGCGGATAAAATATCTCAATTAAGAATCGGCAATACCCTTTTATTCCCTCAAATTTTTCAAGTATACTTGCAACACCTCTCGGCGTATGATATAATAGCTTTTACAAAACGATGAGATTGCTCATAACGCGATTATGTGGCAAAACGAAAACCCGATGCTGTTATCATCGGGTTTTTCTGTTTATTAACGACTTTTCTCCCGAAAAAGAGCATCGGCTCTGTTTCGCAGACTATTGCATAACCCGCCGATTTATTCTATTATAATAGATAAATTTCTAAATCGGAGGCAAAAGCCATGGAAAGACGCGACAAAATCAACTACTATCTCGACATCGCCGACACAGTGGCGGAACGCGCCACCTGTCTGCGCCGCCGATTCGGCGCCATTATCGTCAAAAACGACCAGATAATCTCAACCGGCTACGCGGGCGCTCCCCGCGGCAGACAAAACTGCACCGATTTGGGCTTTTGCACAAGAGAAAAGCTGAATATTCCCCGCGGTGAGCGGTATGAGCTTTGCCGTTCGGTTCACGCCGAGCAGAACGCGATAATCCACGCTTCCCGCAACGATATGATAGATGCCACCCTCTATCTTGTCGGGCGGGAGGTTTCCACCGGCGAATACATTGTAAACGCAAGCTCCTGCGCCATGTGCAAACGCGCCGTGATAAACGCGGGAATTTCCACCGTGATTATCCGCGATACCAAAGACGATTATCGCGTGATAAAAGTTTTTGACGAATGGGTTTTAAAAGACGATACGCTGAATATGACCTTCGGCTATTGACCGTGCAAAGCCGAAAATGCCCGCCAAGGCTCCCTTTTTGATAAAAAGGGAGCCTTTTTATCTGTTTTTCAAAGCGACAGAGTTTTGCTGTTCACAACGGACTTTTTGTGCTATAATTAGGTATGTATGTTCGCAACCGGAATAGTGCTGCATTTTCGGGCAATAATAGCTGTATCTTTTATATTGTCGGAGGATATTATTTTATGAGCGAGCAGACAAACAACGAGCAATCGCCGGCTGATGACTGTCGGGAAAAACAGCTTGACCAGGTTGAGCGTTCCGGCTCGATAACCCCGATGAACGGGCGTTATCCCATTCACTGTCTCACGATAATCGGGCAGATAGAGGGGCATTACGATGCCGCGCCGCAAACCAAAACCACAAAGTATGAACACGTTATTCCTCAGCTTGTCGCGGTGGAGCAGGACCCCGCAATCAAAGGGCTGCTGATGATACTGAACACCGTCGGCGGCGATGTTGAGGCAGGACTTGCGTTGGCAGAGCTGGTTTCCGGCATGAAAAAGCCTACCGTTTCGCTGGTACTCGGCGGCGGTCATTCCATCGGAGTGCCGCTGGCTTGCAGCGCCAAACGTTCCTTTATCGTGCCGAGCGCCACCATGACGATACACCCTGTTCGCACAAGCGGAACTGTTCTCGGCGTTCCGCAAACGCTTTTCTACTTTCAGCGTATGCAGGACAGGATAATAGATTTCGTCACCAAAAACTCCAATATGTCGGAGCAGAGCTTCAGAAAATATCTCATGAACACCGGCGAGCTTGTTATGGATATGGGCACGGCGCTCGACGGCGACCGTGCGGTGGCAGAAGGTCTGATTGACCGTCTCGGCGGTCTGCACGACGCGATAGAGGAGCTTTATTCGCTGATAGAAGCGGATGAGGAAGCAAAAACGGAGGAATAACACTTTTTCGCAAAATGACAGCGTTAGCCTCGATTTTTCACCATACAAACCGACTGACTTTTTGGGGGCGTTTATATTGACATTGACACAGAGCATCATTCAGGGAATAATACAGGGCTTAACGGAGTTTCTTCCCGTTTCCAGCTCGGGTCATCTCTCGGTTTTTCAGTATTTCACCGGAATAAACGGCGAGAGCGGCGCGCTTTTCTCCATTATTCTTCATTTGGGAACGCTGATAGCGGTAATCGCCGCCTTTTGGGGCGATATATGGGAGCTTATAGTTGAGTTCTTCGCGATGATGGGGGATATATTCGCCCGCAGATTTTCGCTCAAAAGGGCAAACCCCCGCCGCAGAATGATACTTCTTCTGCTTGTGTCGCTCATTCCGCTTTTTGTGATAGTGGGCTTTAAGGATATAATGGAAGCTCCCTCCCGCGACAACAGCATTATCCTCGAGGGAATATGCTTTCTTGTCACCTCTGCTATGCTCTTTTTGGGCGACAGCGTTTATCAGGGGCATATCAAAGCCGACAGAATGAGTTTTCGCGCGGCGGGAGCTATCGGCGTGGTTCAGGCTGTCGCCACCCTGCCCGGAATATCCCGCTCCGGCTCCACCCTCTCCACAGGGCTTATTCTCGGGTTGGATAAGGCGTTTGCCGTGAGCTTTTCCTTCATCATGGGAATACCCGCCGTCTGCGGCGCTCTCCTGCTCGAATCGGTTGACATCATCGGCGGCTTTGATATTCCCCTGCCGCAGGTTTTGGCGGGACTTATCTGCTCGATAGTATTCGGTCTGCTCGCGATAAAGATGGTGAGGTGGCTGGTTTCCTCCAACAAGCTGCGCTGGTTCGGCGCTTATATGCTGGTTATCGGCGTTATCACCGTCGGAATAGGCGTTTATGACACATTCAACGCTCATGCGATACAGAATTTCACCATGAGCCTTTTCAGTTGATTCTTCTTTTTAAGTGAGGTGCTTATATTTTGGCTGCGAAAACCAAAAAGAAATCCAGAAAGAAAACAAAAGCGCAGATTCAGGCAGAAAACCAGATGATGGCTTTGGTGCTGTTCACAGTCGGACTGCTTTTTGTTTTTCTCGCCTTTGTAAAGGGCAGTGACGGCTGGCTCGCCGTTCATAACACTCTGCTCGGACTTTTCGGCTGGTCATCCTTCTTTATAGGACCTGTTTTTATCTACATAGCGGTCATGTCCTCGATGGATAAGCTCGCCAACAACAGTCTCTCGTTCAGAACATCGCTCACCGTCATTCTGCTGGGGCTTATCTCCGCCGCCTTTCAGATATTCCTTGCGGGAAAGCCCTCCGCCGAAACGTTCGCCGGATATATCCGTGCGCTCTATTCCGACGGAACCTCTCTGCACGGCGGCGGCGTTATCTCTGCTATATTCGGCTATCCGCTGATGCTTTTGGGAGCGCCCGGAGATCACATCGCGGTTGCCCTGCTGATATTCCTGCTGACTATGATACTCACAGGCACTACGGTGGCGAGCGTTATCCGCTCGGCGCAAAAGCCGATGCAGAAGATTTCCGACGGATACCACGATTTTGTCAGCTCTCTGCCGCAGAACACAGAGCCTAAGCCTGTTCAAAAGCGCGAGCGCAGAATTGATATTCCGCTTGATGACGAGCCGCCCAAGAAAAAGCGCCGCGCCGATTCCGAGACGGAGACAGAGCTTTCCGAAAAGGTTATGCGCTCTAAGAAAAAGCTCATCGAAACGGCGCAGAAAAGCGCCGATACCGCCGAGCCTCTTCCCGAGCAGACCGCCCCCAAGGCAGAACCCGCTCCCGCCGACGATGATCAGCCTATGATCGAGGACATCATCAGCCGTGTGGCAAGGGTTCAGGAGGCGAAAGCCGCAAAAGCCGCCGAGCTTAAAGCGGAAGAAGCAGCCGATTCCCCTGCGGAAGAGCCGCAGGAGGAGCGCTCTCCCTTTGCTCCCGAGCCGCAGGAGGAGAGCTTTGCTCCCCAAAAAGAGGAGATTCAGCCGCCGGCATATCAGCTCCCCTCTGTTTCGCTGCTGCGTGAGCCTGCGGGCGACAGCGGTTCTGTCACCCCCGATGAACTGCGTCAAAACGCACAGCGCTTAGTCGATACTCTGCAATCATTCGGCGTTCAAACAAGAATCACCGATATTTCCCGCGGCCCCGCCGTCACCAGATATGAGCTTCAGCCCTCGGCAGGCGTGAGAATCTCCAAGATAACCACCCTCGCCGATGACATCGCCCTCAATCTTGCCGCATCGGGTGTCAGAATAGAAGCGCCCATTCCCGGCAAGGCGGCTGTGGGAATAGAAATTCCAAACCGCAAGGTCACTCCGGTTACGCTGCGTGAAGTGCTTGATTCCGATGAATTTAAGGAAGCGAAAAGCAAAATCACAGTCGGTCTCGGGCGCGATATTTCGGGCGGACTCTGCTTTGCCAATATCGCCAAGATGCCGCATCTGCTGATTGCGGGCGCCACCTGCTCGTGCAAATCTGTCTGCATCAATTCCATTATAATGAGCATACTTTTCAAGGCAAAACCCGATGAAGTAAAGCTGCTGCTCATCGACCCCAAGGTGGTTGAACTGAGCGTTTACAACGGTCTGCCCCACCTTGTCACCCCCGTTGTCACCGAGCCTAAAAAGGCGGCGGGCGCGCTCGGGTGGGCGGTTTCGGAGATGGATACCCGCTACAAGCTGTTTGCGGCGCATAACGTGAGAGATATAGATTCCTTTAACCGCATGGTGGAGAATATGCCGCCGCGTGAGGAGGGAGACGACTCTCCCCGTGTCGGCAGGATGCCGCACTACATCATCATTGTGGACGAGCTTGCCGATTTGATGATGACCGCCCCCGGCGAAGTGGAAGACCATATCTGCCGTCTTGCACAGAAAGCGAGAGCGGCGGGAATGCATCTTATTCTCGCCACACAGCGCCCCTCGGTAAACGTTATAACCGGCGTTATCAAGGCGAATATCCCCTCGAGAATAGCTTTTGCCGTTTCTTCCCAGATAGACTCGAGAACGATACTCGATTCGCAAGGAGCCGAAAAGCTGCTCGGAATGGGCGATATGCTCTTTGCCCCCGCAGGAGCGGCAAATCCCACCAGAATACAGGGCTGCTTTGTATCCGATGACGAGATAGAGCGCGTGATAAACTTCATCAAGAGCGCCGGTGTCACCGAATACGACCAGCAGATACTCGATGAGATAGATAAGCACGTTCCCGCAGGAAAGGGCAACAATTCCGGCGGAACCGCTGCCGCCGGTGAGGACGAGGACGAGATGCTCAATCCCGCCATAGAATGTGTTATAGACGCGGGAATAGCCTCCACCTCCCTCTTGCAGCGCAAATTGAAGCTCGGCTACGCCCGCGCCGCGAGAATCATTGATGAACTCGAGGCTCGCGGAATTATAGGCCCGTTTGAAGGCTCAAAGCCCCGACAGGTGCTTATCTCCAAGGAGCGCTGGCTCGAAATGAAGGTAAATCAAATGGACAACGAATGATTCAAAAAGGTGAACCGAATGAACCGATTTCTCCCGATAAATCAAAAGGACATGGCAGAGCGCGGCTGGCAGGAGGCTGATTTTGTCTGCGTGACGGGCGATGCCTATGTTGACCACCCCAGCTTTGGAATAGCGATAATCTCCCGCCTGCTCGAAAATCTGGGCTACCGTGTCGCTATGATAGCGCAGCCCGATTTGAGCGACCCCGACGCTTTCAAGCGATTCGGCAGACCGAGACTCGCTTTTATGATAACGGCAGGCAATATAGACTCGATGGTGTCAAACTACACGGTAGCCAAGCGCCGCCGCGACCATGATGCCTATTCCCCGACGAACTCACAGAACCGCCGCCCCGACCGTGCGGCTACTGTCTATTCCCGCGCGGCAAAGGCAGCCTACCCTGACTGTCCCGTTATTCTCGGCGGAATCGAGGCCTCTCTGCGCCGATTTGCCCACTACGACTACTGGGCAGACAAGGTTCTGCCCTCGATTTTGGTCGATTCGGGCGCGGATATGGTGTCATACGGCATGGGCGAGCTGCAAACCGAGGAAATCGCCCGCCGCCTGAACAACGGCGAACCTGTATCGGCGCTCACCGATATTCGCGGAACGGTGTGCTATATCACATCGGAACAGATACCTATGGGAACGGTGAGCTGTCCCTCATTTGAAAAGGTTTCCACCGACAAATCCGCTTTCCTGCGCGCTTTCAAGCAGCAGCTCGACGAGCAGGACGCGATAACCGGCAAACCTGTGCTGCAAAAGCACGGCGACCGCTATATCCTGCAAAATCCCCCGATGCGGCTGCTCACCCGCGAGGAACTGGACAAGGTTTTCGAGATGCACTTTGAGCGCGCCTATCACCCCTCCTACGAGGCACTGGGCGGCGTAAAAGCCATTGAAGAAGTGGAATTTTCGATAATGCACAACCGCGGCTGCTTCGGACATTGCAATTTCTGCTCGATAACCATGCACCAGGGACGGCAGATAGTCTCACGCAGCATAGATTCGGTGGTGAAAGAAGCGGAGAGCTTTGTCAAGAATCCCCGCTTCAAGGGCTATATCCACGATGTAGGCGGCCCTACCGCCGATTTCCGCTATCCCTCCTGCGACAAGCAGTTAAAGCACGGACTCTGCAAAGACAGAAAATGTCTCGGCAACCCGCCCTGCCCCGCAGTCAAAGCCGACCACAGCGAATATCTCGAGCTGCTGCGCCGCGTCCGCTCGATAAAGGGAATCAAAAAGGTGTTTGTGCGCTCCGGCATCAGATTCGACTATGTTCTTCTCGACAAGGACGACACTTTCATGAAAGAACTGGTAGAGCATCATGTGAGCGGTCAGCTCAAGGTGGCGCCCGAGCATTGCAGCAACAATGTTCTCGATATGATGGGCAAGCCGCATATCGAGGTTTATGAGCGATTTGTAAAGAAATTCTATCAATGCACCAAGGCTGTCGGCAAGGAGCAGTATCTTGTTCCCTACCTTATGAGTTCCCACCCGGGAAGCACTGTAAAAGACGCTGTTGAGCTGGCGCTTTTCCTCAAGAAAAACAAAATGCGCCCCGAGCAGGTGCAGGATTTTTATCCCACCCCGGGAACAATTTCCACCTGTATGTTCTACACAGGCGTTGACCCGATGACCGGCAAAGAGGTGTATGTTCCGAAAACCGAGCGCGAAAAACAGCGTCAGCGCGCGCTTTTACAGTATTTCCGCCCCGAAAATCGCCGCATCGTTATAGAGGCGCTGGAAGAAATCCACCGCACCGACCTCATCGGAAACGGCCCCGATTGTCTGGTAGCGCCCGACCGTGAATACGCCAAAAAGCTCGCCGAGAAAAAGGCGGCTCAAAGCCGAAACGCCAAAGCGCCTGCGCGCGGGCATCATTCGGCACGTTCTCCCAAGGGAGGTAAGCGACGTTGAAAAAGCACTCCCGCAAGAGAAAAAGCGTCATTCCAAAGCTGTTTTCGCTGATTGCCGCGCTGATACTGGCGGGCGGGTATTATCTGTTCGGCTCGGACTTTGACCCCACTCTGTTTGTTTCTGTCCCGACTTCTTCCGGCAGCACCGCTTCACAGCAAAATCCGATTGACAGCTCCGACCTCATGCGTCTGGAGATAATAGATGTCGGACAAGGCTCCGGCGCTCTGTTACAGGTGTTTGACGGCGGCAAAACCTTCAATGCCATAATAGATGCCGGTGAAAGAACAGCTCAAAAAGCGGTGATAAATCGGCTCAACGCCCGCAATGTCGAAAAGCTCGACCTCGTTATAATAACCCACCCCCACACCGACCATTTCGGCGGGATTTTGCAGGTGCTTAAAGACTACGAGATAGAGGAGCTTTGGCTGCCTTTCGTTCCCGAAAGTCTCACCCCCACCAACAGCACCTACATATCCTTTCTCGACCTGTTGGAGAAAAACGGCTGCAATGTTGTGATAAAGAGTGAACCGGAAAAGCTCTCGCTCTCAAACGATGTCACACTGGAACTGCTTGACGCTTTTCTCGATGAGCCGAAGGAACTTAACAACACCTCGCTCTGCGTCAGAATAGACGCTAAAGATGCTTCCTTTTTGATAACCGGCGATGCCGAAACCGAACAGGAGGACAAAATGAGAGAGGGCGGCGAGAATATCGACGCTGATATATTTGTGGCGGGGCATCACGGAAGCAATTCTTCCAACAAGCAGTATTTTCTCAACACCGTCACCCCGATGGCGAGCGTTATATCGGTAGGCAGGGATAACGACTACAATCTCCCCTCCGCAAAGGCGCTGGACAGGCTTTCGAGATTCGGAAGCGTTTATCGAACCGACCTCAACGGAACCGTCACCCTCACCACCGACGGTGAAACAATAACAATATCCGCAGACCAAATCAACGACAGAATAAACGCGAAAGGGTGAAATAAAATCATGCTTTCAATAGAACGCTTTATCGGAGAATCCGCTCTTTGCAGTGACGAAAACGGAAACACTGTCGAAATCCCCGCGAAAAAGCTGCCCAAAAAGATAACCGAGGGGGATATTCTGATAAAATGCCCCAACGGACGCTACCGCGTTGACCGCGAGGCTACAAAAGCCGCAAAAGCGCAGCTTTTTGAGCGGCTGCACAAAATGGGAACCCGCTCAAGGCGCGAAATGATATTGGGCGATTTAAAGGACGCCGACAGACCTGTCAGCGCCTCCTCCCTTGCCGAAAAATATCACGTCAGCAGGCAGATAGTCGTAGGAGATATTGCACTTCTGCGCGCGGGCGGCGAGCCGATAATCGCCACACCGAGGGGCTATATCCTTGAAAGCGGCGCTTCACCCTCCGATATGTTCACCATCGCCTGCCGGCACGACAGCGACAGTCAGCTCATAGATGAGCTTTACACGATAGTGGATAACGGCGCTGTCGCCGTTGATGTAATCGTTGACCACCCTGTTTACGGGCAGATAGTGGGGCAGCTTCAGGTCAGCTCCCGCTTTGACGCGGACAGATTTGCCGAAACGCTCAAAAGCTCAAACGCCGCGCCGCTCTCCCAGATAACAGACGGAATACATCTTCACACAATTCGCTGCAAAGACCCCGAAAGAATAAAGCTCATCAAGGAGCTGTTATCCAAAAAGGGGATACTTATATCGGAATAACTTAAAAAAACTTCGGCTTTTCTGCCGAAGTTTTTTGTTATCCGTGATATTTTCGCTCTATTCCGATTAGCAGGGTATCAACCGCGGATTTCAGCCGCCGCATGGCATTTTCCCTGTCCGAAAAAGCGTATCTCAACTGCATTGTGGCGTATCCGTGCAAAAATCCGCTGAAAATATCGGTTATCTCCGCTATATCCCTCTCACAATAGCCGCACTTTTCAAAAACCGAGCCTATCAGTGCGAGATATTCCCCAAACAGCGCGGCGGTTTTTTCATCGTTATGCCAAGTCGCCCACTGAATGACCTCATACACCCCCGCGTGCTCAATCATATAGCCGAAATACTCCGCCGCCATTGACAAAAGCGCTTCTTTTCCGGCTGTACCCACCGCGGAATCTCTCACTCGGCGGTTCATCTCCTCCATTCCCACATGGGCGGCGAGCTGAAACAGCGCCTCCAGACTTTCAACATGGTTATAAAGGGATGGCGGGCGTATTCCCAGCCGCTGTGCCACCGCTTTCAGCGTGAGGGCGCTCATTCCCTCCTCATCGGCTATCATACAGGCGGCTTTTACCACTTCTTCTTTGGTGAGACGCATAAAAACAACTCCTTTTCGGATAAATAATAGCTAATCAGATTAGCAAAGTCAATAATATAATTTGTTTTTCTATTGACAATTAGATTTTCCGGCTCTATAATACTAATTGAATTAGTTTTTAGACTATCTAAATTAGTTAGGAGATGTTCCAAAATGAACCGTACAACCTTTAAAATCGGCAATATCCCCGCGATATTGTATGGCGAAAGCCAAGAGAAGCTCTGTCTTTTTGTTCATGGACAGGGTGGCTGCAAGGAGGAGGGAGAGAGAACGGCGAAAATCCTTTGCCCGCTCGGATACTCTGTTCTCGCAATCGACCTGCCGCAGCACGGCGAAAGAAAAAACGATTCGACCGAGTTTGTGCCGTGGTCTGTCACCGGAGAGCTGCGCTCCGTCATGGAATACGCCCGTTCCCGCTTTGAGAGCGTTTCGCTCTTTGCAAACAGCATCGGCGCGTGGTTTTCGATGCTGACATTCGCCGAAAACCCGCCGAAAAACTGCTTTTTCGTTTCGCCGGTATTGGATATGAACCGCCTTATCGAGCGAATGATGCAGTGGGCTGATGTCACCCCCGAGCGGCTGGAACGCGAGGGAGAAATCCCCACCGATTTCGGGCAGACGCTCTCTCACCGCTATCGGCAGTTCGCGTTAGATAACCCAATCACTCATTGGAACAGCAAAACCGCTGTTCTCTACGGCAGTGAGGATAATCTGATTGAACGCGAAACAGTTGACGCTTTCTGCAAAAAGCATGGCTGTGAGCTGACTGTTTTGGAGGGCGGCGAGCATTGGTTTCACACCGAGAGTCAGCTTAAATTTATGACAGACTGGTTCAAGGCGAGGATATGACGCAAAAAGGAACGTGCAAAGCACGTTCCTTTTTCTTTTCGGAATAGCCCGATTCTCTTTGGAAAAAATACTGTCAGTCACATCATCACAGCGCCGTTTACCATCAGGCGGAATGTGTAGTCGAAAAACTTTGCCGCGCGGCGGCAGAGCAACATTCTGTCAAGGAATATCTCAAAATAGTCCACCATGCTGCCGAATTTTCGGTCTATCGTGAGAACCAGCGTAAGGGTTCGCTCGGCGGTGTCTATCTTTAACACCGACTGCTCCACCGAGTAGTTCACCCTATCGTGTATATCAAAGCCGGAAATATCGTCATTTCTCACGCGGGAGCGCCTTACATCGCATTTATCGGCTATGATGAGGGCGGCGGCAAGCGCGTTGACAGGCTGGGCGGTGTGTTCATCGTGGTTGCCGATAGCGGCTATCACCTGCGCTACCTCATTGGCGGGCATACCCATCTTATCCAGTATGCGAAACGCCATAACAGCGCCCGATTGCGCGTGGTCGATACGGTTTATCACGTTGCCTATATCGTGCATGAATGCCGCGATTTTGGCAAGCTCTATCGTTCGCGCGTCATATCCCAATTCGGTGAGTATATTCTGTGTTACGGCGGCAGTTCGTGTAACGTGAGCAAAGCTGTGTTCGGTAAATCCCAAGCTCAAAAGCGATTTATCCGCCTGACGTATATATGATTTTATCTCCTCGCTTGAGGAAACCTCCTCATAAGTGACCATATTTTCACCTCTCAAGTTTTAGTCTCTGTAATAAAAGTATATATTTAAAATGTAAAATTATCAATACTGCCTCGCCGCTTTTAAAAGGGGGAAAGAGCATGATTTTCGGCTTTAGAATAAAAAACAGGCGGGCGGTTCTGATTTCCGCCGCGGTGCTGGCGCAGCTTTTTGCGGTGGTGCTGATTTTTTCGCTGGCGGCAAGGCGTTTTGTCGTGATTAAAGCCGCAATGCGGCTTGTCACAACAGTCACCGCGCTGTATATCTTTTCGCGGGAGATGCCGCCCGACTGCAAGCTCTCATGGCTGATGCTGCTGACGCTGTTTCCCGATTT
>CAZNJJ010000009.1:0-40805 GCA_964573335.1 uncultured Oscillospiraceae bacterium | reverse complement strand
CCGCCTTTTTGCTTTACCGAAATAATACCCCTTCCGCCGATGACATGACGGCGATTCTGTCGATAGACGGAGTTGATGTGGCAAAGGTTGATTTATATGAGGACAAGGAGCCTTATGAGGTTGATCTCACCGAGCTGTTCGGCGTTAAGGTGGTTTTGGAGGTAAAGGATCACGCTATCAGCTTTAAGTCCTCCGATTGCCCCGATCAGATATGCGTTCATGCCGGCTGGCTCAGTCGGGATATGGATATTGCCGTCTGTATGCCGAATCAGGTGGCTGTTGTCGTTCAGCCCACTGCCGAACTGCAATAATTTGTTTGACAACTCAAATCGAAAGTGATAGGATTAACCTTGCAAGGGAGCTTTCTTTTTCGGAAGGCTGAGAGGAGGGGCGATACCCCTCGACCTTACCTGATTTGGATAATGCCAACGTAGGGATGCGGTGAGGTAAGAAAATCTTACTTTCGAGAGTTTTAAGGGGCGTCCCACCACGGGATGCCCCTTTCCGTTTTGCTAATATTCTTTCACCGTAGCTTAAATTGGCGGGAAAGGATGTAATGCAAAATGAAAAAAGTTCTCACAATAGCGGGGTCTGATTGCAGCGGCGGTGCCGGAATACAGGCAGACCTCAAAACCATGACGGCGCACGGCGTTTACGCCATGTCGGTGATAACGGCGCTCACCGCCCAAAACACCACGGGGGTTTGCGGCGTGTGCGACTGTCCGGCTGAATTTGTCGCGAAACAGCTCGATTGCGTTTTCGGTGATATTCGACCCGACGCGGTTAAAATCGGAATGGTTTCCAACGGCGAAACAGCCGCTGTTATCGCCGAAAAGCTGATTGAATACCATGCCGAAAATATCGTTCTCGACCCCGTTATGGTGGCGACGAGCGGCGGCGTTCTGATGAAAAGCGGCGCTGTGGATATACTTATCGAAAAGCTTTTTCCGATAGCGGACGTGATAATCCCCAATATTCCCGAGGCGGGTGCCATCTGCCAAATGGCGGTCAATTCCCATGAGGATATGCAAAAAGCCGCCGAAAAGCTATCAAAAATCTGCGGCGGCGCGGTAGTGATAAAGGGAGGTCATCTGGCGGATAGCGCCGATGATTTGCTGTATCACGGCGGCAGATTCGAGTGGTTTAAGGCAGACAGGATAAATACCGAAAACACCCACGGAACAGGCTGTACCCTTTCTTCGGCGATAGCCTGCGGATTGGCGATGGGCTTTTCGGTGAGGGAAGCCTATTCGGCGGCGAAAATCTACCTCACATCAGCTCTCTCGGCGGGACTTGATTTGGGGCGGGGAAACGGTCCGATAGACCATTGCTTTGCGATAAGGGAGGCGGTAAAATGAACGCCTCTGTCGCTATTCAGGTTCTGCCTAAAACAGATACACAAAACACCGTTCGCATAGTGGACGCGGTGATAGCCTATATCGCGTCGTTCGGGCTGAAATATGAGGTCGGCCCGTTTGAAACGACTATAGAGGGCGACTATGACACCCTGCTCGAAATAGTGAAAAACTGTCAGCTCATCTGCATAAAAGAAGGTGCGCCGGGTGTAATCAGCTATGTTAAGATAAATTATTCCCCGAGCGGCGTTTTGACAATGAGCGAAAAGACCGACAAGCACCGCCTTGAAAGAGGGGAGGGCGCGAAATGAAGCGTTTTCACCTCAAAAAAACAGTTCTTGCCGCAATGCTCGGCTGTATGAGCTTTGTGCTTTGCACATTTGTCTATTTTCCCGCAATGGCACCCTTTCAGCATTTTGTCAATCTTCTTGCGGCGGTTTTTGTAGGACCTTATTACGGCTTTGCCGCCGCCCTGCTCTGCGGAATACTCCGCATGATGACCGGCAGAACTATACAGGCGGTTACCGGAGCGGTGTTCGGGGCGTTTTTGTCGGGATACCTCTATCGGAAAACCGAGCGGCTGAGATTCGCCGTGCTGGGCGAGCTTGTCGGAACAGGCATCATCGGCGCGCTTGCCTCCTATCCGCTGATGAAATTTGTTTACGGACTTGATTTGCAATCCCCGATATATTACATACCGTTTTATCTGCCGTCATCGGCGATGGGGGCGTTTTTGGCGGTTGTTGTGTTAAGCTCGCTCAAGCGCTCAGGCGTTCTCGACAGACTTCTTGACAGCCTGAACAGCGGGAGGTGAGCAAAAATGAATATCATTTCCCGAATAAATCAAATTCACCCGACGATAGTATGTGTCACCAACAATGTCACGATAAACGATTGTGCCAATATCCTGCTCGCCTGCGGCGCTTCTCCCACCATGTCAAAGGATATAAGAGAGGTGGGTCTTATAGTG
This sequence comes from uncultured Oscillospiraceae bacterium, assembly GCA_964573335.1. Taxonomy (GTDB): domain Bacteria; phylum Bacillota; class Clostridia; order Oscillospirales; family Ruminococcaceae; genus Yanshouia. The sequence continues at coordinate 38,480 of CAZNJJ010000009.1, read as the reverse complement.
AAAAGGGCAGGCGGCGTTGTGCTGAACCTCGGCGCGGTGGAATATTTCGATTCCATGACAGCGGCGGCGAAAAGCGCAAATGAAGCGGGAATCCCCACCGTGTTTGACCCTGTCGCCGCGGGAGCGTCGCCACTGAGAAAAAACTGCTGCGAAAAGCTGCTCTCCGAGGCGAAAATATCGGTGATACGCGGCAACATCTCGGAAATTAGGGCGCTGCTCGGAGAAAACGTTTCGGCAGGCGGCGTTGATGCCGCCCAAGGCGACCTGCTCACCGACATCGCCACCCGTTGCGAAATGGCCGACCGCCTTGCCGACAAAACCGATTCGGTAGTGATAATATCGGGCGAAACCGATGTCGTTTCCAACGGAAAAAGCCATGCGCTGGTGAAAAACGGCTGCGAAATGATGACGAGGATAACCGGCAGCGGCTGTATGCTCACCGCTTTGACAGGCGCTTTCTGCGCGGCAATGCCGAATGACATATTCACCGCTTGTGCCTGTTCGGCGGCGGCTATGGGATTCTGCGGAGAAAAAGCGTTTGAAAAGGTGAAAAAACGCGGTGAGGGAACTGCATCCTTCCGAAATTATCTGATAGATGAAATGAGCCTTTTGACAGACGAAAAGCTGAACGGAGGTGCGAAAATTGAAATTCGATAAAAATTCCCTTGTTCTCTATGCCGTAACCGACAGCAGCCGTCTCAACGGGCGCTCGCTTTCCTCTGCGGTGGAGGAGGCGCTCAAAGGCGGCGCAACCTTTTTGCAGCTTCGAGAAAAAGATATTTCCGATGAGGAATTTCTCAACATCGCCCTTGAAATAAAGCCGATAGCGAAAAGATACAACGTTCCGTTTGTGATAAACGACAATATTGCCGTCGCGATAAAATGCGGTGCCGACGGTGTTCATCTGGGGCAGTCGGATATAGTCGGCAAAGATGTTCGCGCGATGATAGGCGATGATATGATACTCGGCATTTCGGCAAACACAGTTGAAGCGGCGAAAAGCGCCGAAAAAGCGCGGGCGGATTATATCGGAGTGGGAGCGGTTTTTGCCACTTCCACCAAGAAAAACGCCCGAAATATCACCCCCGACAGGCTGAAAGAGATTGTCGGCTCGGTGAATATCCCCGCCGTTGCGATTGGCGGAATAACCGAGGAGAATATTCTCTCACTCAAAGGCTGCAAAACGGCGGGCGCGGCGGTGGTTTCGGCTCTGTTTTGGCAGAATGACATTTTCGCCGCCGCAAAGCGCTTAAAACCGCTCTGCGAGGAAATCGTGAAAGGATAAAGCTATGGATAAACGGTATTGCATATTCGATATGGACGGCACCTTGATAGACTCGATGGCGATGTGGAAACACCTTGCCGAAAATTTTCTGCGCGAGCGGGGAATAACTCCCCCTGCCGATATACGGCGTCAGACCGCCGCGATAACGCTGGTGCAGTCGGGCGAGATTTTTTCCCGATTGGGCGTTTCGGGAACTCCCGAGCAGATAGCCGATGCCCTCAAATCGGAAATCAGGCTGCAATACCGTGAAAAGATAGCGGCACAGCCCGGGGTAAAACAGTATCTCTCTGCCCTCAAAGAGAGGGGCGCGCGGCTCTGCGTGGCAACCGCAACCGATTCCAAGCTGGCAAACGAGTGTCTGGAGAGACTGGGTCTGCTCAAATACTTTGATTTTCTGCTCAGCTGCGAGGACTTTGGCATAACCAAGCTCACCCCCGACATATACCTGCTCTCGGCGGAAAAGCTGGGTCAGCAGCCGCAGGACTCGGTGGTGTATGAGGACGCTCCCTACGCCGCAAAAACAGCGGCTTCGGCGGGGTTTTACCTTGTCGGCTATCACGACCCCTCAGCGGAATATCCGCGAAGCGAGCTGGAGCAGTTCTGTCGGGAATACATCACCGACTACGCGAAAGAGGCGCAAAAGCTGATATGAGATTTGCAGACAGGCTTTACCGAGAGGTGAGTGATATTTGGAACAGCTTTCACCGTCACCCGTTTGTGGTGGGAATAGGAGATGGCAGTCTGAATATCGAAAAGTTCAAATACTTTATGGTGCAGGATTATCTTTATCTGCTTCAATATGCAAAGGTTTTCGCGCTCGGCACTGTAAAAGCGGAAACCGAATCGCAAATGCGCTTTTTCGCACGGAATACCGAGAGCATACTGAACGGTGAAATGAAACTCCACAAAGCCTATATGAAACGGCTTGAAATCAGTGAGTCCGAGCAGAAAAGCGCAAAAATGCCGCTTGCGGCTCTCTCCTACACCAGCTATATGCTTTCTGTCGCCTTTGAGGGGGATACAGCGGATATAATCGCCGCGGTTTTAGCCTGCTCATGGAGTTATGCGGAGATAGGCAGGAGATTAAGCGAGATACCTAAAGCCGCCGAGCATCCGATATTCGGGGAATGGATAAACGGCTATTGCTGTGAAGAGTATCAGCGGCAAAATGCCGAGCTTATCGCCATTATGAACAGGCTTGCCGAGGGTCTTTCGGAAGAGAAGTTGCGGCATTTAAGCGAGATATTCAAAAATTGCAGTCTCTTTGAGCTGAAATTCTGGGATATGGCGTGGAATATGGAGGAATAAAGCCTTGCTTTGCTTTGAGAATGTGACATATCAATATCCGAACGAGCCGCTACCCACGGTGGAACAGCTCTCCTTTTCGGTGAAAAAAGGGGAATTTGTTTCGCTGATAGGGGTGAGCGGCTGCGGAAAAAGCACCGTTTTCAAGCTGATAAACGGTGCTTTAAAGCCGCAGAGCGGCAAAATAACGGTGAACGGCGAGGATATATCAAGGCAAAAGCGATATTGCGGCTATATGCCGCAGAGGGATTTGCTTTTTCCGTGGAGAACGGTGAGCGAAAATCTGCGGCTTCCGCTCGAGATAGCGGGGGAGGATAAGGCGTTATCCGCGAAAAAGGCAGAGCAGATGCTTTGCGATATAGGTCTTGAGGGGAAAGGGGATAAATTCCCCTATGAGCTTTCGGGCGGAATGAGACAGCGAGCCGCTTTCGGGCGGACGGCTCTCACCGGCAGTGAGCTTTTGCTGTTGGACGAGCCTTTTTCCGCGCTGGATTTTCTCACCCGTGTTTCGATGCAGGAGTGGCTGGCAGAACAGTATATCAGACAGCAAAAGACGATACTTTTCATCACACACGATGTTGAAGAAGCGGTTTTTCTTTCCACAAAAATTCTGGTGGTGGGCGGCAGTCCCATATCCTCTTTCGGAGAGGTGGAGATACCGGCGGGATTTCCGCGCGACAGGAGCATACTTTCCCGTCCGGATATGACCGCCATCAAAGAAAGCCTTTTGGCGGCACTGAGAGAGCAGGTGAGCGAATGAAAAAGCAAAAAGAGTATATGCCTGCCCTCTGCACCGTGTTCGCCCTGCTGATGCTGTGGCAGGCAGCCGCCATGAAAATAAACGCCGCATATATTATTCCAACTCCCATACAGATAATCGAGAAAATCCGGGAGCTGAGAGAGCCGCTTTTCACGGTGCATCTGCCCGCGACTATGGCAGTTACCTTTTCGGGACTGGCTGTATCGGTAGTTTTGGGAACGGCTCTCGCGGCGGCAATGGACATCAATCCCGTTATCGAAAAGGCGGTTTATCCGCTTGTGATAGCCTCACAGACTATCCCCACCACCGCGATAGCGCCGATATTCGTGCTGTGGTTCGGCTACGGAATGACAGGCAGAGTGCTGGTGACGGTGCTGATGACCTTCTTTCCGATAACGATAACGGTTTTTGACGGCTTTAAATCGGTGAACGGCGAAATGCTGGAATTGCTCTCCACCATGGGCGCGACAAAATATCAGGTGTTTTTAAAGCTGAAAGCGCCCGCCGCGTTGCCCTGTTTCTTTTCGGCGCTGAAAATGGCGGTTCCGCTCTGTGTTATCGGCGCAGCAATAGCGGAATGGCTCGGCGCTCAGAGCGGATTGGGGTATTTTTCCCGCCGAATGATGACCCAGCTCGACGGAGCGGGCGTGTTCGCGCCGATAGTGATACTTTCGGCGGCGGCGCTCTTGGCGGTGAAAATCGTTTCGTTCGCCGAGAAAAAGCTGATTCGGTGGCGGGGCGAGCATTAAAAGGAGGGCTTTTGTGAAAAGAATAGCGGCGCTGCTGACGGCGCTTTTGATGATATGCGGCTGTTCAAAATCGGCGGAAAGCGACCTGCGTGAGATAGATGTGGTGCTTGACTGGTATCCAAACGCGATACACGCTTTTATCTACACCGCCATTGAAAACGGCTATTATGCCGACGAGGGGCTGAAGGTGAATATCCGCTTTCCCTCGGGGGTGAATGACGCGCTTTCGCTTGTGGCGGCAGGCAGGGCGGAAATCGGGATATACTATCAGCAGGACAGCATAATGGCGAGGGCAAATCAGTCTGTTCCGATAAAATCCATCGGAACGATAGTACATTCCCCGCTGAATGTTCTGCTCAGCCTCAAGGAAAAAGGTATCACCTCCCCGAGCGATCTTGTCGGGAAAAGGATAGGCTACGCCGCCACCGAGCTTAGCGAAGCGGTGGTTCGCAGCATGATGGAAAACGCCGGCGTTGACAGCTCCCAAATCGAGATGATAGATGTCGGATTTGATTTGATGAGCGCGATGACCACCGGTCAGGTGGACGCGACGGTCGGCTGTCTGCTCAACCATGAGGTTCCTCAGCTCGAAAAAGAGGGCTTTGAGGTGAATGTGGTTAAGCTCACCGATTGCGGAATACCGAACTATTATGAGGCTGTGTTTTTAAGTTCGGATAAGCTGATAGAAACCGACAGCGAAATGCTGAAAAAATTCCTGAGAGCGAGCAAAAAGGGCTTTGAGGATATGAAATCCGACCCGGAAAAGTCGCTTGAAATTCTCCTTAAAAACCAGAGCGCCGATAGTTTCCCCCTTACGGAATCGGTTGAGCGGGAGAGCATGGCGCTGCTGCTGCCGCTGATGGAAAACTCCTCCTGCCCATTTCTCTCACAGAATGACGAGGTTTGGCGTGAGAATATCGACTGGCTCTATTCCAACGGCTTGATAAGCGAAAAACCGCAGATTAACGAGCTTTATTCGATTATCGGATAATAAAAAGGACATCTCTTAACGAGATGTCCTTTTTCATATTGAATGGGATTACTTCCAGTAGTCGAGCTTAGAATCGTCAAGACCGATGTCAGCAGCCTTGAATACGGGGTTTTTGCCTTCCTTGAGCTGGCGCTCATAGTCCTTGCACGCCTTTACCGCGACATTGCTGAGCAGCAGGCAGGAAGGAATATTGATAAGGCACATAAACGCCATGAGAACATCGGCTATATCCCATGCAAGACCCATGCTCAGTCCCGCGCCGAAGAAGATTATCAGAGCGGCGATAACATGATAAATGGTCATAAAGGTCTTTCCGGGCATTTTGCCGTGGTTGAGATAGGCAAAAGCGTTGTCAACATAGAAGAGGTTGCCGATAAGGGTGGTGAATGCGAAAAGCACCATTGCGAGGGTGATGAAAACAGGACCGAAGCTGCCAAAGGTAGCGGAAAGGGCGGTTTGGATATACGCCGCGCCCGCAAGCTCCGCGGTAGGCTCAACGCCGGAGCAAAGACCCATAAACGCAGTAGCGGTGCAGATAAGCAGAGTGTCGATAAATACGGACAGCATCTGAACAAGACCCTGCTTTACCGGGTGAGAAACGTCTGCCGCTGCCGCCGCGTTGGGAGCAGAGCCAACGCCCGCCTCGTTGGAATAAAGTCCGCGCTTGATGCCGTACATCATGCAGGAACCGGCAACGCCGCTGAAGATAGCGGAGAAGTTGAAAGCATCTGCAAAAATCTTGGCGATAACGCCGGGCAGAAGATTGATGTGCATAACAACGATGATAAGCGCTACGGCTATGTAGATGATTCCCATAAAAGGAACGATGGTGCTTGCCGCCTTGATGATGCGCTTGCCGCCGCCGAAAAGGCACCAGCCTACGATAACAGCCAAAACAGCACCGATTATCCAGGGAGTTGTTGAGGCATTGTAGAAAGAATATCCCGCAAAGGTGGACTGGAGATTGTAAGAAGCGAGCATATTGAATCCTACCGCATAGGTGAGGATAAGGAATACGGCAAACGCTATTGCCAGTCCGCGGTTTTTGAGGGCGTTTTCGATATAGTAGGCGGGACCGCCGTAGCTGTCGCCGTTGTCATCGCGGAGCTTGTATATCTGAGCGAGGGTGCTTTCGATAAATGCCGAAGCGCCGCCCACGATGGCGATAAGCCACATCCAAAACACAGCGCCGTAGCCGCCGAGACAAACAGCGGTGGAAACGCCGACTATATTTCCGGTTCCCACGCGGGAAGCGGTGGATACCATAAGCGCCTGAAAGGAGGAAACTGCGCCTTCCTTAGAGGGCTTTTCGGAAACCACCTTGATAGACTGTCCCAGCAGACGCATCTGAACGAAATTCGTCTTAAAGGTGAAATAAAGACCGGCGGCGATAAGAACTATTATAAGAATAGGATAATAGAGAACGCCGCTCAGCTTGCTGACCATTGCACCGAACATAGTTGACACACTTCTTTCTTAAGAATTTCAAATGCAGCTTTGCCGCTGTTTTATCGCAAAAATCGACATTTCTTGTTAAATAATTGCTGATAAGAGCAACAATGCTGATTATCCTTTCACATAATATCACATTTTTGTGCAATAGGATAATAAAAAATAGCAATAACGTTAATAGCAAATCTATATATGAAATATGTTTAAAGCTAAAGGGAAATTATGTGAAATGATTACAAAAAGAATATGCTGTCATTTCTCGGTGATGATGGCAAGCACCTTCAAAAATTCCTCAACCTTATCCATATCGGTTGCCCATGAGGTGCAGAGTCTGACAACGTCACATTCGTCGTCATAGTGGGAGGAAAATTCAAAGAGATACTCCGTTTCGAGCAGCTTTATCACCGACTTGGGGAATATCGGGAATATCTGATTTGTCACGGGCTTTGCCGCGAATTTGTATCCCAGAGCGGCTATCCCAGCCGCGAGCCTTTCAGCCGCCTGATTTGCGTGGCGCGCAAGCTCAAAGTAGAGTCCGTTGCAGAAAAGCGCTTCAAACTGCAATCCCAGCAGACGACCCTTTGCAAGCATACCGCCGTGCTGCTTTATCATATAGCGAAAATCCTTGTCGTAAACGGGATTGTTTATGACAAGCGCTTCACCGAAGAGAGCGCCCATTTTGGTTCCGCCTATATAGAATATATCGCAAAGCTCTACAAGGTCGGCCATCTGCATATCACTGTCGGTACAGGTCAGGGCGCAGCCGAGACGGGCGCCGTCGATATAAAGCGGAATATTGCGCTTGTGGCAGACATCGCATATAGCCGAAAGCTCCGCCTTGGAATAGATTGTTCCCAGCTCGGTAGGCTGGGAGATATAAACCATTCCCGGCTGAACAGAATGTTCGGCAAATTCATCGGTGAAATGGGCTGTCAAAAGCTCATCTATCTGCTTTGCGGTTATTTTGCCCTCCTTGGCGGGCAGGGGAATAACCTTGTGACCGGTTGCTTCTATCGCGCCCGACTCATGAACACTGATATGTCCGGTTTCCGCCGAAATAACCCCCTGATAAGGGCGCAGAACCGCCGAAATAACGGTTGTGTTTATCTGCGTTCCGCCGACGAGGAAATGTATTCTGGAGGTTGAACAGCCGAGCGCCGCCAGAATATGGCGCTTTGCCCTCATGCAGTATTCGTCCTTGCCGTAGCCTACCGTTTGAACGCGGTTTGTTTCGGCAAGGGTTTTTATTATAGATTCGTGAGCGCCTTCGCTGTAATCATTTAAAAAGCTGTACTTCATGACCTTGTGACACTTCCTTTTGAAATGAGATGTATACGATTATAACATATTTTGCAATAAGATGAAACCGTTTGTTGCAAATTTTGTTATCAAAACGCAAAAAAGCATACAGTCCTTTTTCTCGGATTTTCCGCATATATATGCTTTGAACGACTGCATAAGGGAGAGATTTTATGTCAAAGAGCTTTGACGATTACATCGACGAAATGATGCAGATGTATCGCGAAACTGCGAAAAAGCATATCGAAAACGAGGAGGAGCCGAAAGCGGTTTTCGCTGCCGAATCGGTGAAAATTCCCGTTGGGCAAAACTTAAATGAGGAGAAACAGCCTCTTTTCAAAGATGCGAGCGGCAGCGGCAGGCTGACGGTTAAGGTGACAACGGCGCGTGGTATGCTTCCGGTGGAAGGGGCGGCAGTCACCGTCAGCCAAACGCCGCAAAACGGCGGGGCAAAAATCATAACGCTTGAAACCGACCAAAGCGGAACCGCCGCCGAAATAGAGCTGCCCGCGCCCCCGAGATATAAAAGCGAATCCCCTCTCCCGCCCGATGACGATGAGGAGGTAATGGCAAAGTATGACATCTTTGTTTCGGCAGAGGGCTATGCCGACGCGGTGATAAAAAACGCGGCTGTTTTTGACGGCGTTACCTCGATACAGAATGTGGATATGCTGACAGCTTCCGCCGTTTCGGGCGGCGAAAGAGAATAGGCGGTGATGCTATCGTGCCCAGACCCTACATTCCCGAGACGATAACGGTGCATCTCGGCGCGCCCGATGAGCCGGCGGCAAATATCACCGTTCCGTTTGTGGAGTATATCAAAAACACAGCTTCCAGCGAGATATACCCCACCTGGCCCGAAAGCGCGCTCAGAGCCAATATCTATGCGATAGTCAGCTTTGCGCTCAACAGAATTTACACCGAATGGTATCCCTCTCGCGGCTACGACTTTGATATAACATCTTCCACACAGTATGACCAGGCATTTGTGAGAGACAGAGATTTTTTTGAGAATATCAGCGAGATAACAGACGAGATATTCGATGACTATGTTGTGCGGCGGGGGAGTGTGGAGCCGCTTTTCACCCAGTTCTGCAACGGAACCACAGTCACCTGCGACGGACTTTCTCAGTGGGGAACGGTGACGCTTGCCGAGCAGGGCATGACCCCATACGAGATTCTGCAATACTACTACGGTGAGGACATCGACATCGAACAGGGAGTTCCCATCGGCGGCGACGGCGAAAGCTGGTCGGGGAATATCCTGCGTTTAGGCTCTGCGGGGCGTGATGTGAACATATTACAGCAGGAATTGAACCGCATAGCGCAGAACTATCCCGCCATTCCCCGAATAAGCAACGCCCGCGGCGTTTATGACGACGAAACCCGAATGGCGGTAGAGGCTTTTCAGCAGATATTTTCGCTGCCCGTCACCGGAACAGTGGATAAGGCGACATGGTATAAGATAAAGCGCTATTTTGTGGGGGTAAAGCGGCTTTCCGAGCTGACAGGCGAGGGGCTCACCCCGACAGAAGCTGCGCTCGACTATCCCGAGCGGCTTGCCCGCGGAAACCGCGGCGAGGGAGTAAGAACGATACAGTATTATCTCAACGTTATCGCCTATTTCAATTCCGCGCTCAACACCCTGCCGATGGACGGTGATTTCGGCTCACAAACCGAAAACGCGGTAAAGGAGTTCCAGCGGTTTTACGGTCTGCCGGTGACGGGAGTGGTAGACGAATCGACTTGGAACAGCCTTGAAAGGGTGTATTTCGATATTCTGGGAGGACTTTCTCCCGGCTATCAGGGCAGGCGCGCCAAGCTCTATCCGGGGTATTTTCTAACCGTGGGGGAAAGAGGTCAGAACGTCACCGACTTGCAGACCTACCTCTCCTTTGTGGGAGAAAGCTATTCCGAGCTGCCTGTGATACCGATAACCGGCTATTACGGCGCTCAAACCCGAGACGCGGTTTATGCCTTTCAGCGGCTGTTCGGTTTGCCGCTCACCGGCTCGGTAGGTCCGCTGACATGGTATTATCTTGCGCGGCAGTATGATATGCTCAACGAAGAAACAGGCTGAACGGAATAAAAACAGGCGGGAGAAATTCTCCCGCCGTGATGATTTATCAAAGCCTTCTGCCGCAGCTCCGGCAGAAATTGTCTCCGCCGTCGAGCGGCGCTCCGCATTGGGGACAGCGCGGACGGCTGTTGTTCTGCAATATGTTAAGCTCGCTCAAATCGGCATCTGCCGTGCCGTTTGCGCGGGTGCGCTCACCCAATTCGTCAGTCACCTCAAAAACGCTGGCGCAGTCGGGGCAGGTGGCGTAATAAGAGGAGCCGAATTTGAAAAGCGGAATGAAAAACGCATGAAAATAGCTGTATCTTCTGGCGAGATGCAGCTTGCTCCTTTTTCCGCAGCAGGGACAGCGCTCAACATTTATATATCCGGCAGGCTCAACCTTAAAATCTGTTCCGAAAAGACCGATAAAAAACATGATGTTACCTCCGTTTGTATTGTCTATATGATAAACCGCAGGAATTATTTGGTCAAGAAAAAGCGGCGGTGTGCGGCAGTAAAATTTATGTTGGACTGCACTTTTATTCGGAAGAGAAAGGGCAGGCGGTTCCGATTTTGGCAAAGGGAGGGTGAAAAATGCGTGAAACCGAAACAGCTGCGCCGCCATTCACTTGACCCGATTGTTGATAAGAGGTAAAATAAATTGTTATATTATTGCCTTTTGGATAATATCGGCTCGAAAAAGCTCTGTCGAACAGGGACGAAATTCGGCGGAAGAACGGTTATTCGCTTTAAAAATGTGAGGACAAAGATATGAGCAGAAAATTCATCAGGACAGTGGCGGCTGTTTTGGCGGCGTTTGCCGTTGTCGGCTGTTCGGCAGAGGGAATTGTTTCAAAAACGGCAAAGCTCGAGCTGCCGGAAAAGGTAGTCACCGCCGACGTGGGCGGCAGGGGAGAATTTCCGCCCGCCGATAAGCAGCTGCCCGCCGTTGAGCTGAAAAACGATAAGAAAAAAGAAAACAAAGAAAAAGAGGACGAGGAAAAAGCCCAAGCAGAAGCAGAAGCCAAGGTAGAGGCAGAAGCCAAGGCTCAAGCAGAAGCGCAAGCCAAGGCAGAAGCAGAAGCTAAGGCTCAAGCAGAAGCGCAAGCCAAGGCAGAGGCAGAAGCCAAGGCTCAAGCAGAAGCGCAAGCCAAGGCAGAAGCGGAAGCTAAGGCTAAGGCAGAAGCTCAAGCCAAGGCAGAATCAGAAGCCAAAGCTCAAGCCGCCGCTCAAAAACAGCAGTATCAAGATATTGATATGCCGGACGAGGTGCGTGCGGTGTGGGTGTCCTACCTTGATTTTTACACGCTGGCGCAGAACAAAAGCAAATCGGCTTTCACCTCCAATATGGATAACGCCTTTGAAAAGATACGCGATATAGGCATGAATACCGTTTTCGTGCAGGTGCGCCCTTTCGGTGATGCCATGTATGACTCGGATATATTCCCGTGGAGCTATGTATTGACCAAGACAGAGGGTGTTGACCCCGGATACGACCCGCTTGAAATAATGGTTCGGCTGGCGAAAAATCACGGTTTGCGTATAGAAGCGTGGATAAACCCCTATCGCGTCAGGGCGGTAGGCTCAACACAGGCGGTTTCCTCCGCAAATCCCGCTGTAAAGGCGATAAATAGCGGCAGCGATATGGCTGTCTCCTATAACGGCGGAATATTCTACAATCCCGCGAGTGAGGAGGCGCGTCAGCTTATAACCGACGGCGTGGTCGAGATAATCGAAAAATACGATGTTGACGGAATACATTTCGATGACTATTTTTACCCCACCACCGATATGTCGTTCGATTCGAAATACTATAAGAGCTATCGTGCCGCGGGCGGCAGTATGTCTCAGGCGGATTGGCGCAGAGATAACGTCAACAAGCTGGTGCGAAAGGTATATTCGGCGGTGAAGGAGACCGATTCAAGCGTTATTTTCGGAATCAGTCCGCAGGCGAGAATGGACAATAACTACGACGGGCAGTTTGCTGATGTGGAAAAATGGCTTTCCAACGACGGATATGTCGATTATATCTGCCCGCAGATATATTACGGATTCGATAACAGCACCGTGCCCTATGCCGGTTCACTCACGCTTTGGAATAAGATGGCGAAATCGGGCGGGGTGGATCTCTACATAGGACTTGCCGTTTACAAATGCGGCGTCACCGACAAATGGGCGGGCGGCGGTGTAAACGAGTGGGTCAACAACGACGATATGATGAGCCGCATGGTGCAGGCGGCGCGGGAAAAGAGCGGTTATTCCGGCTTTGTGCTGTACCGCTATGATTCGATATTCAACCCCGAAAACGCCGTGAGAAAACACATCTCAAAGGAAATGGCTAACCTTGCGGAAATCCTTTGACAACGGGGCAAAATCGAAAAAATACTGCTTTAAAGGAGCATTTCCTTGACAAGACGTTTAAAGCATAAGATAAAAATGAGGCGAAAAAGTCTCGCTGTGATTTTAGGCGCGGCGCTGGTGGCTGTTACAATGCTCACCGGCGCGTTTGCTGTGCTTGCTTCACGCGGGGAGATAACCGTTCCCGAGTTTTTGAGCCAAAAAGAAATCTCAAACGCCGCCGTTTCAAGCAGAACCGATATTTCCGATTCTCAGCAGAGAGAGCCGGAAAAGATCGTTGCCGAAAAGCGCCTGCCGAGCGGCGAAGCGCGCGCCGTTGTGATAAAGGCGGGGCGGGATTACCGTATAGTTTCCGACCGTGAAAAAACCTACAGCTCGATAGATTCCGCTATCGAAGAAGCGAAAAAACTGACGATGAACACCGTCGTTTTTGATACGACAGATGCCGACGGATTGGCGATATATTCCGCCAAAGCGCTCAAAAGCCGCGACGCTGTCAGCTTTGACCCGCTGGAATATGCTGTTTCGGCGGCAAAATCGCAGGGAATGTATGTCTTTTTGACCTACAACATCACCGATGTGGCACTCACCGAAAAGATTTCCCCTCTGGGAAAAGCCACCTCCGCTCTCATTGACAATGTCAGCGCGGATATTGAGAACTTTGCCGCGAAATATTCCCCCGACGGAATAATGATAGACGGATATTATAACACCATGACCACCAAAAGCTATTCCAACTATATGCTTTTGGGCGGCGGAGCGGGATTTGAGCAGTATATGAGGTCTGTTCCCGAAACACTTGTGAGGATAGTCAGCGAACAGCTTGCAAAAACAGCTCCCTCTGTTTCGGTGGGACTGTTGAGCGAGGCTGTCTGGGCTAACAGCTATGAGGACGAAAGCGGTTCGGAAACAAGGGCGCTTTTCTCCACGCTGGCAGACGGCAATTCCGATACTATATCCTTTTTCGAGCAGGGACTTGTTGATTTCATCGCCGTTAAAGCCAACGGCGCCATCGACAACCATTCGATACCTTATCAGACGGTGGTTTCGTGGTGGAATGAAAAAGCCTCGGAATACGGTTTTCCGCTTTACATAGTTCATGCCGCTTCAAAGGCTGTCACCGATGAAGAAGGCTGGGGGGAATACGACCAGCTTGCCCGTCAGGTAATAGCCGCGAGAGAAGCGGGCAGCTATCGCGGCAGCATATTCGACAGTCTTGAACGCCTGCTCGAAAACCCCAAGGAATGTGCCTCCAAGCTGATAGGCTATTATGCGGGAAGCGTTAAAGAGGAGCATATCATGCAGGATCTCGAGCTGACTATGCCGCAGAAAACCACCTTCACCTCCTTTGACCCTACCGTTCTATTTGCAGGACACAGTGACCCCAACACCGATGCCACCATAAACGGCGTTGAGATAGAGACAGACGAAAACGGCTATTTCCAGTTGGAAATGAGCCTGACCGAGGGCGACAATGTCTTTGAGATAGACCACAAGGGCAAAACCGTCACCTACAACATCACCAGAGTCACCGAGGTAGTCAAGGAGGTTTCTCCCGGAAACGGAAAGCTCAACGTTGACGGCGCCACCAAGCTGACGATAGGCGCGGCGGCATACGAAGGCTCCAAGGTGTATGCCGTTATCGGCTCGCAGACTGTCGCCCTTTCTCCCGCCGACTATCAGGACGATGATGAATACCGTGACACCGCCTATAAACGCTATTCCGGCGTGTTTACCGTGCCGGACGCACAGAAAGAGGACGTAAATCTCGGCGCGATAACCGTTTACGGCGAGTGGAACGGCATAACCAAGAGCAAGCAGGGCGCTGTTATCGTAGTAAACAAGCGCACTCTGCCCTCGGACGGCACTCCGATAGTGATAACCGCGGATTTGGCGGAGACCTTTAACGGCAAAACCGTTTCGCAGTATTCCGAGCCTACCTACTTCCCGCTGCCAAAGGGAGCGCTTGACTATGCGGTGGGCGACGAGATACCATACAGCTTCACCAACAAGAATAAGCTCGAAACCTACAAATTCTATCGCCTGCAATCGGGATTGAGGGTATTCACAGAGGATATTACTCCCGTTTCGGTGGCTTCTGCCGCTGTGGACAACGCGATAACAGGCTGCACCGTCACAAGCGACAGACGCTATACCAAGGTTATCCTCAACACAAGACAGCAGGTGGCTTATTCGGGCAGCTACGCGAGCGACAAGCTCACATTTAAGTTCCACTACACCAACTCAATGCCCGAGAGCATGGCGCTCAACAAGAATCCCCTTTTCTCCCGTGTTGATTTTTCCAAGGACACCATGACGCTGACCTTGAAAGAAGCGGGCAAGTTTATGGGAATGTATCCCTATTTCGACGACGACGGAAATCTTGTTCTGCGCTTTAACAACCCGCCCGATGTCACAAAAACCAACCTCGACGGCGCTAAAATAGTCATTGACCCCGGACACGGCGGCAGTGACGTAGGTGCGCTCGGCTATCTCTCGGCTTATCCCGAAAAGGTGGTAAACTACGCGATAGCCTCCAAGCTCGCATCTGTTTTGCGAAACAGAGGGGCAGAGGTTGTGATATACAACACCCCCAACAACAGCTATTCGCTCCAGCAGAGAGTTGAAATGGCATCTGATGCCGACCCGCACCTCTTTATCAGCGTTCACTCCAATTCGGCGGCGTATAACGCTTCCGCGGCGGGAACAGAGGCATATTATTTCAACTACTGGTCGTCCGGTCTGGCACAGTTTGTCTCGGCGAATGTCGCGGCAAACCTCAACACAGCCAACCGCGGGCAGAAGCACGGCTACTACTACGTCACCAGAACGATGCAGTATCCCGCCATTCTGCTCGAAACCGGCTTTATGTCCAATCAGAATGAGTATCACAAGCTGATAAACGACGGCTATCAGTCCAATGTGGCTACCGCCATCGCCAACGGAATAGGTCAATATCTGCAATATATGGCTTCCTCTGCGGGAATCACAGGCACACAGACCTGCGGTTCCATGCAGAAAACCGCTCCTGCCGCCCCCGCCGCCGACTCGAATATACAGCTATCGATGAGCGCCGAGTCGCTCTCGCTTGAGGCGGGAGATGAAGCCGAGCTGACCATTGATTGGGAGGGCGATGACGATGTTGAAATCGTCTGGTCGGCTGAGGGAGACGACAAAACCGCGGAGCTTTCCGCAAGCGGCGCTGCTTTGCATATAAAGGCGCTGAAAAAAGGTTCGCTCACGATAACCGCTTCCGCAAAGGGCGGCAGTTCGAGCGTGAAATGCACCGTAGAGGTGGAATAAGCCCGTTACAGCAAAAAGAATCCCGTTCTCACAGGAGAAAAGTTCTGTGAGGGCGGGATTTTTGCAACTTCGGTAATGAGACGATTTATATATGACGCGCTGTCGTCATATTTCGCGGGATATAATCCTATCATACTATTCAAGGAGGTCAAAACCATGGAAATGAAATTTTGCCAGTCCTGCGGAATGCCGCTCAACGATGCTCAACTGCTTGCAACCGAGAAAAACGGAGAGAAAAACGACGAATACTGCATCTACTGCTATAAAAACGGTGAGTTCACCGCAAATTGCAGTATGCGGGAAATGATAGATTTCTGTGTTGAGCCTATGGCGGCTGCTCACCCCGAGATGAGCTGTGAGCAGATAAAGGAAAGCATGGAAAAGTTTTTCCCCACACTCAAGCGCTGGCGGGCGTGATTCTTTGAGAAAAGCAAAAGCTCCTCTGTTTTAAAACAGAGGAGCTTTTTACACTTTGGTTTAAGGCTCAAACCTTAAAGTTGACAGCCTTGCTGCCTTCGCTCTCGGGAGCGTTGAATTCATAGGTGTTGCCGGGGAGAATGGCGTTGAGCAGTATTCCCGCGATGGCGGCGATTGCAAGACCGGAAAGGGTGATGTCCGCGCCGAGGAGACTGAAGGTCAATCCGCCGATAGAGTTGAATCCAAGCGCCGAAACAAGGATAACGGCGGCGATGATGAGGTTTCTCGATTCGGTGAAATCCACCTGATTCTCAACCACGTTTCTAACGCCGATAGCGGAAATCATTCCGTAGAGAATGAGGGAAATTCCGCCGATGATAGCCGCGGGAATGGTGTTGATGATGCAGGCGAATTTCGGGAAGAAGGAGAGCAGAACTGCGGTTATCGCCGCAATGCGGATAACGCGGGGGTCGTAAACCTTGGTCAGCGCCAGAACGCCGGTGTTCTCACCGTAGGTGGTGTTTGCGGGGCCGCCGAAAGCCGCCGAAAGGCTGGTTGCGAGTCCGTCACCGATAAGGGTGCGGTGCAAACCTGGAGAAGCGATATAGTTGCTGCCGGTGGTGGCGGAGATAGCGGAAATATCACCGATATGCTCCATCATGGTAGCGAGCGCTATCGGCATGATGGTGATTATCGCAGAAGCGTCAAACTTCATAACGGTGAGCGGAGCCATGGCGATGATGCGGCTCTCCTGGCTGACTGCGGTAAAATCAACCGCGTTGGTCAGCAGGGCAACTATATAAGAAACCACAACGCCGATGATAATGGGGGTTATCTTTACCATGCCCTTGCCCCAGATGTTGCATACTATGATAACAACAAGCGCCACAAAAGCGAGCAGCCAGTTGGTGGAGCAGTTGCTTATAGCGGAGGGAGCGAGGATAAGTCCTATCGAGATGATGATAGGTCCTGTTACCACAGGGGGGAAGAAGCGCATAACCTTTTTGGCGCCGAACAGCTTTATCAGCGCCGCGCAGACCACATAAACAAGTCCCGCGCAGAAAACGCCGCCGCTGGCGTAGGGGAGCATCTCGGTGTTGGGCATACCGTCTATCATGGGAGCTACCGCGAAATAGCCGCCGAGAAAGGCAAACGACGAGCCCAAAAATACCGGAACCTTTCCCTTTGTGCAAAAGTGAAAGAGCAGAGTTCCCAAGCCTGCCATAAGCAGCGTGGTGGAAACGTTTAAGCCTGTCAGCAGCGGAACAAGAACCGTTGCGCCGAACATGGCAAAGGTGTGCTGGATACCGAGCAGAAGCATTTTGGGAACGCCGAGCTTGCGCGCGTCGTAAATGCCTTCGTGACCCAAATCATTTGTGCTCATTTTTAGGTTCTCCTTTTCTTTATCAAAGATTTCAAACCGACGGTTCTCAAAAAAATAAGCATCAACTGTTTATCAAAACAAACAGTGATGCTCATATCAAAAAACCAAAGGGGAAAGCGGGACATCTTTTTGTTAAAATGCGTATCATGGCTTTCTCCTCCTTTTCGGTTTAACTGCCGCAGAAAATAATATCAGAAGTCGGGAGGATTATCAACCTTTTTGAACAAATTCGCCGATAAAACTGCAAAATTCGCCGTGATGACCAAATTAAAAGCAAATTTTCGGCTGAAATTTGAATCCGAACGCAAAACCCTCTCCAAAAAAGGGAGAACCCACCGTGCCGAAAAAAGAGCAAAAGGCACGGTGGGCATGGACATCGAAAAAGAAAGGGAGAACGATGTCCGCACAAAATTGAAAAGAGGAGAATCCGTAAAATCAGGGAAAATCAGTTATCCATCTCTTGCTGCCGTGATTAAAGAATACTATTCAAATTTTAACGCGATGCGAAAAAGTTGTGAAAAATTATCACGATTTTTCTGAACATTTTTAGAAACCGCTTTGCAGCCGCCTTCGGCGTAACAAAAAGAGAATTGTCTCATACTATGTAGTGAGTGAAATCCGATATATCGAACAGGAGGATCTATATGAATTGTGCAAACGCCGGCGATAACCTTTCCGGACGCTCGGCAAATATATTCCGCGAGGCGGTGTGTATCGACACGCGGCGGATATACGATGCCTGCTCCGACAAAGACTGCATAAGGGATATGCAGGTGATTTTCACCGATGAGGGTCAACAGCTCATCGACGAGGCAAATATCATAAAAACACGCTGCGCCGAGGTGCTGTCGGTCTATTTTGAGGTGACTCCGCTCGCTTTCAACAAGGGCTTTTTCTCGGTGGATATGACATTTTTCTTCAAGATAGTGTTCACTGTATGCCGCGCTGCGGGCTGCACCCCCACTTTGGTTGAGGGATTGGGAATATTCTGCAAAAAGGTTATCCTTTTCGGCAGTGATGCGGGTGTGAAAACCTTTTCCACCGAGGGCGCTGTCGGCGAACAGCAGAGCTGTTCCCCCATTGTGAATGTTCAGGTTCTCGACCCGATGATTCTTGCCAGCCGAGTTTGTGAGCAGAAAAGCGGTGCGGCTGCCGTTACCGTCGCTCCGCCTCCGCCCGAGGAAATCGCATCGCAGTTTTGCGGCAGTTTCGCCGATGTTTCCGGCAGCAGAACGATATATGTCACGCTGGGGCTTTTCTCTATCGTTCAGCTTATGAGACAGGTTCAGGTGATGGTGCCGATATATGATTTCTGTATCCCCAAGAGCGAATGCGGCAGTTCGGCTGATTTGAACAGCGACCCCTGCGAGCTGTTTTCCAAGGTGGAGTTTCCAACTGATGAGTTTTTCCCGCCCAAGCTCGCCGATTTTGAAGCGGAATAAGCCCGAAAACCCTTACTTAAAGCAAAACGCCCTCTCGCCGCGGAGGGCGTTTTCGGCTGTTGAGGGAGGGCGCAAATTGTTGACATAAGCGAAAATTGGCAGTAGTATATAAAAGTATAATTATGATTTGAAATTGTCGGCAAAAGACCGCGAGGAGGTTTTTATATGGCTAAAGTAACACTGCTTTGCCACACGCCCGAGCCGGAAAAGGTGGTTGCGGCGGCGGCAAAGCTCTGCTATTCCAAACAGACGGTGGAAGGACTGATGGACGACCTCACCCCCGAAAAAACCGAGAAATTCCTTAATATGCTTGTCTCAATGGGACATGAAAGTCCGGTTGAACACGCTGTTTTCACCTTTGCGATAGAGGGAGTTTCCCGTTCGCTGCTGGCTCAGATAACAAGGCACAGGATTGCCTCTTACAGCGTTCAGAGCCAGAGATATGTTCGCCTTTCCCCGTTTGAATATGTTCTTCCCGATGCGGTGAAGAACGACCCCGACGCGTTGGAAGCCTACGAGAGCGCTATGCGTTCTGCCGCGGAGAGCTACGAGAAAATATCCGATATTCTCAAGGAAAAATACACCGCCGAGCTGATAGCCGACGGTGTTGATGAAAAATCCGCCCGCAGCAAGGCGGAAAAACACGCCATTGAAGATGCGCGTTTTGTATTTCCCAATGCCTGCGAGACAAGAATGATAATGACGATGAACGCGAGAAGCCTTTATAACTTTTTCGCTCACCGCTGCTGCAACCGCGCCCAGTGGGAGATAAGAGATGTGGCAAATCAGATGCTCGCGCTGGTCAAGGAGGTCGCGCCCGTTCTCTTTAAAACAGCGGGCCCGCCCTGTGTAAAGGGTGCCTGCCCCGAGGGAAAAATGAGTTGCGGAAAAGCCGCGGAAATGCGCCGACTCTATCTTGCCGAGGGTGAAAAGGCATGAGCGGCAAGCTGATAGTGTTTGAGGGACTGGACGGAAGCGGAAAAGCCACACAGGCAAAGCTGTTTTTTGATTCGATAACGGCAAAGGGCGTTGAAGCGAAAAAAATTTCCTTTCCCGATTATGACAGTCAGTCCTCCGCTTTGGTTAAAATGTATCTTGCGGGGGAGATAGGCTCACTCGATGAGGTGAATGTCTACGCCGCCTCAAATTTTTATTCGCTCGACAGATATATCAGCTATATGCGAAATTGGAAAGAGGACTATCTCGGCGGCAAAATAATAGTGGCAGACCGCTATACCACCTCGAATATCTGCCATCAGATGTCCAAGCTCCCGCAGGAGGAGAGAAAAAGCTATATCGAATGGCTGGAGCATTATGAATATGCCATGCTGGGGCTGCCCGCGCCGGATATGGTATTCTACCTCGATATGCCGCCCGAGGCATCGCAAAAGCTGATGGAAAAGAGATACCACGGCGATGAGAGCAAAAAGGATATTCACGAGAATAACCTCGGATACCTGCTCAAATGCCGCGAGGCGGCGCTTTTCGCCGCCGAAACGCTCGGCTGGCAGATAATATGCTGTTCCGACGAGAAGCATGACCCATTGCCGATAAGCGTCATCGCCGAAAAGGTGATGCAAAAGGCGGCAGAATCGGTATTCCCGGAAAAATGATACGGAGGATATATGTTAAATTTTAAAAAAGTCACCCTTGAGGATAAGCCGTTTGCCGAAAAGTGCATGAGAGCGGCGAATATGAGAGGGTGTGAATATACCTTTGCCAATCTCTGCAACTGGGCGGAGATATACGGCATCGAAATCGCCCGCTTTAACGCTTTTCTGCTGATGAAAAACGCCGATAACGAGTATATGTTTCCCGTTGGCGGCGGAGATACAGAAGAAGCACTGAGGCTGATAGAATCCGATGCCGCCGAGCGGGGAAACAACTTTGTCATATATGGGATAGCAAAGGAGAATAAAGATACGGTTGAGCGGGTGTTCCCCGACAGATTCGATTTCACCTGCGACGAGGGCGGCGCCGACTATATCTATTCGAGAGAGAGCCTTGCAACGCTGGCAGGCAAAAAACTGCACGCAAAGCGCAACCATGTGAACAAATTTATCGCAAGCTATCCCGACTGGAAATATGAGCGGCTCACCGCCGAAAACCTGCACGAAGCGCGCGAAATGACCGAGGAATGGTGCCGCACGCAGGGCTGTGAGAGCGACGGGCTGAAAAAAGAAAGCTGTGCCGTTAAAAACGCCTTTGAAAAATTTTTTGAGCTGGGGCTTATCGGCGCTCTGTTGAGAGTGGGAGACAGGGTTGTTGCCTACACGATGGGCAGTGAGATAACCGATGACACCTTTGATGTGCATATCGAAAAGGCGTTTTCCGATGTGGAGGGCGCTTATACCATGATAAATCAGCAGTTTGTGAAAAACGAGCTTTCAAAATACGAATATGTCAACCGTGAGGAGGATATGGGCGAGGAAGGCTTGCGAAAGGCAAAACGCTCCTATCGACCGGTGATGATGTTTGAGCGGTATACCGCCACGGAGAAAAATGACCGATAATCTCTATCCTGCAATTCGATTTGCCGAAAAAAGCGATATTGACAGTCTCAAAAGGCTGTGGAAAAGCTGTTTCGGCGATGATGATTACTATATAGATTTCTTTTTTGAAAACAGATTTGAGCCGAATGAGTGTCTCACTGCCTTTAGCGGCAAAGAATTGGCGGGTATGCTGTTTCTGCTGCCGATAACCGCCGTTTGCGGCGAAAAGAAGTATTCGGCGAGATATATCTACGCGGTTTGCACCGAGCCGCGGTTCAGGAGCCGCTCTGTCAGCACCCGCCTGCTGGAATATGCCCACGAATATATGAAAAAGAGCGGGGTGGCGATGTCACTTCTTGTTCCCGCAGAGCCGTCGCTTTTTGAATACTACAAAAAGCGCGGATTTGAAACGGAGTTTTTCTGTCGGGAAATCGAGATAAAAGCCGAAAAGGGGGATTTCCCCTTTAAAGAGGCGAATCTGCCCGAGCTTTTTGAGCGGAGAAACGCTCTTTTTTCCGATTCGAGCCTGTATATGATGTGGGACAGAAAAGCGCTCGGATTTCAGCAGAAGGAATGTGAGCTTTCAGGCGGAAAAACCCTGCTGCTTGAAAACGGATATGCCGTCTGCTTTCCCTTTAAGGACAAGGTTTTGATAAAGGAATACGGCTTTTCCTCGCTCGACAGAGCGGTTTTGGCGGCGGCAGCGGATTATTTCGGAAAGAAAACGGCTGTCGTGCGTATTTCGGCGGCTGAAAGCGAGAGCGGTTCCCGCCCGTTTGCAATGACAAAATGGTATGATTCGGAAAGGCGCGTGAATGGGGGAACATATCCCCGCTTCACGCTGGTGTTTGACTGATGCAGCGACCCGATAACATAAAAGAATATAAAATGCAGCTCCGCGCGAAATTCAAGGAGCGCCGCCGAGCGATGACCGAAACGAGAAAGCAGCAGGCAGACCGCAGAATTGCGGCGAGACTGCGTTCGCTCGCTTCTTATCGGCGGGCAAAAACGATATTGACCTACGTTTCCACCCCGATAGAGGTGGGAACGCGCGAAATGATAGCCAAGGCGCTTTCCGATGGGAAAAGGGTGGCGGTTCCGAGATGTGTCAGCGGAACCCGCGAGATGGAGTTTTATTATATCAGCGGACTTGATGAGCTTATTCCGAGAACCTTCGGCGTTTTGGAGCCGGAGGCGGACGAAAGCAGGCTGGTGACCGATTTTTCGGACAGCATCTGCGTGGTTCCCGCGCTCGCCTGTGACAGAATGGGCTTTCGCTTAGGCTACGGCGGCGGATATTACGACCGTTTTTTACGGGAATATCCGGGCGAAAAGATACTTATTCTCTACAAAAACTGCCTTGTGGAACGGCTTTGGCACGGCAGATTTGATGTGAGGGTAGACAGGATAGTCACCGAGTATTTCACCGCGAATACCGCGCAGCGCTTTAACGAAATGCCGAAAAGACCCCTTTGAAAAGGAGCCTTTTCGTCAGACTAAGTACAGCTTTGATTAGAATCCGCAGTTGTTGCAGCCGCAGTTGTTTCCGCACCCGCAGGAGCTGTTTCCGCAGCCGGAGCCGCCTCCGCAGCAGCAGAACAAGAGAATGATGATAATGATTATCCACAGACAGCCGTTACCGTTCATTAAGATTCACCTCACAGTTGATTGTTTTGTTATATACTATGCCTTTGCCTGTCAGGTGGTTACAGCGCCGGAAAGGAGAAAATTCCGATGAGAGAAAACCAAAACGAATATGAGTATCAGCGCCCGCGCAGAAGAAAAAGACGCAGACGCGGATTTTTAACCTTTATCGCGATACTGCTTATGCTGGGAATAGCGGTATTTCTGGCGTTGTTTGCCATTTCGAGCGCTACCGATATGTTTGCTTTCGGCAAAGAGGATAAGCAGATAGAGCTTACCGTTAAAAAGGGAATGAGCGTTAAGGATATATCCGAGCTGCTCGATGAAAAAGGAATCATCGACCACCCCGTGATTTTTGAAAGCTACGCCCGTCTCAGAAAAAAGGACAGCGGCTTTCAGGCGGGAGACTATATGCTCAATTCCAACATGAGCTACGACCGCATCATAACCGCTATGCGAATGGGCAACACCGTCAAGGAGGAGGTTATGATAACCTTCTATGAGGGAATGACCCTGGGCGAAATCGCCGACCTTTTGGAAGAGAAAAAGGTTTGCGATGCCGATGAGTTTATCGAGATAACAGAAAACGGCGAGTTCGTTTACGAGTTCATTGATATGATGCCCGAGAGCAAGCTGAGATTCAGACGGCTTGAGGGATATATATTCCCCGACACATATAATTTCTATGTCGGAGAGAATGTCACCTCGGTGGCAAGAAAGTTTTTGAAGAACTTCCAGACGAGAGTTATGGGAATGTATAACGAGATACAGGACGCGGGCATGACCCTCGATGAAGCTGTTATCCTTGCCTCGATAATCCAGAAGGAGGCGGGCAACGAGGAGGAAATGGCTCGTGTTTCCTCGGTGTTCCACAACAGAATCGACAATACCGCGGCAGGGCTGCCGATGCTCCAGTCGGACGTTACGATAAACTATGTCGAAAACGATATAAAGCCCTATCAAACCCGTTCTACGCAGGAAATCTACGATGCCTACAACACCTATGTCTGCACGGGACTGCCGACAGGTCCGATATGCAACCCCGGAATCGACGCGATAAAAGCGGCTATCGACCCCGAGGACACCGATTATTATTTCTTTGTGACAGATGTAAACGGAAAATATTATTACGGCAAAACGCTTGACCAGCATTATTCCAACGTTCGCAAAGCGGCGGCGGCAGGCGGCACCAAGCACGGAACCGATATAAACTGACGGCGCAAAGGCGGATTTTCCGCCTTAAAGCCGTATGACAGGAGCGATAAATCTATGGCAAGACCCGAGCTGCTTTGCCCCGCGGGAGACTTTGAAAGACTCAAAACCGCGATAAGATACGGCGCAGATGCCGTATATATCGGCGCTACCGATTTCGGAATGAGAACAGCGCCTGCCAACTTCACCCTCGATGAACTGCCCGAGGCAGCCGAATATGCTCACAGCCACGGAGTTTCACTGCATCTCACTGTGAATACCCTGCCCCGTTGTGACGAAACACCGCGTCTGCCGGAGTTTTTAAAGCGGGTGGGAGAGTCGGGCGTTGATGCGCTGATAATCGCCGATATAGGCGTTTTGCAGCTTGCGAGAAAGCTGCTCCCCGATATGGAGATACACGCCTCCACTCAGGTTGGGATAGTCAACGAGCTGACCGCCCGCGCCCTCTACGATATGGGGG
The DNA here is from genome assembly GCA_964573335.1 of uncultured Oscillospiraceae bacterium. GTDB lineage: Bacteria > Bacillota > Clostridia > Oscillospirales > Ruminococcaceae > Yanshouia. Next base: position 13,868 of record CAZNJJ010000009.1, on the reverse strand, counting down.
TGAAAAGGGTGGTGCTTGCCCGTGAAATGACGTTGGAGGAGATAAAGGTCATGCGCTCCCGCCTGCCCGAGGAGTTGGAGATAGAGGCATTTATTCACGGCGCTATGTGTATGTCGGTTTCGGGCAGGTGCGTTATATCCAATTATCTCACAGGCAGAGACGCAAATCGCGGAGAATGTTCGCAGCCTTGCAGGTGGAATTATCATCTCATGGAGGAAAAGCGTCCGGGAATATTCCTGCCGGTGTTTGAGGACGAGCGGGGAACCACTATTCTCAACGCGAAAGACCTCTGCATGATAGAGCATCTGAGAGAATTGACCGATGCGGGAATAGCCAGCTTTAAGATAGAGGGCAGGGCAAAATCCCCTTATTATGTCGGCGTGGTGACAAATGCCTATCGTGCGGCGTTAGATGCGGCGCTGAAAGGCGAATCCGCTCCCGAATGGGCGCTTGATGAATTGAAAACCGTTTCGCACAGAGAATACTCCACCGGCTTTTACTACGGCAGACAGCCGCATCAGCAAAGCTACTACGAGGGCGGCTATGTGCAGGATTGGGAGGTCAGCGCCGTTGTGGAAAAATCCGAAAACGGCAGACTCTATCTTACCGAGAAAAACCGTTTTGAGGCGGAATGTGAGCTGGAGCTTTTAAATCCGGGCAGTCAGCCTGTAAAGCTCACCGCTTGTGACCTGCGCGATGAGGAGGGAAATCCTCTCGAGGCGGCGCGCCACCCACACATGAAAATCAGCATAGCTTTTGACGGCGATGCCGCCGAGGGTGCCATGCTCAGAAGAAAGAAATAAGAAAATCTGTTCGGCGGGGGCGGTTTCTCCCGCCGAATTGCTTTTTGTTCCCGATTTCGGGGGAATTTTCGCGAAAACAGGCAAAAGAAAGCGGCTCGCCTTTTTGTAAAGGCGAGCCGCTTTGCAGTTTGTGATTAAGCCGAAATGGTTATTGAGTCGGGTTTTCCTCAGCGAATTTGCACACCGCAGCCATGGCGCAGACGGGGCAGTTGGGCTTTCTTGCAACGCAAACCGCTCTGCCGTGAAGCACCAGTCTGTGGCAGAAGTCGTTAGCCTTGTCCATCGGCAGACAGTCGCGCAGTTCCTTTTCGCATTTGAGGGGGTCTTTGGTGGTGGTAAGTCCCAGCAGATTTGTTATTCTGATACAGTGGGTGTCGCACACCACCGCAGGCTGACCGTATATATCCCCCAAAACGAGATTGGCGGTTTTGCGCCCTATTCCCGGGAGGGAAGTAAGCTCCTCCATATTGTCGGGGAGCTTTCCGTCGTATTTTTCGAGCAGTATTTCGGCGAGGGCGCATATATCCTTTGCTTTGGTTTTATACAGTCCGCAGCTTTTTATGATTTCGCCTATCTCCTCGGGAGAAGCCGCCGCCAGCGACTGCAAATCGGGGTATCGCGAAAAAAGCTCGGGAGTGACCATATTCACCCGCGCATCGGTGCATTGAGCCGAAAGTCTCACCGCGATGAGCAGCTCATGCGGCTTTTGATATGTCAGCGAGCAGACTGCGTTGGGATAAGCCGTTTCCAACAGTCTGACAGCTTCGGCGGCACGTTGCTTTTTATCCATGAATATCCCTCTCTGTCGGTGTTTTAGTATTCCCTTTGATTATACAACAAACTTCCCGCCGATACAACGAATTGAGCGCCGCTCCTTTTTCGGGAAACGGCGCTTTTCTCCGCCCTTTCAGCAGCGACCCTGCCGCGGCAGATTGGCAAAGACGGGCCAAAAGCTGTTTTTGCTGCCGCTTTTGCCCTGCTGACAGCGGCATTGGGTGGGGCGGCGGTTTCGGGCGCTGTTCAAACTGTTTCCCGCTTGCGAATTGACAGCGCCGCCGCAGTTACACACCATATCATCAACTCCATAGTCGGTTTTAACATATCCTATGCGAAAGGTGAAAAATGTGTTCGCAATATCGGATTTTTCGGTGGGCTTTCAGTGGTTTTGACAAACAATTCGCCAATCTGCCGCTATACTTGTTTGAGTAGGGGGCGGCGCAGTGATAATTTATGTAGATGTTCTTTTGGCGGTGAATTTCATCGTGAATTTTCTGCTTCTGCGGATAACGGCTGTTCTTTGCCGAAAACGACCGACTCTTTTCAGATTGACGTTGGGTGCCGCGATAGGAGCGGCAGGCTCGCTGTCGATATTTCTGCCGCCGATGACGCTGTTTTGGCAGTCGGTTTATCGGGTGGCGCTCACGGCGGCGGTCACTGCCGCGGTTTTCTGCCGATGCAAGGCGGCGGGCTTTGCTTTCGCTGTGATAACGCTGCTGTTGTCGTCTATGCTGTTGTGCGGAGCCTTGTCGATGTGGCAGTTTTGCTTTTCGCCCGATGGATTTTTTCAAAGGGGAGGGGCTGTTTATTTTGATATAGGCGCTTTTGCGCTGCTTTTCTGCTGCGGAACGGGATATATCGCGGCGACGGTTTTTTCACGGCTGATGTCGGCTGTTCCAAAAAGGCGGTTTTGCACCGTTTCGGTTTTCAAAAAGGGAAATTCCCGCAGCTTCACCGCCCTTATCGACAGCGGAAACAGCCTGAGAGAACCGTTTTCCGCCCTGCCTGTGACGGTGTGTGAAAAATCGGCGGTTCTGCCGCTTATTCCCGATGGATTTGATGATTTCCTCGCGGGAAAAGCCGTTGGCGCCGATATGCGGCTTATTCCCTACAAATCTGTCGGAATCGACGGAGTTTTGCCGGCATTTCTCCCCGAGCGGGTGATATTCACCACCGAGGAGGGAGAAAGCGTTGAAGCCGCCTGCTATATCGCTGTCACCGGGGATAGTTTTGACGGCGGCTGGAGCGGAATATGCAATCCCGCGGTATTTTGTCAAAAAGCTGTTTGAGGGGGAATGAATATGCTCGGAAAAATCATCGAAAGGCTGCTGCGCTTTTTGGGGTGCGGCGGCTCGCTCTATTACATACACGGACCGGAAACTCTCCCGCCGCCGCTTGACCGCGAGCAGGAAAAGGTGATATTCCTGCGGCTGGAGCAAAACGACAGCGAGGCGCGGCAGGTGCTGATAACCCACAATCTGCGGCTGGTGGTTTATATCGCCAGGAAATTTGAAAGCTCGGGACCAGGGGTGGAGGATCTCATTTCGATAGGCACGATAGGGCTGATTAAGGCGGTGAATACCTTTTCGCCGAGCCGCGGAACCAAGCTCGCGACCTACGCCTCACGCTGCATCGAAAACGAAATTCTCATGTATCTGCGGAAATGCCAGTCGCTGAAAAACGAGGTTTCCATTGATGAACCGCTGAATATCGACTGGGACGGAAACGAGCTTTTGCTCTCCGATGTTTTGGGAACAGATGCCGAATCAATAAACCGCCCCATCGAGCAGGAAACCGAAAAAACCATGCTCACCGAGGCGATAGAGCGCCTTGAGGAACGTGAAAAAACGATAATGAAGCTGCGGTTCGGCTTTGCCGACGGGCACGAATACACCCAAAAGCAGGTGGCGGATATGATAGGAATAAGCCAATCCTACATTTCCCGATTGGAAAAACGGATAATCAAGCGACTGAAAAAGGATTTGGAAAAGGTTATATGAAAGCGGTTAAAGGCTCGCCCTGTTCGATTGATGGGCGGGTCTTTTCTTGTGGTGAAAAACTGCCGAAAATCAGGCGGCAGCCGCCGAAAGGGGTATCATTCGGCATAGATTTGGCAAAAATAGCTTAAAGCACGCTTTTACGGAGGATTGCTATGGCTAAAAGAATATTCGCGGCATATTGCGCGGTGATACTCTGCTTTTCACTTTTGCTGGCGCGGCTGGCGATGCTTTGCTCTGCGGAGCCTTTGGCAGCGGCACAGCGGCAGCAGTCGGCGGCGGTGCTGACGATAGCGCAGACACGGGGCGTTATATACGACCGCAAGCTGCGTCCCCTCACCGGAATGGTGAGCAGGAATATCGCCGCCGTACAGCCTAACGACCGCTCTGCCGATGCCGTGATGAGGGCAACCCCGCCCGAGCGCCGGCAGCAGCTTTCTCAGCTTCTCAGGAGCTTTATGCCCTTTCTGTGGGAGGTGGAGGAGCGGGAGATATACGCTAAAGGGGTGGAGGTTTTCGAGGTTCCGCAGCGGTATATCGGCGAACAGCCCGCAGCGCATATCATCGGTCAGCTCGACCCCGCCACCGGAAGGGGCGCTTCCGGCTTGGAAAAGGCCTATGATGATATGCTCGCTTCCATGGGCGGAACGCTGAAGATTCGCTATTCTACCGATGCGCTCAGGCGGGGAATAGGCGACGACGCTCCCCGTGTGGAAAACAGCGGCTGTAACAGCGGCGCGGGGATAGTTCTCACTATCGACAGGGATATACAGCAGATTGCCGAGCAAGCCGCAAAGTCGCTCAAAAAGGGGGCTGTGGTGGTGATGGAGCCTTACACCGGAGATATTCTCGCCTGCGCGAGCTATCCGGTATTCAATCCGCTCTCTCCCGCCGATTCGATGAAAAACGCCGATGAGCCGTTTTTCAATCGGGCGTTTGCGGCATACAGCGTAGGCTCCACATTTAAGCTGCTCACCGCCTGCTGCGCTCTCGAGGCGGGAACAGGCATCGACAGGAGCTACAACTGCGAGGGCGCGATAGAGGTGAAAGACCGATTGTTTCGCTGTCACAACTTAGCCGGACATGGCGAAATAGATATGCCGGAGGCGCTCAGACGCTCCTGCAATCCCTATTTTATCTCGCTCGCGTTGGAAACAGGCGGGCAGACGCTGCTTTATAAGGCGCGTCTGCTGGGATTTGCGACGGCGTTTGAAGCGGCTCCCGGATTTTCAACCGCGAGCGGAACTCTGCCCACCCAAAACGAGCTTATAGCTCCTGCCGCGGTAGCCAATTTCGGATTCGGACAAGGGGTGCTGACCGCCACGCCGATACAGGTGGCTTGTCTGATTTCGGCTGTGGCAAACGGCGGCGGCGCGGTGGAACCCAGACTGGTGGCGGGTTCCACCGCAGACGGCGAACGAATGGAAAATCAGACTGCGGTTTATTCGGCAAAAAGCGTTTTTCTCCCCTCGGCGGCGCAGAGCGTGAAAGAGATGATGGTATCGGTGGTGGAGGATGGAAGCGGCAAAAACGCCATGCCTAAGCACGGCGGCGCGGGCGGCAAAACCGCCTCGGCGCAATCGGGACAGTATGTTGACGGAAAAGAAACGGTTCACGCATGGTTTTCGGGCTTTTATCCCGCCGAAAAGCCGAGATATACGATAGTGGTTTTGGCGGAGGGCGGAGAATCCGGTTCCGATGCCGCCTGTCCGGTATTCGCCGAGATAGCCGACGGCTTGTGGGAGCTGGAGCATCGGCAATGATATACTTTTGGTATAAATTGCTTTTTCGATGATGTTGAAAGCCGCTTGAAGTGAAATTGCCCGAAAAATCCGCGCCGTTTCGCGGCAGATTCGCGATAATAACGACAAATTTGACCGTTATGTGAATATTGGATTAAAACTGCCGCCGCGTCATTGAGCTTTGGAAAAATAACTGGTATAATGACCTACGGCTCAAAAAAATCAAAGCTGTTCCCGCTTTTTTGCTGTTAAAAAGCGGTGTTTGCCCGTGAGAGCTTGATTAAAAGCGGGAAATGTTGTATATTAAAATGTGTTTCTTTTTTATTATACAAAACGGAAAGGAGAGTGTGCTTTGAATCGGAATACAGATACCTTGATTCACGATGATGACCAATCGCAAAATGCACACGGCTCCCCCCGACCTGAGAAAAGGAAAAATCAACGCGGTTTTTTAAGCTGCATTGAAAAGCAGCTTTGCTATACAGGACTTTGGGTGATGAGGCGGGGCAGATTTGCCAAGCGCAGGCTGATGATGGCGGCGCTGATTCTGCTGGAGCTGCTTTTGACACTCAAGGAGCGTTTTGTCTTTAATATAAGGTTGTTCTTTGCGCGCAACGACATCTCCTTTGAAAAGCTGGGAGAAGCTCTTTCCGGCATGAGGGAGGGCGGCGCCGCCGCAAAGAAGAGGGGAGCCTTACAGCTTGTCGGCTATTGGCTGATGGTGGCTGTTACGGTTATACTCAAGTTTTTCGCCAAGCTGTTCAGCTCGATAAACTATGTTGCGCCGATGCTTGCGGCACTGGTTTTCGCGATAATAGTTTATTCCACTGTGAATATAGATTTTGCCTTGAAGGTGGTTTACAACGGCGAGGAGATAGGCTATATCGCCGACGAATCTGTTTTTGAGCAGGCAGAAAAGCAGATGCTGGGCCGTATCGTCTTTGAGGATTACATCAAGCCTGCCGATTCCGTGCCGGAATTTACCATAGCGGCGGTTGACAAATCCAAGCTGCTCGATGAGGACAGGCTCACCGATGAGCTGATAAAAGCCTCGGGTAATGAGCTTTCGCAGGCTACCGGTCTTTATATCGACGATGATTTTATCGGTGCGGTGGATAAGCGGTATGAGCTTGTCATGCTGTTAGACGATATAAAGGACAGATACCGCTCACAAAGCGATGAAGAAACGCAGGAGTCCTCCGAAGATAAGGAAAGCGACGAAAAGAGCGATGAGGACGAGCAAAGCAGCAAAATCATCAACGAGGAGACGGCGTTTGTCAAAAACGTTGAGGCAAGAGACGGACTCTATCCCGTCAGCTCGGTGATAAAGATAGCCGAGATGGAGGAGATTCTCAACGAGGAACAGGAAGCGGAGCGCATCTACATTACCGTTGCGGGCGATGCCCCGATAAAGATAGCGCAGAAAAACGGTATTCCCTATTCGCAGTTGAAGGCGCTCAACCCCGATATTGAAAAATCCCTGCTGATAGGGCAGGAGGTTCTGGTGAAGAAATCCGTTCCGATGCTGGAGGTTAAGGTTGTGAGAACCGAGGTCAGCGAGGAAGAGGTAAACTTCAAGATAGAGCAGATACAGGATAAGAACAAGTATCAGGGCTATGTTCAGGTGACGCAGAAGGGCAAAAAGGGCAAATCGCTTGTCACCAGCGAGGTAACCTACGTTGACGGTATCGAAACCGAACGCACTGTTTTGGACACCCGCGTGATAGAGGAGCCGCGCAACGAAAAGGTTGTAGTCGGCGGAAAGATGCCGTTGAAACAGATGCCCGCCTCTGCCATGAACACCAGCAGCAACTTTATCTGGCCTGCCGCGAGCGGATATGTAAGCTGCGGCATAAACGGATACTGGGGTCATACCGGAATGGACATCGCCGCGGGAGCCGGAACAGCCATCTACGCTTCTGCCTCGGGAATAGTCACCAAGGCGGTGTATAACACCACCGGCTACGGCTATCACATCATAATCAACCACGGCGGCGGCGTTGAAACGCTCTACGGACATAACTCCAAGCTCTATGTCAAGGTGGGCGACTGGGTGAACCAGGGTCAGCTTATCGCGGCAATGGGCAGAACCGGCAGAGCCACCGGAAACCATGTCCATTTTGAGATAAGAATCAACGGCAGATATATGAATCCGGCAAATTATATCGGAACACGCTGCCCCTATTGAGGATTCTGCAATTAAAAAAACGTCAGCTCGAGCTATCGGGTTGACGTTTTTTGATTGGGTTTATATAATTCAAGTGGAAATTTTGCGTAATGTGTAAGGGGTAAATAAATGGATAAGCTCAGCCGTGAGGCAATAAGAGAACTGACAGAGGAAAAATTCGGCGAGGTGGAGATAAAGCTGTTTGATGAAACCGATTCCACCAATTTGCAGGCAAAGCGCTTTGCCGTCGAAAAGGGCGGAAAAGCGGTGTTTATAGCCGAAAGCCAGACCATGGGCAGGGGCAGATTCGGGCGCGGTTTTTTCTCGCCCGAGGGCTGTGGGATATATATGAGCTTTCTTATCCCCACCGAGCCGCAGACCCTCTCCGACATAACCCTTTTCACCACTGCGGCGGCGGCAGCCGTTTGCGAAGCGATAGAAAGCGTTTGCAAAAAGCAGCCGCTGATAAAATGGGTGAACGACCTGTATCTTGACGGCAAAAAGGTGTGCGGAATTTTAGCCGAAGCGGTGACCGACCCGCAAAAGGGGGTCATCAGCCATGTGGTTATCGGGCTGGGAATAAACTTCAGGGATAGCGGCAATTTGCCGAGCGAGCTTGAGGGAATAGTGGGAACGCTTTTCGGCAGAGAGAATACCGAAATCAGCCGAAATGAGCTTGCCGCCGCGGTGATAAACCGTATGTTGACGATTTTGCCGACTGTTTCGGAGAGAAAATTTCTTGCAAAATACCGTGAGCGCTCTTTTCTCATAGGGGAGGAGATAGTGTTTTCCCGAGGGGATAAAAAATATGCCGCTTTCGCCGAGGATATCGACGAAAACGGCGGATTGGTGATTCGGTTTAAAGACGGCAGACGTGAGACGCTCAATTCGGGCGAGGTGAGCGTCAGGAGCGCGCAGTCGGCAGACAGCCTGCCTTTTGCAGGCGGGAAGAAACAGTAGGTGCCAAAGCGGAAACGGCGGCGATTTTCGCGGCATCGGCGGGAATAAAGGGGAGAACTGCCACCGTCAGCGCGGCGGAAAAGGCAATTTCGGTCAAAAAGCAGTACCAAGCCGTTCCGAGCAGATAGCAGAGAGCCGTTCCCGACACCATGCCGATGATATGGGCGGATTTTCTGTCGGGAAAACGGCGGATAGCGGCGCTTTCGATAAAAATTATCGCAAAATAGCCGATGATATATCCGCCGGTGGGTCCTGCAAGGCGGGATATTCCGCCCGAAAAGCCGGAGAATACCGGCAGACCCGCCGCGCCGATTATGATATAGATAAGACAGCAGAGGGCAGAGCCTTTTCCACCCAGAATGTAGGGGAAAAAGTAGAGAGCGAGTGTTGCAAGCGAAACCGGCACCATTCCCGGCAGCATGAGGGAAAAGGGTGCCAGTATGCACAAAACGGCGGTCATCATGCCGATGACGGTAAGCTCGCGTACAGGTTTTCGGGTTCGCATAGATATACCTCACGGAAAAATCTCGGGCGGTGTTATTCCCTGATAAAATCGCGTATTCTCGCTTCAAGCGCCGCGGCATCTTTGCCGCCCTGTTTTGCGGCGGCGGCGAGTCGGGCGGGGTCTTTTTCAAATCTGCCGATGGCAAGCGGCTCCTTGGGAGCTATTATCACCGCTTTTCCCTCGCGCTCGAGCTGATAAAGCTCATCGAGAGTTCGGTTGTAGAGCAAATCGCGGCGGTCCATAACCTCATACATCGCGGGATATTTTTTGAATATGCGATGATAGAGGGTGCGCATTTTTTCGGGCGTTTTGCGATAGCCGCAATGTCTGGTGAGAATGACAACTACCCTGTCACACCCATCGGCAAGCGCCTTTTTAAAGGGAATCGGGTCGGAGGTGCCGCCGTCGAGATACTTTTTACCGCGGTATTCCACTATCGGGGAAAAGCAGGGTATCGACGACGACGCGCGCAAAGCGGTGGTGTCATGGTCGCAATCCGCTTTGGTGAAATACTCGGGTCTGCCTGTTTCAACGTTTGTCACGCCGACGGTAAATTCGGTGGGATTTGCGAAAAAAGCCTCGTAGTCAAACGGCTCGAGCGAATTGGGCACAAGTTCAAAGAGAAAATCCATTCCGAAAAGGGAATGTTCTCTGAACAGGTTGGCAAGGCTGATATAGCGCTTGTCCCGAATATGAACGGTGTTCACACGGTAGTTTCTTCCCTTTTGCTTTGATACAAAGGAAATTCCGTTGCAGGCTCCCGCCGAAACGCCGATAACATAGTCGAAGGATATGTCGTTTTCCAAAAAGAAGTCGAGCGCGCCTATGGTATACATTCCGCGCATACCGCCGCCCTCAAGTACAAGTCCGGTTTTCATCAAAAATCCCCCTTCTGCCGTTCTCCGAAAAAGAGAGCGGCGTTTATCTTTATATCATCTTTTTTCAGCTTTTTCCAGTCAAAATGCGACAGCAGCTCGGCGGCGGTGAGCGGCTCGGCGCGGTCGATAAATCCCGCGGCAAATCCTAATTGCCCCAAAAGCTCCTGCGCGGTGAATCGCTCCCGCAGAAATCCCATATCGGTGTCCATATCCCGCTTTGAGAGCCTGCGCCCGTCATCGGCGAGAATAAGCGGGTGATGCCCGAAAACAGGCGGCTGATACCCCAGCGCCCGATGCAGAAGTATCTGCTTTGGCGCGGAATCGAGCAAATCACGCCCGCGAACCACCTCGGTGACTCCCATCAGCGCGTCATCAACTACTACGGCAAGCTGATAGGCGAAAACGCCGTCTGAGCGGCGAATGATAAAGTCGCCCGACTGCTCGGGAAGATACTCGGAATATTCCCCTTGGCAGAGGTCGGTGAAGCCGATAGTCTCATCGGGAACGGCTGCTCTCAACGCGCCGCCCCGCTTTTTCAGCATTTCGGCGCGTTCGCTTTCGCTCATTGAGCGGCATCTTCCGCTGTAAATAACTCTTCCGTCCGAAAGGTGGGGGGCAGAGGCGGCATGAAGCTCCGCCCTCGAGCAGAAGCAGGGGTAGATATACAGCTTTTCTCTCAGCTTTTCGAGCGCCTGCTCGTATATATCGGTTCGGGCGCTTTGGCTGTAAGGGGAATGATAACCTTTGTCGGCAAGACCGCCCTCGTCCCAGTCCAGCCCCAGCCAGCGCATATCATCTTCGATAAGCTCGGAAAACTCCCGATAGCAGCGGATAGGGTCGAGATCCTCTATCCGCAGGATATAACGCCCGTTCTGCGAGCGGGCGGAAAGCCATGAAACAAGAGCGCAGAAAAGGTTTCCCAAATGCATTCTGCCGCTCGGTGTCGGGGCAAACCGCCCTGTAACTTCGCTCATTTTTCTGCCTCCTGTCGAGAGATTTGACAGATACAATTTTAAGGCGGGGAAAAGATGATGTCAAGCCGCAGAAAAGCCGAGGGCGGGTCTTATTCCCTAAAGGGCTGATTAGGGCGCTGAAATCTACATAAAAGATACGTTTTATCGTAAAAGAATATTCACAATAGGGTGTTAAAATTCCTACAAATGAATTTGGAGGAGATTTTATGAAAAAACTGCTTTTTACCGCTATCGGACTTGCCGCCGCCGCATTTGTTGTGAAAAAGCTCTGCTATACAAGCCACCCCTGCGATAACTGCGAAGAAACCGATGAATGTGATAACTGCCGGCATTATAACGCGGAAAATGAGGAGAAAACTGCCGAAAAAGAGGCTGATTCCGCCGAGGGAAAGGCAAATAACGGCGAAATGGAGTAAATCGGAGCGATATGTTGAACTGATTTGTACATTATTGCCCTTGGAGCGGAGTGCCAATTATGTTATGATAAAGACAAAGTAATTCTTTTGGAGATTTAAAGCGATGAAGAATCATCTTGTTTCGGCTGAATACTTTTATTACTTTAGCTTTGCTTATTATTTTAGCAAGGCTTATTCGTGTTTCGCCGCAAACAAGATGCCCACAGCAGCTTAAAGCCGTTTTCAGGCGATAGGCTCATAACCGGTTAAAGACGGGGCTTCGCGGTGGAATACCGCGAGGTCCCTTTTTATATTTAAAAACGTTGTAAATTTATGTAAAATATGCTTGGAGGAAAAAACCATGGTAGTAGTTCTCAAAAAGAATCCCGATCAAAAACAGCTTGACAATCTCATGAACTGGATTAAAAACATGGGGATAGAGATACACGTCAGCCGCGGCAGTATGCAGACGCTGCTCGGTCTGGTGGGCGACACCTCCCTAATTGATGTTGACCTCATAGAAGCGCTCGACATAGTGGAAACAGTCAAGCGTATTCAGGAGCCTTATAAAAACGCGAACCGCAAGTTCCACCCCGACAACAGCATTGTAACGGTGGGAGAAGCAAATTTCGGCGACGGCAGCTGCCCGATAATCGCCGGTCCCTGCTCGGTGGAATCGGAAAGCCAGATAATCGAGGTTGCGCGTGATGTAAAGGCGGCAGGCGCAAAGCTGCTGCGCGGCGGCGCTTTCAAGCCGAGAACCTCCCCCTACGCTTTCCAGGGAATGAGAGAGGACGGTATAAAGTTGCTGCTTGAGGCAAAGCGCGAGGTTGGCTTGCCGATAGTCACGGAGCTGATGGATATTTCGCAGCTTCCCCTCTTTGAAGAGGTTGACGTTATTCAGGTGGGCGCGAGAAATATGCAGAACTTTGAGCTGTTGAAGGAACTGGGCAAGATAGATAAGCCGATTCTGCTCAAGAGAGGACTTGCAAATACCTTGCAGGAGCTGCTGATGAGCGCCGAATACATCATGTCGGGCGGAAACGAAAAGGTGATTCTCTGCGAGAGAGGAATAAGAACCTTTGAAACCGCTACCAGAAACACCCTCGACCTTTCCGCGATACCTATGCTCAAAACAATGACCCACCTGCCGATTATAGTTGACCCCAGCCACGCCTGCGGAATAGCCAAAATGGTAAAGCCGATGTCGATGGCGGCGGCGGCGTGCGGAGCCGACGGACTGATAATCGAGGTGCATAACGACCCGGCTCACGCCAAGTGCGACGGCCCTCAGTCGCTCACTCCCGAGGCATTTGCCGATGTTGCAAAATGTGTAAACGAGATAGTTCCCCACGCATACAGAGGATAATTTGAGAAAATAAGGAGTTGTCTGATATGAAAGCAGCGATTGTAGGAATGGGGCTGATTGGCGGCTCATTCGCCAGAGCATTTAAGGCTATGACCGATTGGGAGGTTTATGCCGAAAACAGGAGCCGCGATGTTTTGAAGCGGGCTGAGGAGGCGGGCGCGATAGACGGCGAGCTGACCCCCGAGATACTCTCTCAGTGCGAGCTGATAATTGTGGCGCTCTACCCTCAGCGCCTGATAGAATGGCTGGAGAAAAACGCCGAAAGCATCAGCAAAAATGCCGTTGTAACCGATACCTGCGGAGTAAAGCAGGCGGTTTGCGAGCCTTGCCGGAAAATCGCCGAGAAGTACGGATTCACCTTTATAGGGGCGCACCCCATGGCGGGAGTTGAACACAGCGGATTTGACCACTCAAAGGCGGATATGTTCCAAAACGCCTCGATGATACTTGTTCCCAACGAAAATACCCCGGAGCAGAAGGTGAAATGGCTGGAAAGCGTTTCCCGCGAGGTGGGCTTTTCCAAAATAGTTATCACCACCCCCTTTGAGCATGACAGAATGATAGCATTCACCTCACAGCTTGCTCATGTTGTTTCGAGCGCTTATGTTCAGTCGCCCTGCGCTTTGAATCACAAGGGATTTTCGGCGGGCAGCTACCGCGATATGACGAGAGTTGCCACCCTCAATGAGGATATGTGGACAGAGCTTTTCCTCGACAACAGCGAAACTCTCGCCGACCAGGTAGATGAGCTGGTGGATATGCTCAAAAAATACGGCGACGCTATAAGAAGCAAAAATGCCCCTGTTTTGAAAGAACTTCTGCGAAACGGCAGAATAAGAAAGGAACAGGCAGACGGAAAATACCTCAAATGAGCCGAAAGGAAGAAAAACCATGCACAAGATAACCGTTAGCGCCTCCGGCAGTTATGATGTCATCATCGAAAACGGGATAATCTCCGACTGCGGAAAGCTGATAGCAGAAAAGCTCTCTCCCTGCAAGGCGGCTCTCATCACCGATGACGCGGTTGATGTTCTCTACGGAGAGACTGTGGAAAAGTCGCTTAAAGGGGCGGGCTTTGACTGCTGCAAAATAGTGATTCCGCATGGGGAAAGCAGCAAAAACGTGACGAATCTCGCCGCTATATGGGAGCAGCTCGCAGAAAACCGCCTTTCAAGGAGCGACATCATAGTGGCGCTCGGCGGCGGAATGATAGGTGACATGGCAGGCTTTGCCGCCGCCACCTATCTGCGGGGAATCGACTTTGTGCAGATACCCACCACGCTGCTTGCGGCGATAGATTC
>CAZNJJ010000008.1:32491-43649 GCA_964573335.1 uncultured Oscillospiraceae bacterium | reverse complement strand
GCTCCACCCCGGAATCGCCGCAAAGGTAAAGGTAACTGTCTGCGAATAAGACGCGGATTTAAAAATAACGAGGAGGTCGCCCGAAGATGGAAAACAGAAGCCTTGACAGCTATTTCGGCGGACTTCCGCAGGAACTGCCATACAACCTTGAGGCGGAACAGTCGGTTTTGGGTGCTGTTCTGCTCGATGCGGAATGTGTTCCCGAGGCGCTGAAATATCTAAAGCCGGAGAGCTTTTTCAGAGAGCAGCATCGGGAGATATTCTCGATAATAATGAGAATGTTTATCTCATCCGAGACGATTGACTTTATCACCGTTTTGGAGCAGGTTTGCCGTGAGAATATTTTCCCCACCGACCAGGATGCCAAGATATATCTCACCCAGCTGGTTCAGCTTGTTCCCGCAACCGGAAACATCGAGGCCTATGCCAGAATCGTAAAGGATAAGTACTGTCTTCGCAGCTTAATATCCACCTTTGAGGAGGTTATCGGCGCTTCCCGAGAGGGAAATGCCGACGCAAATCTTCTCATGGATATGGCGGAGCAGGGAATATACAATATTCGCCAAGGCAGAGAGAATAACGGATTTTCGCATATAAAAGACGTTATCGCCGTGACCTACGACCGTTTGCAGCGTTTGGGCGGCGATGAAAGGGAGGACTATATCGGACTTTCTACCGGATACCCTCTGCTTGATAACGTTATAATGGGCTTAAACCGTTCCGACCTGCTGATTATTGCGGCTCGACCCGGCATGGGAAAAACCGCTTTCGCTCTGAATATTGCCATCAACGTTGCGAAGCTCAACAAAAAGGTGGCGGTGTTCTCACTGGAAATGAGCAACGAACAGCTTGTGGAACGCCTTATCGCCTCGGAGGGACTTATCTCCTCAGAGCATCTGCACAGAGGAACGATAGATGTTGACGAGTGGTCAAAGATAGCGGTGGCGGCGCAGAAGCTGTCTCCTCTGCCGGTTTATCTCGACGATACCGCCGGAATACATATCGGCGATATGAAGGGCAAGCTGCGCCGATTGAAAGACGTTTCGCTTGTTATAATAGACTATCTCCAGCTGATGACCGGCGGTGACGGCAAGCGCAGAAACGAAAACCGTGTTCAGGAAGTTTCGGAAATGACGAGAGCGCTCAAAATCATGGCAAAGGAATTTAATATTCCGGTGATAGTGCTTTCGCAGCTTTCCCGTGGACCGGAATCCCGTTCCGACAGGAGACCTATGCTTTCCGACCTGCGTGAATCCGGTTCTATCGAGCAGGACGCCGATATTGTTATGATGCTATACCGTGAGGCATACTATCAGCAGAATGACCCCAACGCTCCGCAGGGAGAGGCGGAGTGTATAGTCGCAAAAAACCGACACGGCACTACCGGAACGGTGAAATTCGGTTGGGACGGCGAGCATACAAAATTCACGACACCGGAGCTTGCGCGAGATGAAAGATAAAGTTCTGGCAACGATAAAATCCAATAATATGTTGCAAAAAGGCGACAGGGTTATCGTCGGGCTTTCCGGCGGGGCAGACTCGGTCGCCCTGCTTTGCGTTTTGCTCGAGCTGAGAGAAGAGCTTGGGATAACGGTTTCGGCAATCCATGTGAATCACTGCCTGCGCGGCGAGGAGAGTGACCGTGATGAGCGGTTCTGCGAGAGGCTCTGCGCCCGAAAGCAGGTAGCCTTTAAAGCGGTGAGGGTAGATGTAAATTCCTACTGCGCCACCCATAAAACGGGGACAGAGGAGGGCGCGAGAGCGCTTAGATACGGCGTTTTCGAGCAGAGTGACACCAAGGCTAAAATTGCCACCGCGCACACCCTTTCCGACAATGCCGAAACGGTTATAATGAATTTGGCGCGCGGCTCTGCGCTGGACGGACTTTGCGGAATACCGCCGGTTCGCGGCAGGATAATCAGACCGATTATAGATTGCAGCAGAGCCGATGTGGAAAAATTTCTGGCAGAACTCGGGCAGGACTATGTCACCGATTCCACCAACATGACAGATGACTACAACCGCAACCGCGTGCGCCATAATATTATTCCGCTTTTAAAGGAGCTGAACCCCGAGTTTGAGCGCTCGGTGAAAAAAAGCTGTGACACCCTCAGAAAAGACAGGGCGCTGCTGGATTCTACGGCGGCAGATGCCTTGAACGCCGCCCGAATTTCGGATAAATCGGTCAGGCGCGGTTTCGGCAGGCTGAAGAATCTCGCGGATAAGAGCGAGAGCTTTTCGGCGGAGGTTATAGCAAAGCAGCCGCAGCCCGTCAGAATGAGGATATACAAGTCTTTACTGGAGGATTTTTCGCTTTCCGTCGACAGCGCGCGTCTCGAGCGGACAGACAGCCTCGTTAAAAGCGAAAAGGGCGTTTACCCGCTGAGCAGGAGCGTTTTTCTGAAAAAAGAGGGCGAAAAGCTGATAATGCAACAAAAATCCGAGCCGTGCCCGATAGAACCTGTTCGGCTGGAAATCGGCGGTCGGCTGCCGTTTGAGCTGAAGATTTACGGCGGTCGGCTGAAAATACGCAGTCTGAATGAGAAAGAGATAAAACTTTTTGTAAACAACCGCGGTTCCCGATTTAAAAATGCGATAGACTGTGATAAAATAGATAGCACTATCCTTATTCGACCCAGAAAGCAGGGAGACAGGATAGCGCTTTCGGGAAGAAAATGCAGACAGACATTCAAGAATCTGTTCAATTCGGCGGGGCTTTCTTCTGCGGAGAGAGATTCGCTGATTGTTTGCGAAAGCGGCGGAGAGACAGTTTGGCTCGAGGGCTTTGGCGTTTGTGAATCCGCAAAGCTCACCCCGCTGACCGAAAATGCCATCATAATTGATATATCGGAGGAAGATCAGCATGAAAAATGACATCGCAAAGGTCCTTATCTCTGAGCAGGAGCTTGCCGAAAAGGTGAAAGAGCTCGGCGCACAGATTTCAAGGGATTATGAGGGAAAGGATCTGATGATGGTCAGTGTTCTCAAAGGTTCGGTCGTGTTTATGGCAGACCTTATGCGCGCTATCACCATAAACGCATCTATTGACTTTATGTCTGTTTCGAGCTACGGCAGCGGAACAAAGACCACCGGCGTTGTCAGAATTATTAAGGACTTGAACGACGATCTTAACGGAAAGGATATTCTTATCGTTGAGGATATTCTCGACTCGGGCATGACCCTTTCTTATCTGACCAAGCATATACTCGGAAAGGGCGCTTCCAGCATCAAAATCGCCACTCTGCTCGATAAGCCCGAGCGCAGAAAGGTCGATGTCTATCCAGATTACAAGGGATTTGTCGTTCCCGATGAATTTGTTGTCGGATACGGACTGGACTATGACGAGAAATACCGCAATCTTCCGTATGTAGGCGTTTTGAAGCCTGAAATCTACGAGAAATAATCCTTTTAGGGAGTGTGAATATTGAACCAGACACCAAATAACAACGGACAGAACAACAACGGGGATAACAACAATCATCCCCAGCGCCCGATACCGCCCAATCGCCGCAACGGCGGCTTTTATCCGCGGGGCGGGCGTTCCAACGGAATATTCATCTATATCGCGGTGCTTGTGGGACTTATCATAATTGCCTCTTTCACCTTTGGAATGGGTAAAAAGGAGAGCAAGTATAAGTATTCCGAAATAGTGGCGCTCTTTGATGAACAGAAGGTATCGGATTATACCTTTGACCTCGGCTCCGGCGAGCTGACCTTCACTTTGAAGGGAGAAAAGGAGGCTAAATCCTATACCGTTCCCAATGTTAATCTCTTTATCAACACTGTTCAGGACGAGGTTGAGGAGTTTAACCGCACAAATCCCGATGAAAAGATAACCTACAATCTTATTCCGATAGCGACAGTTCCGTTTTGGGTATCATATCTGCCCACACTGCTTCTGCTTGTGGGAATGGGCGTGCTTTGGTGGTTCACCATCAAGCAGACCAGAGGCGGAAATATGTCCGGTTTTGCTAAGGCGAAGGCGAGAACCCCCGATAACGGCAGAAAGGTAACTTTTGCCGATGTTGCGGGTGCCGATGAGGAAAAGGCAGAGCTTGTAGAGGTAGTTGAGTTTTTGAAGAACCCCGAAAAATTCAACACCCTCGGCGCGAGAATACCCAAGGGCGTTTTGCTCATGGGCCCTCCCGGAACCGGTAAAACTCTGCTTGCCCGCGCCGTTGCGGGCGAGGCTGACGCGCCTTTCTTCTCCATTTCCGGCTCGGACTTTGTGGAGATGTTTGTAGGCGTGGGCGCATCCCGTGTGCGCGACCTGTTTGAGCAGGCTAAAAAGGAAGCTCCCGCTATCATATTCATCGACGAAATCGACGCGGTAGGCCGTCAGCGCGGCACCGGACTGGGCGGCGGTCATGACGAGCGCGAGCAGACCCTTAACCAGCTTCTGGTTGAGATGGACGGCTTCGGCTCTAACACCGGCGTTATCGTTATCGCCGCTACAAACCGCAAGGATATACTCGATCCGGCTTTGCTGCGTCCCGGCAGATTCGACAGACAGATTGTTGTCGGCTATCCCGATATTAAGGGTCGTGAGGAGATACTCAAGGTTCACGCCAAGAATAAGCCCCTCGCTCCCGATGTAACGCTCAAGACCATCGCTTCCACCACCGCCGGCTTTACCGGCGCAGACCTTGAGAATATTCTCAACGAGGCGGCTCTGCTCGCCGCGAGAAAGAATCTCAAGGCTATCACAATGGAGACTATCGAGGAAGCTACGATAAAGGTAATAGCCGGCCCCGAGAAGAAGTCCCGCCTGATAACCGAAAAGGATAAAAAGCTCACCGCCTACCATGAGGCGGGTCATGCGGTAGTGACCTACTATATGGACACCGCCGACAAGGTGCATCAGGTATCCATTATTCCGCGCGGAATGGCGGGCGGCTACACCATGAGCCTGCCCACCGAGGACAAGAGCTACCACACCCGTCGCGAAATGGAGCAAAACATCATCACCCTGCTCGGCGGCAGAGTTGCCGAAGCGCTTGTGCTTGATGATATTTCTACCGGCGCATCGAGCGACATTGAGCGCGCGACCAATATCGCAAGGTCGATGGTTACACGCTACGGCTTCTCCGAAAAGCTCGGCCCCGTTGTTTACGGAACCGACCAGAGCGAGGTGTTCCTCGGTCGTGACTTTAATCAGAGCCGCAACTATTCCGAGGAGGTTGCCTCCGAGATAGATGCCGAGATAAGACGACTGGTGGAGACCGGCTACGAAAATGCCGAAAAAGCGCTCACCGAGCACATGGATCAGCTTATTCTCATTGCGGAAACCCTTATCCGCTGTGAAAAGATAGACGGAGAGGATTTTGAAAAGCTGATGACCCGCGGAACGCTCGATGATGCTCCCGCAGAAACTGAGCAGACCGATGTTCCCGCAGAAAATGCCGCTCCCGCAGAAAACGAGGGCGAGCAGGGATAAATTTTATCCGATTTTGTATACCGCAGGCTGTTTAAGGTCTGCGGTATATTGAATTTAAGGCGGTTTTTCGGCGCAGAATAGGAGAGAGCGCTTACCTTCGGAAAATAATGCAAAGGCTGTTGTTTTGCCGATTAGGATAACGCTTTTGCGTCACTTTTTCCAAAAAGTGAGAAGAAATCGCAGCTTCTGTTTGGAATTGGCAAAATTTTGTGATACAATATAGGGTACTCATTTTTATAGATGAAGATGGAGAGATTTTATGGCTGTTGATTTTGTTAGAACCGC
Source organism: uncultured Oscillospiraceae bacterium (assembly GCA_964573335.1). Classification (GTDB taxonomy): domain Bacteria; phylum Bacillota; class Clostridia; order Oscillospirales; family Ruminococcaceae; genus Yanshouia. The sequence goes on along the minus strand of CAZNJJ010000008.1, from coordinate 37,927 downwards.
TATCGCCGAGGGAGTTAATCTCACGGTGCTGAGCGATGCCAAATTTAAGCATAACCGACTTTCGGTGAATCTTATTCTGCCGCTTGACGAAAAAACAGTGAGCGACTATGCCGTTTTGCCGCTCATCATGCGAAAGGGAAGCCGCAGCTGCTGCGATTTCACCGAGCTTAACCGCAGACTTGATTCGCTCTACGGCGCGGCGCTCGCCTGCGATGTGAACAAGAGCGGCCCCAACCAGGTGATAACCCTCGGGGTGAAGATTTTAGACGACCGTTACGCTTTCGGCGGAGAAAAGCTGATGGAGGAGGGCGCTCGCCTTCTAAGAGAGATACTGTTTGAGCCGATGATAGAAAACGGCGGCTTTGATGAAAAGAGCTTTGAGCTGGAGCGTCAATTCTTGATAGACACCATCAAGGCGCAGATAAACGACAAGCGCAGCTATGCCGTTGCTCAGTGCCGCAAGCTTATGGGAAAAGACGACCCTGCCGCTATTCAAAAATACGGCAGTGTAGAAGGCGCGGAGAAAATTACCGCCTTTTCCGCCGCAAAAGCCTATGAAAAGATGCTGAACAACGCTTCCGTTGAGATAATGCTGACAGGCTCGGGCGACCCTTCCGCCGCATCTGCCGTGATGAAAAAGGCGTTTGCCGGATTGAAGCGCGAGCCGGTGGCGTTTTCCGAGTCGATACAGAGAGAAGCGGGGGATAAGCTGCTTGAGCAGACGGAATATCTCGATGTGGCACAGTCCAAAATGGTGTTGGGATTCAGGTGCGGAGAGAAAAAGTCGGTTGAGGAACAGGCGGCTATGCGTATGATGACCGCCCTCTACGGCGGAACTCCTTCCTCCAAACTGTTTTTGAATGTCCGCGAGAAGCTCTCGCTCTGCTACTACTGCGCCGCCCGTTATGACAGAAACGCCTCGATAATGATGGTGGACTGCGGCGTGGAAAAGCCCAACATCGAAAGCGCCAAGGCGGAGATACTTCGTCAGCTTGACGCGATAAGGGAAAACGATTTTGACGACGAAACCTTTGAGAGCACACGCTTGCAACTCAAAAATGCTCTGCGCTCCGTTTCCGACTATGCGGATTCGATAGAAGAATGGTATCTCGGCAAGATAATCACAGGCTCGATAACCTCTCCCGAGGAGGAAATAAAGGCGCTTGAGGCTGTCACGCGCGAGCAGGTGGTAAAGGCGGCGAAAGACACCAGACTCGATGCCGTTTATCTTCTCACTTCTAAGGAGGAAAAGAATGCTGACTGAAACTGTTGTCAGCCGTGATTTGGCTGAAAAATATACCAAAATCGAACACCCCAGCGGTTTGACGCTGATGCTCTGCCCGATGAAGGGCTTTTCCGGCGCTTTTGCGCTTTTCGCTACACGCTACGGCTCTATTGACAACGCTTTCGCAGTAGGTGACGGGGAGTTTACCGAGGTTCCCGCGGGAATAGCGCATTTTCTCGAGCATAAGCTGTTTGAGAGCGAGGAGGGGGATGCTTTTGCCCTTTACGCCAAGACAGGCGCTTCGGCAAATGCTTACACCTCCTTTGACAGAACAGCATATCTTTTCAGCTGCACCGACAGATTCGATGAATCAATAGAGATACTGATAAATCTCGTCACAAAGCCTTATTTCACCGCTCAGACCGTTCAAAAGGAGCAGGGAATAATCGGGCAGGAGATAAGAATGTATGACGATGACCCCGAGTGGCGTGTCTACTTTAACCTTTTGGGTGCGCTTTATCACAACCACCCGCTGAAAACCGATATTGCCGGAACGGTGGAATCCATTTCCGAGATAACCGCCGACCTGCTTTACAGCTGCTACAACGCTTTTTATAACCTCAACAACATGGTTCTCGCGGTGGCGGGCAATTTCGATATTGATACGGTGGTAAAGGCTTGCGACAAGCTGCTCACCCCCGCGTCCGATGTCAAGGTTCGCTCGGCAGAGGTTGATGAACCGGAGAGCATTAACGAGCGGAGAGTGGAGCAGAAGCTGGAGGTCGCCGCGCCGCTGTTTCAGATAGGCTTTAAGGGCAGGGCGGGCAGCTACCGTGAGAATATTCTGGCTCAGGTGGTGGGCGAGATGGTTTGCGATATAATCATCGGCGAATCGACCGAGCTTTACCGTGAGCTTTACGATGAGGGACTCATCAACTCGGTGTTCGGCTCCGAGGTAATGGCGGGACCCAATTATCTTGTGAATATATTCTCGGGAGAATCCCGCGACCCCGATGCCGTTTTTGAACGGATAATCAGCGGAATAGACAATCTCCAGATGAACGGAATTTCGGTGGAGGCGTTTGAGCGCGCCAAGCGCGCCGCCTATGGGCGCTATGTGGCGGTTTACAGCACCGCCGAGGCTATGGCGGGAATGATGGTTCTGGCGCAGTTGGCGGGATTTTCGGCATACGAGCCGCTGGAAATGCTCAATGAGCTGACCGTAAACGACGCGCAGGCATTTTTGCGTGAGAATTTCGACACCTCACGCGCTGCCCTTTCAATAGTGCGCGGTTGAGACAGGGGGCGGAAAATATGAGCTTTATTCACTTTGCAGACCCCGCGAACGCCGTCGGCGTTTCTTTTCCGGGTTTGGGACTTGATTTTTCGGTAAACCGTGAGGCGGTTTTTATCGGACCGCTCACAGTTTACTGGTATGGCATCATTGTCGTCACCGGAATAGCGCTCGGTGTAGCCTACGCGATTTGGCGGGCGGGGCAGTTTGGATTAAACAGGGATAAATACAGCGATGTTCTGCTTTATTCGGTGATGTTTTCGCTGGTGGGCGCCCGAGCCTACTATGTGGCTTTTTCGTGGGATTATTACAAAAACCACTTAGACGAGATATTTCAGATATGGAAAGGCGGCATCGCCTTTTACGGCGGCGTTATCGCCGCGCTGCTCTGCGCCTTTCTGCTCTGCCGACTGTGGAAAATATCCTTTATCCGAGGAACCGACGCGGCGCTCGGCGGTCTGCTTTTGGGGCAGTCGATAGGCAGATGGGGCAACTTTATGAACGTTGAGGCGTTCGGCAGCTATTATGACGGCTTTTTGAGAATGGTAAGTCCCGCTGTTGACAGCTATTTTCATTCCTATCCCGACAGACTGCCGGGATTCACCGCCGAACAGGTGATGTCAATGACGGAGATACCTGTTCACCCCACGTTTTTGTATGAATCGGTCTGCACCATGCTGGGATTTTTGTTCATGGTGTGGTACACCAAGCGCCGCCGCTTCACAGGCGAACTGACACTCATATATTTTATGATAAACGGATTTGAGAGAATGTTTATCGAAGGACTCCGCACCGACAGCCTCACGCTGGGCGGAATAAGAGTTTCGCAGATGCTGGCGGCTGTTATGGCGGGCAGTGCCGTGGGAATATGGACATTCTTCCGCCAAAAGCTCAAGGAGGGCAGACTGCCCGCGTGGGCGGCTGTTGAGCTGCCGGTTGAAGAAGCGGAAGCGGAGATTTCGGAAACGGCAGAAGAGCAGCAGTCGGAGGCTCCCGATGAGCTTATTCCCGAAAATGAAGAAGCGGGGGAGAAATCCGACAGCGAAGAAACAAATGACGAAAATTTATGAGAATTTTCGGCGAAAAGTGAGAAAAACCGATTGACAAGCTGTTGCTGTCGTGTTATCATAACTCTTGCCGCATGTATCAGGCTATAAGTGCGCTCTTTTAAAGAGTTCCGCCCGATGCAGCGAGACTGAACAGATAAGCAGGTGTAACATGTACGCAGTATTCACTACCGGCGGAAAGCAGTATCGTGTCGCTGAGGGCGACGTGATTTTCGTCGAAAAGCTTGACGTAGCCGATGAGCAGACCATCGAGTTCGACAACGTTCTCGTTGTCGGCAAGGAAGATGGCATGGTTGTAGGCACCCCCAACGTTGCGGGAGCTAAGGTCGTAGCCAAGGCACTCAAGACCGGCAAGGGCAAGAAGATAACCGTCTTCACCTACCGTTCCAAGAAGGATTCCAAGCGCAAGATGGGTCACAGACAGCCCTATACCAAGCTTGAAATCACCGCAATCAACGCGTAAGTAAAACCAAAATTCTAATTTTACTGGAGGTGCAAATCCATGGCACATAAGAAGGGCGTTGGCTCAACTAAAAACGGACGCGACTCCGAATCCAAACGACTTGGCGTTAAGCGTGCTGACGGTCAGTTTGTAAAGGCCGGCAACATTCTCGTTCGTCAGAGAGGTACTCACATCCATCCCGGCGAGAATGTCGGCATCGGATCTGACGACACTCTGTTCGCTCTTATCGACGGAACCCTCCGTTTCGAGCGTCTTGGTCGTGACAAGAAGAAGGCTTCTGTTTACGGCGCAGAGAACTAAGATGAGAATAGAAATCCCGAGCTTTTTCAGGCTCGGGATTTTTATGTAACGGGAGAATTTTTTTACCGAGTTCGCGAAGGAAAAGAAAAATCTCCCGCGGACGATATTTGATAACGGCGGCTTTCGGCGGACATATTCCCTGCCGAATTGCCGATAATGATAAAAACAGCCGCAAAACGGCGGCAGGCATAATAAAAGCAGTTTGAGGGAGGGATAATATGTTTGTTGATAAGGCGTTTATCAAGGTCAAGGCGGGAAAAGGCGGCGACGGCGCGGTAGCCTTTCACAGAGAAAAATATGTTGCCGCAGGCGGTCCCGACGGCGGCGACGGCGGACGCGGCGGAGATGTTGTCTTTGTCGCCGATACCAACAAGACCACTTTGATGGAGTTTAAATACAAGACAAAGTATTTCGCGCCGGCAGGAGAACCGGGCAGGGGAAAGCAATGCACCGGCAAAAACGGCGAAAATCTCATAATAAGAGTGCCGCTTGGCACTGTTATAAAGGAAAAGGAAAGCGGCAGAGTTTTAGCCGATATTTCGGACGATAAGCCGGTTACTATTGCGCGCGGCGGGCGCGGCGGCTGGGGAAATCAGCATTTTGCCACTCCGACAAGGCAGATACCCAAGTTCGCAAAGCCGGGCTTGCCGGGCGAGGAATTTGAGCTTCAGCTTGAATTGAAGCTGCTCGCCGATGTGGGATTGGTGGGATTCCCGAACGTGGGAAAATCCACCCTTATTTCGGTGGTGAGCGAGGCAAAGCCGAAAATCGCCAACTACCACTTCACCACCCTTACCCCCGTTTTGGGAGTTATCAAGGTTGATGCCGACAAAAGCTATGTCATGGCGGATATTCCCGGGCTTATTGAGGGAGCGTCGGAGGGTGTCGGACTCGGGCATGAGTTTTTGCGCCATGTTGACCGCTGCCGACTTATCGTTCATGTCGTTGATGTTTCGGGCTGTGAGGGGAGAGAGCCGATAGCGGATTTCGATTTGATAAACCGTGAGCTGGCTAATTTCTCGGAGGAGCTTGCCGAGCGCCCGATGATAGTCGCGGCGAATAAGAGCGATATTGCGACAGAGGAGCA
>CAZNJJ010000008.1:0-32481 GCA_964573335.1 uncultured Oscillospiraceae bacterium | reverse complement strand
GGAGTTCACCGATGAGCTGACACAGCGCGGCTATCGCGTATTCCCGATTTCCGCGGCGACAAGAATGGGCGTTGATGCGCTGATGAATTGCATTTCCGCCGAGCTGGACAAGCTGCCGCCTATCAGAAAGTATGAGGCGGAGCCTGTCGCGCTCGTAGAGATACAGGAGGGCGACCGCAGGAGCTTTGAGATAGAGCGCGGCGATGACGGCATCTACTATATCACCGATGCAGATTGGCTGTTCAGAATAGTATATTCGGTGAATATGGACGACTACGAATCTCTGCAATATATGCAGAGGTCGCTCAGAAACAGCGGAGTTATCGACCGTCTTGAGGAAATGGGTATTCAAGAGGGTGACACCGTTGATATTGACGGATTTGAGTTCGATTATCTCAGATAAGGTGGGTCTTTATGTTGTTTTCCGAGCAGAAGCCGGATTTGCGGCTGATAAATCCGCTCACCCTTGCCTTTGTGGGGGACGGCGTTTACGAAATGCTTGTTCGTGAGGAGATAGTGCGGCGATACACCAGTCTTTCGGCAAAAAAGCTGCACGCCCTAACAGTGGAAATGGTGAGAGCTACCGCTCAGTGCCGAGGATTTGAGGCGATAGCCCCCAATCTCACCGAGGAGGAGACCGCCGTATTCAAGCGTGGGAGAAATTCCAGCGGGATAACCGCGCCAAAACACACCTCTGTGGCACAATACCGAATAGCGACAGGGGTGGAGGCGCTTTTCGGCTGGCTTTATCTTTCGGGAAAAAGCGAGCGGATAAGAGAGCTGTTTCAAATTATATTAGACGGAGAAAAGCAAAATGAACAACGGGCTCTTGAGCTTTGAGAGCGTTAAAAACTATTTTAAGTATGAGCTTTTTAAGGAGATTTGCGCTGTTTCGATGATGGCACTCGGAATACGGGTTTTCGCCGCGCCGAACATGATAGTAAGCGGCGGAGTTTCGGGCATTTCGTCGGTGCTGTTCATACTTTTCGGAATCCCAATCGGTATAAGCGGATTTTTGATGAATGTTCCGCTGCTGATAATCGGCTGGCAGAAGTTAGGTCACCGATTCATTATACGGACACTGAGAATTGTGGCGCTTTCTTCTGTCGTTACCGACGCGGTATTCGCCAATATCCCGCCCTACTACGGAGAAAAACTGCTGGTGTCGCTTTTCGCGGGACTTTTTCTCGGGATAGGGCTCGGCATTGTGCTGAGAAAAGGCGATTCCACAGGCGGAACCGATATAATAGTTAAGCTGCTGCAAAAGAAATACCCGCATTTTTCGCTCGGGAATCTCGTCATGGCGATAGATGTTGTAATCGTTTCCACCGCGGCACTGGTTTATAACGATATTGACACCATTCTCTACGGAGCCATAATGATATATGTTTCCGGCGTGGTGATAGACCGCATGATAGCCGGCTCCGATATACGCAAGATGGTGCTGATAGTGACCGGCAGGCAGGAGCAGGTGACTCAGACTATCCTCACCGACCTCGACCGCGGAGTGACTGTTCTGCACGGTGAGGGCGGCTATACGAAAAATTCCGTTTCGGTTTTGCTCTGCGTGGTGGAAAATCGACAGGTTTTCAAGCTGCGTCAGCTTGTGTATAACGTTGACGAGAGAGCGTTTGTGATAATAGCAAACGCGGTGGAAACATTCGGTAAGGGCTTTAAGCGGCTTTCATCGGAATATTGAGCCGAAATCGAATAACAGCCGACCCTTGCGGGCGCGGCGTTGGGCGAGAATACCGTTAAGGGGAGATAACGATATGAATAAAAGCCTCAAGAGTACGGCTCTTGCGGTTAAGGAGCTTTCTTTTGATTTGATAGCTTCGGTTTGCTGGACAATAGGGGTAAGGCTTTTTGCCGTTCCCAATCATATAGCGCCGAGCGGCTTTAACGGAATAACCGTTATAATAAACTATCTGACAAATCTGCCGATAGGCTCAATGGCGCTTTTGATGAATATTCCGTTTTTGGCTGTTTGCTGGAAAAGGATAGGGCATGATTTTGTTATCAGAACGGCAAGGGTGCTGGTGATATACACCTTGCTTGTGGACTTTGTATTCACCTCTCTGCCGGTTTATCGGGGAGACGGGATAATCGCGGCTATATTCGGCGGGCTGTTTAACGGCTTGGGAACAGGGCTTGTACTGCGGCAGGGCTATTCCGGCGGCGGAACCGACCTGATAATCAAGCTGATACGAAAGAGCTATCCCTATTTTTCCACAGGGGAACTGGTGCTTGCGGTGAACGGCGTTATAATGTGCTGCGCGGCTCTGGTTTACGGCAATATCGAGGCGGCGCTCTACGGTCTTATCATGACCTTTACCGCAGGACGTGTGATGGACATGATATTAAACGGAGCCGATGCCGCCAAAAGCGTTATGGTTGTGACATATAAGCCGGAGGACATCTCTAAGCTGATAATAGAGCGGCTCAACCGCAGTGCTACCATAATCAGCGGAAAAGGCGCTTATCGCGGCGACGATACCTTTGTTTTGCTGTGCGTTGTGAGAAAGAGTGAGTTTTTCCGCTTGAAAAAGCTGATTCGTGAGGCAGACCCGATGGCGTTTGTTGTAGTGAACGAGGCAAATCAGATACTCGGAAACGGCTTCAGGGCGATAGATTCCTCCGACGCGTGAAAATCCTGTTTGAAAAAACAAAACCTCCTTCGGTTGAAGGAGGTTTTGTGTTGTATGAGCTTTTACAGCTCGGTTTTCCAAAGACCGTGGAGATTGCAGTATTCGTAGGCGGCGACAGCCTTTTCATTCTCCGTCAGCGCAAATTTCGCCACAGGCTCACTGCCGGGGGTGAGCGGCTTTCTCAGAATACCCTCATTGGTTTCGAGAGCTACCCAGGTGATAAAATGCTCGGGCAGCATGGGGTGCGCCACCGAGCCTACCGAAACGGTGACTGTATTGCCTTCGATAACGACAACGGGAAGATGCTTTTCGCCGCTTGCGTCAACGGTGTTGGCTTTAAGCTCGGTCATATTCTCACCGCAACATAGGGTGGGGACCGAGTTGTCGTTTATAACCTCGATGAGCTTTTTGCAGTGCTTGCAGAGAAAGAACTTTGCCATAATATGACCTCCTGATATTTAAAAATGATAATGATTATTGATTTATCTGAATTATAGCATATATAAGAGCCGGAGTAAACAGTTTTTTTGAAAAAACAATATTTTTCTTTTCCAAGGGTATATAAAGGCTTTTCCCGCAGATAATAACGGTAAAAGCGAGGTGAAAAGAAATGAGTTTTGAAAAGAATACAAATAAGAATATCAATCGCGGCAATAATCAGAACAGCAACCAGAACACTAATCAGAATACCAATCGGAACAGCAATAAAACCGGCAGTCAGAGTTACAGCAACAAGAAGGGCGAAAGCTGCAAATAACCCTTTGCGCGGCAGGAGAGCCTTTACGCAGGTGAAAATTTGCGTAAAGGCTCTCTTTGTCTGCAAAACAATTTGATTGAACAGCGAATATATGATAGAATAATATACGAAACAGTATATATTCCGTCATGTCGGGATAAATACAGTAAAATGATTAAAACTGAAGATATTAAAGGGGAGGAACCGCCATGAGCTTTCAATTCAACCGTGTTGATACCGGCAAGCTCAGCGATGAGCTTATCGCTTTCAGACGTGATCTGCACAAGTATCCCGAGTCGGGATGGACAGAATTTCGCACGACCGTTAAGATAATCGAAAAGCTCACCGAATTGGGTGTTCCTTTCCGCTTTGGCAGGGAGATACATTCCGAGGAGAATATGTTCGGCGTTCCCTCAAAGCAGTATCTCGGCTATTGCGAGGAGCGCGCCGAAAAGGAGTGCGGCAGAGGTGACCTCATCGCCGAAATGTCGGGCGGGTTTACCGGCTGTGTCGCTGTGGTTGAGGGAGCCGCGCCGGGACCTGTTGTTGCGTTCAGAGTGGATATTGACAGCAACGATGTCGCCGAGAGCGGAGACGAGGAGCATATTCCCAACAAGCTGGGATTTGCTTCACTTCACGAAAACCTTATGCACGCCTGCGGGCACGACGGTCATGCCGCAATCGGAATAGGCGCGATAGAGCTTTTGATGAAATATCGTGATATGCTGGCGGGAAAGGTGATATTCATATTCCAGCCTGCGGAGGAGGGTCTTCGCGGTGCGAAATCCATCACCGAATCGGGTATTCTCGACGAGGTTGACTACATAATCGGCGGTCACCTCGGGTTGGGACTTGACCGACTCGGCGCGATAGCGGCTGGCAGTCACGGATTTTTGGCAAGCACAAAGTTTGACGCGCATTTCAAGGGGATACCCGCTCACGCGGGAGCTTCTCCCGAGATGGGGCATAACGCCGTAGCCGCAGCCGCCTGCGCTACACTCAATCTGCTTGCGATACCCCGTCACGGCGGCGGAAGCAGCAGAATCAACGTGGGAACGATGCGCGGCGGCACAGGAAGAAATGTTATTCCCGAATATGCCGAGCTGACTATCGAAACGAGAGGCTTGACCACCGAGATAAACGAATATATGGAGAAAAGCGCTCAGCGGGTTTGCCGCGCCGCCGCGGATATGTATGAATGTGAATACAGCAGCAGCTTTATGGGTGCCGCTCAAACCGCGGTATGCGACAAAGAGCTGGTGGAAAAGGTATCCTGCGCGATAGGCGAGCTGGAATCCGTAAAAGAGATAACAGAGGATTTTGATTTCAGCGGCGGTGAGGATTTCACCACCATGATGAACCGTGTTCAGAGCCATGGCGGAAAAGCTACCGAAACCGTTATAGGAACTCCGCTTTGCGGCTTGCATCACAACGGAAAATTTGATTTTGACGAAAGGGCGCTTTTGATAGGAGCCGAGTGCTTTGCGAAAATAGCGCTTGATATTTGCAAATGACCTTTGCCGCCGCTCTTTTTGAGAGCGGCGGTAGAGCTTTTGAATATAATGGAATTTAAGGAAAACAAAACAGATGACTTTTAAAGAACTGGGGCTGATAAAGCCTATTCTTGACGCAGTTGAGGCAGAGGGATACAAAGAGCCGACACCGATACAGTGCCGCGCCCTGCCGCCCGCTTTGAGCGGAAGAGATTTGCTCGGCTGCGCTCAAACCGGAACAGGCAAAACGGCGGCGTTTGCCCTGCCGATATTGCAAAGGCTTTCCAAAGACGAAAAAGCCGATAAAGGCATCAGGGCGCTGATACTGACTCCCACAAGAGAGCTTGCCCTGCAAATATACGAGAGCTTTTTGAGCTACGGCAAAAATCTGCCGCTCAAATGCTGTGTGATATTCGGCGGAGTGTCACAGATTCCGCAGGTGGAAAAGCTCAACAGCGGCGCGGATATTCTGGTTGCAACTCCCGGCAGACTGCTTGACCTGATGAATCAAAAGCTGCTGAGCTTGAATTGCGTTGAAGAATTTGTTCTCGATGAAGCGGACAGAATGTTGGATATGGGCTTCATCAACGATGTGAGAAAGGTGATAGCGGTTCTGCCCAAAAAGCGCAGAACAATGCTCTTTTCCGCCACAATGCCCGCCGAAATAGCGGATTTGGCAGACAGTATGTTAAACGACCCGATGAAAATCGAGGCAGCGCCTCCCGCCACAACCGCCGAGCTGATAAAGCAGAGCGTTTATCTCACCGATAAGGCGAAAAAGCGTGAGCTGCTGACCTGGATACTGCGAAATAACGCTGTCTATTCGGCACTGGTTTTCACCAGAACAAAGCACGGCGCGGACAGGGTGGCAAGAGCCTTAAACGGCGCGAAAATTTCCGCGATGGCTATTCACGGCGACAAATCGCAGAGCGCGAGACAGTTTGCGCTGAGCAATTTTAAGAGCGGCAGGGTTCAGGTGCTTGTCGCCACCGATATAGCTGCCAGAGGAATAGATATAGACGGGCTTTCTTATGTTATCAATTTTGATTTGCCGAACGAGCCGGAGAGCTATGTTCACCGCATCGGCAGAACAGGCAGAGCGGGCGCCGAGGGAACAGCCGTTTCCTTTTGCGACTACGATGAGCTTGCCTATCTCAAGGATATAGAAAAGCTGATAAAGAAGAAAATTCCCGTTGAAACGGAAAATCCTTTTCCGATGGAGGTTTTTGAACACGCCGTAAAGCCGCCGAGACCGCCTAAAAAGGAGAAGCCGAATCCAAAATCAGCCAAGGCGGATAATAAAAACCGTTTTGACAAAAAGCCGGCTAAAGAACCGAAAGAGCTTAAAGATGAACGGCGAAAGCCCGCATCCGACAAAAACAAGCATTTTCCCAAAGGGGAAAAGCCTTTTTCGCACGACAAGGACAGCCGCCGCAAAAAGAACGGCAAAAGCGCCGCCGACAGCAAAAAGCGACCGCAGAGGTGATAGCATGAATCTTACACGCGGCAAAAACAGAATAACGGTACTGCTTATCGCCTTTTTGATGCTGTTCGGCATCGGAAATCGGGCGTTTGCGGCAGATGAACCGCTCTTTGTCAGCGACCGTGCGGGAATACTTCCCGACAGCTTTGCGGCAGAGGCGAAAAAAAGCTCCTCAGTCATTTTTGAGCGGACAGGCTGTCAGATAGCGGTAGTCACGGTGGATTTCATGGGCGGCGAGGATATAGAGAGCTTTTCAAACGAGCTTTTTCTCAGTGAGAATATCGGCGCGGGTGATGACCGCGGATTGCTGCTTCTCTTTTCGGTAGGGGAAGAACATTATCGCGCCGTGGCAGGGCAGGGAATGGACGACATCATTTCGCGGCAGATGCTGCAGGAGCTGCTTGATGAAAACGCCGAGCCGTATTTTGAAAGCGGAGATTATTCCACCGCAGTTGAAAAGAGTTATTATGCTGTTTTGGAGCTTTTGGAGGAGCATTTCGGCGTTTCCTCCGACGAGGAAGAATATCTCGCTTACAAGCGTCAGCTTGAAGAGGTGAGACTTGCTGCCGAGAGAGCGCAAAGACGCGCGTTTTACGCTTTTGCAGTTGCAGCCGCACTTTCATTGCTGTTTTTGCTGCAATTTGTCATTATACTCGCTTTTTCGCTCAAGAGACGCGCAGCGAGAAAGAGCCGCCTTTTTTGATTGATTCAGCAAACATTTTTTGTCGTATATTATTTTGCCATACAGCCGTAAATTTGCCGTTTATGTTTTGTGAAAACCGCATAAATAAAGACTTTAACGGTTATATAAATGATAGATTCCCGCAAAAAACGGCTTTTCAGGTAACATTCTTAACTTGACTTTTACACGAAAAGGCGATAAAAATAAAGTGTGCGTCTTGTATATTTAAGCTGATGCGGGGCGAGCGCTTTTTACCTCGCTTTGATTTTAAGGAGCAGATGCACTTATGAAGGCTGAAAAGAGAATAATTTCATGGTGCCTTGCGCTTTGCTTTTTCGCGGCTACGGCTCTGCTTTGCGGCTGTTCCTTGAAAAAAGAGGTGAAAACCGCTGCAGGGGTGGAATTCATTATGAATACCTTTGTCGAGCAGAGATGGTATGGTGACAACGCCCAAAAGAACTACGACGAGACAGTATCGGCGCTAAGGGATATTGAGAGCAGTCTTTCGCTTTATATCGAGGACAGCGAGATTTCACGGCTCAACGCGGCGGCGGGGAAACACCCTGTTGCGCTTTCCGATGACTGCTATTCGCTTTTAAAGGAAGCGGCGCAATACTGTGAGCAGTCGGGCGGGCTGTTTGATATAACGATAGCTCCGCTCACAATCGTTTGGGGAATCACCGAGGAGAATCCGACTATTCCGAGCGATGAGGAAATCGAAAAAGCGATGCGGCTTGTCGGATATAAAGACATTATCTTCGACGATGCGGCAAAGACGGTTATGCTTGCCCGAGAGGGAATGAGCATTGACCTCGGCGGAATAGCAAAAGGCATGGCGGCGGGAAAAATGCGCCGATATGCCGAGCAGAACAATGTTGAAGGCTTTATCTCTATCGGCGGAAATATGATGGTGCGCGGAAAAAAGCCGGACGGCGGCGATTTTGTCATCGGAATACGCGACCCGCGCGGCGAGCAGAATGAGTTTATCGCAACGGTGACTCTCGATGGCTTGACGATGGCTACCACCGGAGACTACGAGCGCTATTTTGAAAAAGACGGCGTTCGCTATCATCATGTTCTAGACCCGTTTACCGGCAGACCCTCGGACAGCGACCTCATTTCGGTGACGGTTATCTCCGAAAACGGAACACTTGCCGACTGCCTTTCCACCTCGATTTTTTTGCAGGGGAGCGGCTCGCTGGAAAAATATCTCACGCGGGACGACTGCATGATAGTCGCCGTTACAAAGGATAAAGATGTTTACATCTCTCCGGCGCTCAAACAGAGACTGAAAACAAACAGCCAAAAATCGGAATACAGATTCCGTTTTTGATATTCGATATTCGGAGGAAGCGCAGATGCCGTCATACAGAAGCGGCGGGAAAGCCTTTAAAACAGCTTTTCTCGGACTTATGCTAGCTTTGGCGCTGGCACTTTCCTTTTTTGAATCGCTGCTGCCCGCACTGCCCTTTATGCCTGTCGGCGTAAAGTTGGGGCTTTCAAATATAGTCACGATGTACTGCCTTTTCTTTTTGGGAGGCAGACCGGCTCTTGCGGTGGCTTTTCTCAAATCCTGTTTCGTTTTTTTGATGCGGGGTCCGGTGGGAGCGGCTTTGAGCCTTTCGGGCGGGCTGTTTTCGATAGCGGTGATGGTAGCCGCGAAAAAACTGCCCTCCCTTTCAAACGGCTTTGTCAGCGTGGCGGGGGCGATAGCGCACAATATAGGTCAGCTCGTTTTGGCGAGCGTTATACTCAAATCGGCTTATGCCTTTTATTATCTCCCCGTTATGATAATTTCGGGCGCTGTTATGGGCAGCGTGACGGGGATATTACTTCGGTTAGTTATGCCATATCTGCAAAACGCGGATAAGGCAATAAAATAACAACATTTTTAGTATTGGGGGAAACATCAGTGTCTATTAAAAGACTGAGTGGTGCTCATGTGCCTCATCACAAGAATACCACAGAGTGTGCTCCGCAGCGCATTCCTACTCCCGACAAGGTCATCATTCCGATGGGTATGCACATCGGCGCGCCCTGCGTTCCGTGTGTCAAGGTCGGCGATCTTGTTAAGGTAGGTCAGATGATCGGTGAAGCCGGCGGTTTCGTCAGCGCTCCCGTTCACGCAAGCGTTTCGGGCAAGGTTACTGCCATTGACGAGCTTCAGATGGGACCCGGAATGGTTTCCAAGGCTATCGTTATCGAGGCAGACGGACTTCAGGAGGTTCACGAATCGGTAGTTCCTCCCGTTGTTGAGAACACCGAGCAGTTCCTTGCCGCTGTTCGCGCAAGCGGACTTATCGGTATGGGCGGCGCGGGCTTCCCGACCTCGGTGAAGTTCACCGTAAAGGACCCGAGCAAGGTGGATTATCTGCTCATCAACGGCGCGGAGTGCGAGCCTTATATCACCTCCGACAACCGCGCTATGATAGATGATGCCGATCATCTCATCAAGGGCGCTCTGCTGGTTAAAAAGTATGTCGGTCAGAAAAAGACCATCATCTGCATCGAGGACAATAAGCCCGACGCTATCAAGCTGCTCACCGAGAAGGTCAAGGATATTCCCGACTTTGAAGTGATGGCTATGCCCGCGCTTTATCCTCAGGGCGGTGAGAAGGTTATGATACATAACGCCACCGGACGTGATGTTCCCGAGGGCAAGCTGCCTCTCGATGTAGGCTGCATCGTATCTAACGTAAGCTCTCTCGCTTTCGTTTCCAAGTATATTGAAACCGGTATGCCTCTTGTTGAAAAGAGCCTTACCATTGACGGCTCCGCTGTTGCCGAGCCTAAGAATATCATCGCTCCCATCGGAACTCCCATCTCCAAGATGATTGAGTTCTGCGGCGGATACAAGGCAGAGCCGAGAAAGATAATCTACGGCGGTCCGATGATGGGTATGGCAGTTCCCAATGACAGCTATCCTCTGCTCAAGAACAACAACGCCATTCTCGCCTTTGCCGAGAAGGAAGCTGTTCTCGCTCCCACCACCGCCTGCATCAAGTGCGGACGCTGCATAGCGGCTTGCCCCATCAATCTTATGCCTGCCAATATCGAAAAGGCATACAGAATGGGCGATGTTGACAAGCTCAACAAGCTCAAGGTAATGCTCTGCATGGAGTGCGGCTGCTGCTCGTTCGTATGTCCCGCAAAGCGTGAGCTGGTTTTGGTAAACAAGCTCTCCAAGGGTCTTGTCAAGGCTGCCGCCGCCGCACAGAAAAAGTAAGGGGTGAACAAAACTGTGAGTAATCCTATGATAGTAACCTGTTCCCCGCATATCAGACATCAGGATACCACCCAGTCTATCATGCGCGACGTGCTTATCGCACTTGTTCCCGCGCTTATCTGGTCTGTTATCAACTTCGGTATGCGTTCGATACTCCTTGTAGCCGTTTGCGTTATCTTCGCTGTCGGCGCAGAGTATGTTTTTGAAAAGGGCTGCAAGCGCCCGATAACCATCAGCGACCTTTCCGCTGTTGTTACCGGCGTTATCCTCGCTTTCAACCTGCCGGTAGGTCTGCCTCTTTGGATGGCGGCTTTCGGCGCTATCGTTGCAATAGTTGTTGTAAAGCAGCTTTTCGGCGGAATCGGCTATAACTTTGCCAACCCCGCTATCACCGCTCGTATAGTTCTTCTGGTTTCCTTTGCCGGTCCTATGACCGACTGGGTAACCGGTTATCCCGATGCCGTTGCCGGAGCTACTCCGCTCACCCTTATGGCAAACGGTCAGGCAACTCCTTCTGTCGCTTCTATGGCTATCGGTCAGATAGGCGGCTGTATCGGTGAGGTAAGCTCGGTAGCACTGCTTATCGGCTTTGCTTATCTGCTTTACCGCAAGGTTATCACCTGGCACATCACCGTTTCCTTTATCGCTACCGTATTTGTATTCACCGCTCTGCTGGGACAGGATCCTGTATTCCACATCTTTGCGGGCGGCTTGATGCTCGGCGCTATCTTTATGGCTACCGATTACAGCACCTCTCCCCAGACCACCAAGGGCAGAGTTATCTACGGTATCGGCTGCGGCTTTATCACCGTTGTTATCCGTGTATTCGGCAACTATCCCGAGGGTGTTTCGTTTGCTATTCTGCTGATGAATATTATCACTCCTCATATCTCTAATCTCACTATGAGCAAGCCGATCGGAGGTGCCGCAAAGTGAATAACGTTAAACATGATTTTGTAATGCCTATCGCGGTGCTCACCATTATCTGTTTTGTGATAACTGCCGCTTTGGCTGTTACCGAGCAGGCTACCACTCCTATCATCGAGGCGGCTGAAAAGGCGAGCGCGGAAGCGGCAAGACTTGAAGTTCTGCCTTCTGCCGATGCTTTCACCCAGGTTTCCAACGACGGTATGCCCGACGGTGTTGTAGAGGTTTACAACGCCAATAACGGCGCCGGAACCGTTGTTATCGCCGAGGGAAGCGGTTACGGCGGCACCATGAAGATTATCGTAGGCATTGATGCCGACGGCAAAATCACCGGCACCAAGACCCTCAGCCATTCCGAGACCGCGGGCCTCGGCTCCAAGACCGCTGAAGAGCCTTTCCAGAGCCAGTTCCCCGGACAGGATTCTTCGCTTTCCGGTGTTTCCGCGATAAGCGGTGCCACCATCTCCTCCAAGTGCTTTATCGGCATGGTAGAGAAGGCTTTCCAGGCTCAGACCGTTGCACAGGGCGGGGCAGTCGAAAACCCTATCGGGCTTGATGACGCAAAGCTCGCTAACTACTATCCCGGCGCAACTTTCACCGAGGTAGCAGGCGGCATCAAGTGCGGTGACGCGGGCAATGTGGTGTTCGCTACCGAAAAGAGCTATGGCGGAGATATGACTCTTGCCGTTCTTTTCGATGGCTCTGACAATGTTATCGGAGTTGTTGTTGACAAATGCACCGACACCGAGGGTGTTGGTCTCAAGGTCGCCGAGGGCGATTTCACCTCCAGGTTTGTCGGCAAAACTTCCGCTGACGGTATTGACAATATCGCGGGTGCCACCGTTTCGTCCGAGGCCTTCAAGAAGGCTTTCAACTCGGCGATCGCAGGTCTTTCCGCAGTAAAGGGGGCTTAACGGCATGAATAAACTTGCTAACCTTACCAAAGGTATAATCAAGGAGAACCCCGTTCTTGTGCTCGTTCTCGGTACCTGCCCTACGCTTGCTACCAGTACTCAGGCTCAGAACGCTATCGGCATGGGCATTGCCGCTACCGTGGTTCTGATTTGCTCAAACATGGCTATTTCCGCTCTCAGAAAGATAATCCCCGAGATGGTTCGTATTCCTGCCTACATCGTTGTTATCGCAGGTTTCGTAAGCGTTGTTCAGATGCTTGTTAAGGCATATATGCCCGCTCTGGACTCGGCTCTCGGCATCTATCTTCCTCTGATAGTTGTTAACTGCATCATTCTCGGTCGTGCCGAGATGTTCGCCTCCAAGAACGGAGTATTCGATTCCGCACTTGACGGCGCAGGCATGGGCTTGGGCTTCACCTTCGCTCTGCTGCTTATGTCCACTCTCCGTGAGATTCCCGGTGCAGGCACCTGGTTCGGTATGCGCCTCATTCCCGAGGGCTATCAGGTTTCCATCATGACCATGGCTCCCGGCGGATTCTTTATCTTCGGCTCGCTCATCGCTCTTGTCGGAAAAATCTCCAAGGGCAGAGCAAATCAGAGAAAGAGCTTCGACGATGAGGCAACTCCCGTTGAAGAAGCGAAGGGAGAGTGCTGATAAATGAAGGAATTTGCTATTATCATTATGTCGGCGGTTCTGGTAAATAACTACGTTCTCGCCAAGTTCCTCGGTATCTGCCCGTTCCTCGGCGTTTCCAAAAAGCTGGATTCCGCATTCAGTATGTCTGTCGCGGTTATCTTTGTAATGCTGATGGCTACCGCAGTCACCTATCCTATGCAGATGTATCTGCTCAATCCCAACGGCTTGGGCTATTTGCAGACTATCGTTTTCATTCTCGTTATCGCAGCTCTTGTTCAGCTCGTTGAGGTTATACTCAAGAAGTATGTTCCCGCGCTGCACAAGGCACTGGGCGTTTATCTGCCCCTTATCACCACCAACTGCGCCGTTTTGGGTGTTACCGTTTTGAACGTAGACAGCTACGGTCATCTCGGCATGGGCGGCTTCTGGCAGTCTATGGCTAACTCTTTCGGCTCCGGTCTTGGTTTTATGCTCGCAATGGTGCTGTTCTCCGGCGTTCGTTCCCGCATCGAGGGCTGTGACGCTCCCGAGGCTTATCAGGGACTGCCCATCACACTCGTAGCAGCATCCATCACCTCGGTTTCCTTTATGGGATTTGCCGGCGTGGTAGAAAACCTGTTCCGATAATTTTAGAATGGAGATGAAACAATGAATGGAATCGTTTTGGCGATCGTCGCCGTTTCTGTTATCGGACTTATCTGCGCGGTAGTTCTTTCTGTCGCCTCCAAGTTTATGTCTGTTCCGGTTGACGAGCGCTTTGGTCCGGTTCGTGAATGTCTGCCCGGCGCTAACTGCGGCGCTTGCGGATATGCCGGCTGTGATTCTTACGCGCAGGCTCTTATCTCCGGTGAGGAGACCAGAGCAAATCTCTGTGTTCCCGGCGCCGCAGCCGCCGCAAACGGCATCAGCGCCCTGCTCGGACTTGACGCTGGCGAGGTTATCCCCAAGGTTGCTGTTGTAAGATGCAACGGCACCTGCGAGAACACCACCGATAAGTACGAGTATCAGAGCATGGAGTCCTGCAAGGCTGCCAAGCTTCTGTTCGGCGGCAAGGGAAGCTGCACCTTCGGCTGTATGGGTCTGGGCGACTGTGCTGCCGCCTGTCCTCAGAATGCTATCACCGTTAAGAACGGTGTAGCTCATGTTGACCCCAAGAGCTGTATCGGCTGCGGAATCTGCGCTAAGACCTGCCCGAACAACGTTATCGAGGTTATTCCCGCTGATTTCAAGCTGCTCGTAATGTGCAACAACAAGCAGAAGGGCGCTGCCGCCATGAAGGTTTGCAAAGCAAGCTGCATCGGCTGCATGAAGTGCCAGAAGACCTGCCAGCATGAGGCTATCACCGTTACCGATAACCTCGCGCATATCGACCAGTCCAAGTGCGTAGGCTGTGGCGAATGTGCCGCTGCCTGCCCCAAGAAGTGCATCCACTAAGGAATTTCCCTTGAAAAAAGACCTCCGATTTTTCGGAGGTCTTTTTGCGTCTTTATATGATACGAAAGATATAAGCGGCTTTATATTGCAACAAAAGGGGTGATTTGATACACTTTAACTATGTGGAAAATAAAGGAGGTAGTTTTGATGAAAGCCTTGTCATTGATGATAGCGATTCTTATTATATGCGGCTGCGGCGCAGATTCGGCGGCATCGGAAAGTGTATCGCAGGTTATACCCGAAAGCTCGGTATCGGAGAACAAAGAGCCGGTCGGCAGTTTGAATACCGAAAGTCCTTCGTCGCTGCCCGACAGCGAAAGCAAAAATGACAAATTCCAAGAGCCGGAAAAGGTATCGGCAGAGAAAGATAATGCCGCCTTAGAAAGCGAAAAGGCGCACATTTCCCTCTATGATTCAAACAATCCCGCGAAAGAAAGCTGGCTCAATGCCTACAAGAGCTTTTACAACGGAAAAACAGTATCTCAGTCGCTGATAGATTCCGCAGCCGCTCAAAGCGGCGATGAAAAAGCCGAAAAGGGGCTTTTGCCGCGCTCGGATATGGGAATAGAATTCGCTTACAGCATTTACAGCCTGCCCTATTCTGCGATAGACACCACGGCGCGTGATGTCAACGACTCGTCGGCGTTGATAAGCTCCCGCAAAGATGACAGCACCGGTCTGCTGGTGAATTACAGCGAGGACGGCGGCTTTGCGGGCGAAATTTTTGTCGATTCAAAAGGGAAAACTGCGGTGTTCGAGCGGTTTGAGGTCGGGGAATATAATTCCCGCAGGTCGCTGACCGTAACCGAAGGGATAGAGGCACAGCTTATTGATTTCGGATTCGAGCCGGAGAGTCTCCACGCCTTCGCTTTGAGCTTCGCGGGCGGGGAATACGGCATCTGCTTTTATGACAGTGACAAGGCTGCCTTTTATTGCAGTAAATCCGATAAAGAAAAATCACTTGAGAATCGTCTTTATTCCTTGGAGGAATTGGCAGAGCGGCTTTGCGAGATATACGATGTCTGCTCGCTTGACGAGATAGACGCGGCTTATTCCGAGCGGTATGAGATAGAGGTTTCCGAAATAATAGTTTCAAATCCCGCTACCGCAAAGCCGGTGATATATCTCTATCCCGAAAAGGAGACAGAGGTGAGCGTTAAGCTGGGCTACCCGAGGGAATTTCTCACCTACACCTATCCCGCCTACAACGACGGTTGGCGTGTCACCGCCTACCCCGACGGCAGAATAGTGAATTCTGACGGAAGTGAGCATTATTACCTCTTTTGGGAGGGCGACAAAAAGGTTGATTGGGATTTCAGCGAGGGATTTTGCGTAAAAGGCGGGGAAACAGAGCGCTTTTTGGTGCAAAAACTCAGCGAAATGGGACTTACCCCGCGTGAATACAACGATTTTATCACCTATTGGCTGCCCGAAATGGTGAATAACCGCTACAATATCATAACCTTTTCCGATGAGCAGTATGATGAGCTTGCTCCGCTTGAAATAACACCCGAGCCGGATAATATTTTCCGTGTTCACATGGTTTACAGGGCATCGGAGAATTATGTCGATATAAAACCTCAGCAGCTTTCCCGCTTTGACAGGAGCGGATTTTCGGTTTTGGAATGGGGCGGCAGCCGAGGGTGAAAATTTCCATGGCAAAGTTTTTCAAAAAGCTATTGGTTATCGGCGGGAATGATGATATACTTAGTGTAATTGATTTATTGATTCCGAAAGGAGAGGCAAAATGTCGGAGCAGATGCCCGTTACCCCCGCCAATGACAATAAGGTGCTGCTGAAAACCAGCTTTTTCGGCGGCTTTGATAAGCGTGAGGTGCTTTCGTATATAGACAGTCTCCGTGAGCAGAACCGCGTCATGGGGCAGGAGCTTGAAACTCATATCAACGAGATTTCCACCGCGAGAACCGAGCTTTCACAGCAGGTCAGCAGTTTTGAGAGCCAGATTTCCGAAATGGAGCGTCAGCTCGAGGAGCGCAGCGGAAAGATAAAAGAGCTTACCGGCATGATTGACTCCCTCAAGGAGGAAATAGGCGATGAGCGGCAGAAAAACGTTGAGCAGAGGATTCAGCTGCAAAAGCAGTTTGATGCCAACAAAATGCTGGAGGCAAAGGCAAAGCAGTTTGAATTTAAGGCTCGCCGCTATGACGATGTTTCCACCCAGCTCGGGGATATAATGCTCGAGGCAAAGCAGAGCGCCAAGGAAGCTATCGAGCGCGCCGAAAATGAGGCGCAGGAGATAAAGGGCGATGCTGTTTTGACCACCAGGCGCATTACCGATGAGATGCGGAATATGCGCTCCGATTTGGTGGAGATACGCCGCCAGATAGAGAATATGGTGGGCGGGCTTAATTCCAAGCTCGACGAGATAGATGCCATGATAGAGCATATCACTCCGAGTGAGCTTTTTGACGATATAAGCGAAAAAAAGCTCGATAACGACATTCAGCTCAGCTTTGACTCCGATGATAACGACTCTGTCGGCTCGAATGAGCAGCATTCGTCCGACTGCGTCGGGGAAAAGTTTTTTCGATGAGCCGAAACGGTGTGACAACGCAGAAGGTCACAATTCCGGCGGCGATAATTCTGCAAAGACTGCCAAACCTGCGATGCGTTATATCAGCGAATCGGGTCACGGCAGATATGACAGCGCTCTGGGCAGAATAATGCGTAAGATGTTCCCGAAATAAGAAAACGACCTGCCCTCGAAAATCGGGGGCAGGCATTTTTGAAAGGACGCTTTTATGGTTGAATACGACAAAAAAGCGATGCGGGCGGCGGCTGTAATAGCTGCCGGCGGCAGTTCCCGCAGAATGGGCTTTGACAAGCTGACAGCTTTGTTAGACGGCGAGGCGGTTATATGCAAAACGGTGAGAGCCTTTGAGCAATGCGAGCTGATAGATGAGATAGTGGTGGTTTCTCCCGCCGAAAAAACAGAGCTTTTTCAAAGCCTTTTAGCCGAAAAGGGGTTTAAAAAGCTCAAGGGAATAGTAAGCGGAGGAGAAACACGCCAAAAATCGGTGTTCGCGGGTGTGAACGCCGTTTCAAGCAAAACAGATATTCTCTGCATACATGACGGCGCGCGTCCGCTGGTATCGGCTGATGTGATAGCCGCCTCGTTGCTGTGCTGTGCCGAGTTCGGTGCGGCAACCGCCGCAGTTTCGGTTAAAGATACGGTAAAGCAGGCGGAAAACAGCGTTATCACAAGGACAATACCGCGCGAAACGCTGTATCTGATTCAAACGCCGCAGGTTTTCAAAAGAGAGCTTTATCTCAAAGCATACAGCGCGGCGGATAAGGAATATTCCGATGACTGCCAGCTTTTGGAGAGCATAGGCTGCCGCGTGAAGATAACCGCGGGGGACTACAAAAATATAAAGCTGACTACCGCCGAGGATATGATAATCGCCGAGGCGTTTTTAAAGAACAGGGAGGAAAACGGCAATGCGGATAGGGCAGGGGTATGATGTTCACCGTTTGACAGAGGGCAGGCGGCTTATTCTGGGCGGGGTGGATATTCCGTTTGAAAAGGGTCTGCTCGGTCATTCCGATGCGGATGTTCTCACCCATGCCGTCATGGATTCGCTTTTGGGGGCGGCGGCTTTGGGAGACATCGGAAAGCTGTTCCCCGATAACGACCCCGAATACGGCGGCGCCGACAGCGTAAAACTGCTCGAAAGGGTGGCTTCACTGATAAAGTCCGAAAACTATATCATCGAGAATATAGATGCCACCGTTATCGCGCAGCGACCGAAACTTTCCGGCTATATTGACGATATGCGTGAGAATATCGCTGCCGCCTGCGGTATGGAAGCGGATTGCGTAAGCGTTAAAGCCACCACCGAGGAGGGAATGGGTTTTACCGGCTCGGGTGAGGGGATAGCGGCGCAGGCGATTTGTCTTTTGAGATGAAACTTTATTTTGGTAATTGTGAAGCGGAATATATTGTGGTAAAATAATCATTGTGAACAGTGCTTGCCTTTAAAGCGCTGTGAGCTTGCGATTTTCGGTTAAAGCGAGGTGGCGGCGTGGAAGATTTTGTTTATGATATGAAAGGTATATTCAGGTCATTTGGTTTTTTTGACTTTGTGGAGATACTTATAGTGGCTTATCTCATCTATCAGGTGATATGCCTTTTGCGCGAAACACGCGCTCTTCAGCTCGCTAAGGGACTTGCCATGCTGGGCGGCATATATATGATAGCATCCCTTACCCATATGCGCTCCCTCTCCTTTCTGCTGAAAAACCTGTTCCAGGTGGGAGCTGTGGCGGTATTTGTCATGTTCCAGCCGGAATTGAGACGTTCTCTCGAACAGGTAGGCAGGGCGAGATTTTCAAAGCTGCAGATATTCAGCAGCAATAACGATATTGATGCCGCCAACGTGCGCTGGAGAAATATTATAGACGCGATAGGTGAGGCTTCTTCCTATCTTTCCAAGCGCAGAATAGGCGCGCTGATAGTTTTGGAGCGTCAAACCCCTCTCGGCGAGATAATCAAAACAGGAACGGTTGTGGATTCCACCCCAAGTGCGGAGATATTCGGCAGCTTGTTTTTCCCAAACTCCCCGCTGCATGACGGCGCTGTTGTGGTGAGGGACGGCAGATTGATAGCCGCAGGCTGTTATCTTCCACTTTCCGACAATTTCACGATAAGCAAGGAGATGGGCACCAGACATCGCGCGGCGCTCGGAATGAGCGAAAATTCCGATGCGGTTATCGTGGTAGTCTCCGAGGAAACAGGCGTTATAACAGTTGCCGAGGGCGGAAAGCTCCGCCGCGGCTTCACTGAGGAACAACTGGTAAAAGAGCTTTCTGCCCGCTTTATCATTGAGAAAAACGATGAAAAGAGCAAAAGCGAGCGTCTGCCCAATCTGTTTAAGGTGAAAAGATGAAAAAGAAGATTTTTTACAATAACACTTTTGTGATGGTGCTTTCGCTGATAGTTTCGGCGCTGATTTGGGTAGCTATCGTTTACAACGTGGATACCGCCAAAACAACCACTATCCGCGGAGTTTCGGTCACACTCAATACCGCAGATGCCAATCTGCAGCGGCTGGGGCTTTCTCCCGTGGATAAGCTCAGCGAGTTTACCGTTGATGTTGAAGTAAACGGCCCGCGCTCTGTTATCGGCAACATTGATGCCTCCGATATACAGGTCAGCGCAAAGCTCAACAACGTTACAGGTCCCGGAACCTATGAGCTTCCGCTCGAGATAAAAGAAGGTTTCAGAATATCACAGCTCGAGACTAAGAATATATTCCCCGAGACGCTTTCGGTCAGATTTGACCGCACCGTTACCAAAACCTTTGACATCGACCTGAAAACCGCGGGAATCCATATTCTTGACGGGTATTTGATGGAAGAGGAGTACTTTTATCCCACTCAGATTGAAGTAACGGGTCCCGAAACGGAGATGAGGCAGATTGCGGGCGCTGCCGCCGAGCTTGTGCTTGATGAGCCTATATCCAAAACCGCCAGCTATAATGTGGCGGTTAAGCTGATAAATGACGACGGCGATACGGTGGAATCACCTTATTTCAGCACAAGCACCGACAATACGGCGGTTACTGTTCCGGTTTTGAAGAAGAAGGTCATTCCGGTGACATTTGACTATGTAAATGTTCCCGACGGATTTGACACCGATGTTATCGACTATCTTCTTGTTCCCGATGAGATAGAGATAGCGGGACCGGAAAATATGCTCGATACAATGAACGAGCTTCACCTCGGCTACATTGATATGCGAACGCTCGCTCCCGATATGAATATGTTCTACAATCTCACTCTGCCGCAGGATTTCATTTCGGTGGAGGGGATAGAGGAGCTGAATTTGCAGTTCCTGCCGGACAGATTCGCCGAAAAGGAGCTGAGTATCAGCAGTGACAGCATTTATGTGATAAATATTCCCGATAAATATGATGTCACTATCCAAAGCAAGAGCGTTTCGGGCGTGATTCTTTACGGTCCTGTTGAACAGCTCGAAAATATCACCGAAAAGGATCTCGTTGCTCAGATAAACATGAGCAAGGTGGAGCACAAGATAGGGCAGGTCACCGTTCCGGTGGATATAGTCATTCCCGGAAAGAGCGACTGTTGGGCTTATGGCTCGCATTATAACGTCAGAGCCACTATCAAGCTGAAAGAATGATGCAAAAGGGCGCTGCGCTGAGGTAGCGCCCTTTTTGTTTGATAAAAGGAGCGGAATATGCTTTTACAGCTTTCACAGGTAAAAACCACCCTTGATGAGGGAGCGCAGGCGGCTTTGGACAAGGCGGCTTTGATTCTGCGGCTGAAGGAGAATCGGATTATCGACCGCCGCTTGGCGAGAGTTTCGATAGACGCGAGAAAAAAGCGGGATATTCGCTTTGTCAGCAATGTAATAATTGAGGTGGAAGACAGTCTCGGTGAAAAACTGCTGAGGAAAAGCATCGACAATCTCACACTGTTTCGTGAGCCGCCCCTTCCGACCTTTCAAAAAGGGGAAGAGCCGCTGCGGCACCGCCCGATAGTGATAGGCTTTGGTCCTGCGGGAATGTTCGCGGCGCTGATTCTCTCGCAGAACGGCTACCGCCCGATAGTTTTGGAGCGCGGCGGCACTGTTGAACAGCGTGTTGCCGCCGTGGAGAGATTTTGGCAGGGCGGCGCTCTCGATGATGATACCAATGTACAGTTCGGAGAGGGCGGCGCGGGAACCTTTTCCGACGGAAAGCTCACCACCCGCATAAATGACCCCCTCTGCGGCTATATCCTCGGCGAAATGGTTCGCCACGGCGCGCCGAGTGATATTCTGCTCAAGGCAAAGCCCCATGTAGGAACAGATATACTGAGGACTGTTGTGAAAAATATCCGCGAGGAGATAATCTCTCTCGGCGGCGAGGTGAGATTTCTTTCAAAGGCGGAGAGCTTTTCGGTTTCAAACGGAAAGCTTTGCGCGGTGAATTGCAGCGGTTCGGCTCTGCCTGCCGAGGCGGTGATAGCGGCGGTGGGTCACAGCGCGAGAGACACTTTCGGAAGTCTTGCCGAATGCGGCGCGGCGATAGTGCCGAAGCCGTTTTCGGTGGGAGCGAGGATAGAGCATCTGCAATCCGATATAGACAGCGCCCTCTACGGCGAATCTGCCGGACACAAAAATCTTCCGGCGGGGGAATATCAGCTTTCAAACCGAGTGGGGGAGAGAGCGGCTTATACATTTTGTATGTGCCCCGGCGGAATGGTGGTTGCCGCCGCTTCCGAAAAAGGGCAGACTGTCACCAACGGCATGAGCTACCGCGCGCGGAATCTGAAAAACGCCAACAGCGCCCTTGTCGTTTCGGTGAACAGCGCCGACTTCGGCGAAAGCTGGCGCGATGCGGTGGCGTTTCAGCAGAGGTTGGAGCAGGCGGCATTTGAAGCGGGCAGCATGGGAAAAAACGCCCCCTGTATGCGGGTTGGGGATTTGCTCAAAAGCTGTGACGAAAAGGGATTCTCCGCGGTTGAGCCGAGCTACCCGCGCGGCGTTGTCGAATACGATTTGAGCAGGCTTTTTCCGAAACAGGTGAGCGGATTTATGATAGAATCGCTCCCGATTCTTGGCAGAAAGCTGCACGGATTTGATTCTGCCAACGCAATGCTCACCGGAGTGGAAACACGCACCTCCTCTCCGATAAGAGTCTTGCGAAAAGCCGATTACACCGCCGAGAATATAGACGGTCTTTACCCCTGCGGCGAGGGCGCGGGCTATGCCGGCGGAATAACCAGTGCCGCCGTTGACGGAATAAGATGTGCCATGGCGCTTATGAGCAGGTATAAGCCCTGCTGAAAAGGCAATCGGACTCTCTTTCGATTTCGGGGAGAGCCTTTTGCCGTTTTGGGCAGATGCGGTGCCGATTGAAATAGTGAACGAATAGTGATATAATTTATCTGTTATACTAAAACGCAAAAAAGGAGGGAACAAGGGGTGAAGGCACAGCTTTGGAAGGTGAATGAGCCGCAGAACGAGGCGGCTGCCGCCATGAAACTTTCGCTCAAAGTTCCCGAGCTTGCGGCTATGGTGCTTGCCTCGAGAGGAAACGGTCTCTCAGACGCGAAAGCTCTGCTCGATTCTTCTCTGGATTCCCTCTGCGACCCATGGCAGATGGCGGATATGGAAAAAGCGGTGAACGAGATACATCGTGCGATAGAAGAAGGAGAGCTTATCTGCGTTTTCGGGGACTATGACTGTGACGGTGTTGCCGCCACTGCCATGATGAAAAGCTATCTCGAATCGGTCGGCGCGAGGAGCTGCTATTACATTCCTCATCGCGAAAAAGAGGGCTACGGCTTGAATAACGCCGCCGTTGCCGACCTGCACAGAATGGGTGTCAGCCTGATAATAACGGTGGATAACGGAATTTCCGCCATTGATGAGATAGAATACGCAAATTCCCTCGGTATGCGTGTGGTGGTAACAGACCATCACCGCCCGAAGGATATTCTTCCAAATGCCGTTGCTGTGGTAAATCCGCACAGGAGTGACTGCGGCTATCCCTTTAAGGAACTGGCGGGAGTGGGAGTGGCGTTTAAGCTGCTCTGCGCCATGGAAGGGGAAAACGGCG
Source organism: uncultured Oscillospiraceae bacterium (assembly GCA_964573335.1). Taxonomy (GTDB): domain Bacteria; phylum Bacillota; class Clostridia; order Oscillospirales; family Ruminococcaceae; genus Yanshouia. The sequence continues at coordinate 9,710 of CAZNJJ010000008.1, read as the reverse complement.
AGGAGCTTTTGGAGCAATACGGCGATATTCTCACTATAGGAACGATTGCCGATATAGTGTCTCTCACCGGGGAAAACCGCTGTTTTGTAAAGCGGGGGTTGGAGCTTTTGTCCGACAGCTACCGCGTGGGGATAAGGGCGCTTTTGGCTTCTGCCGGATTGGAGGGCAAAAAGCTCAATTCCGATTCGGTGGCGTTTGGCATAGCTCCGAGAATAAATTCGGTGGGAAGATTGGATTCCGCCGAGAATGCGGTGATGCTGCTGCTCACCGAGGACGAAGGAGAAGCGGCTGAGATAGTCGCCCAAATGGAAAGTCTCAACGCCCTGCGAAAGGAAGAAGAAAAACGAATAGCCGATGATATAGCTGTTCAGATAAAGGATAACCCCTCACTTTTAAACCGCAGAATACTCAGCTTTCGCGGCGAGGGCTGGAATGCCGGCGTAGTCGGAATAGTCTGTTCCCGCATAGTGGACAAATTCGGCAAGCCCTGCCTGCTGATAGCGACTGACGGCGATGCCGCAAAAGGCTCGGGAAGAAGTGTTGAGGGTTATTCGCTGATAGGGGCGATAATGGCGTGCTGTGAAAAGCTCACCCGCTACGGCGGCCATCCGATGGCGGCGGGATTTTCACTGGCGAGCTGTGATGTAGATGAATTTTTGCAGTCGCTGGAGCGATTTTCGGCGGAGAATTACCCCGTTATGCCGACGGCGCTCCTCAAAGCGGACTGCGTTGTTGAGCCATCGCTTTTGACGGTGGAGCAGATAAAGGGACTTGATATACTGGAGCCGTTCGGCAGTGACAACCCCTCTCCCGTATTTATGGTGCGGGGTGCTATGGTGGATAAGCTGATACCGCTCTCAGAAGGAAAGCATTTAAAGCTCCGCCTTTCAAAGAACAATACCTTTTTTGAGGTGGTATGCTTTTTTATCAAGCCTGTCGGATTTTGCGTTTCGGTGGGAGATGTGGTGGATATAGCCTTTTCCGCCTCGCTCGGCGAATACAGGGGGCAGGTGACCCCCACGCTCAAATTCAAGGCGATTAGGCTGGCGGACTGCGATATGAATGAGCTTGTCTGCGGGAGACAGCGCTATGAGAGCTATCTCAGAGGGGAAAACCGTTCTCCCGAGCTTATTCCCACAAGAGATGAGGTGGCGGTGGTTTATCGCTATCTCAAAAGCGTCGGTGAGACGTTTTATTCCCCCGATGCCCTGTTCTGCCACATTATCGGAAACAAACCGATAGATTATCTGAAATTTCGGATAGCGATGGAGGTCATGCTTGAGCTGGGGCTGATAAGCCGTGAATCACGTCAGAACGGCGAGCTGATTTCGGTGAATCGAAACGCGGCAAAGGTAGAACTTAAAAATTCTTCTGTGATAAGGGGTCTACAACAGCAGTTATGAGCGAACAAACTTCTATGACATTTGAAGAACTTAAAGAATATATAATCCAAAGCGGAAAGAACTACGATTTGGAGTCTATTGAGCGCGCCTACAAGCTGGCGGAGGAGGCTCATCAAAATCAGAAAAGGCGCTCGGGCGAGCCGTATATAATCCACCCGATATGTGTGGCAAAGATACTGGTGGAGCTGGGCATGGATTCCGAGTCGGTTATAGCGGCGCTTTTGCATGATGTTGTTGAGGATACCGATGTTCCGCTCGCGACGATAGAAAAGATGTTCGGCAAAGATGTTTCGCTGCTTGTAAACGGCGTTACCAAGCTGGGCAAGATACCCTATTCCTCAAAGGAAGAACAGCAGGCGGAAAATCTCAGAAAGATGCTGCTCGCGATGGCGCAGGATATTCGCGTAATGATAATAAAGCTCGCCGACAGACTGCATAACGCGAGAACCTTTCAGCACCTGCCCGACGCAAAGCGCAGATATAAGGCGCTCGAAACGATGGAGATATACGCTCCCATCGCCGACAGACTCGGTATCCGCAAGATAAAGGAGGAGCTTGAGGATATTTCGCTCCGCTTTCTTGACCCTATCGCCTATGCCGAGATAGAAAGTCAGCTTGCCGAGCGTGAGGAGCGCCAAAAGTTTTTGCAGAGCATAAAACAGCGCATATTCGACCGCATAAAGGAAGAACACCCCAACGCCTATATCGAGGGCAGAGTAAAGAGCATCTACGGCATCTACCGCAAGGTGTATATGCAGGGGCGCGCTTTTGATGAGGTTTATGACATTTATGCCGTGCGCGTTATAGTGGATTCGGTTATAGAGTGCTACAACATTCTGGGAATAATCCATGATATGTTCAGACCTATTCCCAACCGCTTTAAGGATTACATTTCCACCCCTAAGCAGAATATGTATCAGTCGCTGCACACCACCGTTTTCGATAAAGAGGGCATACCCTTTGAAACCCAGATACGCACATGGGATATGCACTACACCAACGAATACGGTGTTGCCGCCCACTGGAAATACAAGGCGGGAATACAGGGCAAGGACAAGCTCGAGGAGCGTTTGGCGTGGGTTCGTCAGCTTATCGAAAATCAGCAGGACGGCGAGGGCGCCGAGGATATAGTCCGCTCGATAAAATCCGATATAGCGCCGGAAGAGGTTTTCGTTTTCACCCCAAAGGGCGATGTTATCAGCCTGCCTGCGGGCGCTACCGTTTTGGATTTTGCTTACGCGATACATTCCGCGGTGGGCAACCGCATGACCGGTGCCAAGATAGACGGCAAGATGGTGCCGTTTGATACCGGCGTTCAAACCGGAATGATAGTGGAGATAATCACATCGAATTCCAAAACGCAGGGTCCTAACCGCGATTGGCTTAATATAGTAAAAACTACCGAGGCGAGAAACAAGATAAGGGCGTGGTTCAAAAAGGAGCGCCGCGAGGAAAACGTTGTTGAAGGCAACGCCATGATAGAGCGCGAGTTTAAAAAGGCGAATATCGTTTTAAACGACGAACAGCGCGAACAGCTCCTCACGGCGGAGGCAAAGCGTCAGCACCTCAACACCGCCGATGACCTTGCCGCCGCTCTCGGCTACGGCGGATTGCAGTTTTCCCGCATAATGCCGCACCTCAGAGAGGAATACACCCGCCTTTACCGCCCCGAGCCGGAGGAGGAGGTCACTCCCGCGCTCAAGCCGAAAAAGGAGCGCAAGGATTCCTCGGGAGTTATCGTCGAAGGGCTGGACGGTTGCCTTGTCAAATTCTCCAAGTGCTGCAATCCTCTCCCGGGCGATGATATAGTCGGATTTATAACCCGCGGCTACGGTGTTTCCATTCATAAAAAGGACTGTGTAAACGTGGTTTCCGCCATGTCGGACGAGAGCCAGCGTGAGCGCTGGGTAAAAACCGAGTGGGCGAATACCGTTCGTGAAAATTTCCAGTCATCGATAGAGGTTATCGCGAGCAACCGTCAGAATATGCTTGCCGATTTGAGCATACTGATGGGCAATATGCGTGTTCCTCTTCATTCCTTTGCCGCAAAGGAGCTTAAAGACGGCAGACTCAGTTTTAATATAACCATGACGATAAGCGATTTGAGCCAGTTGAACTATGTCATTTCTCAGATAAAAAAGCTCCCCGGCGTATTCACGGTAGAAAGAGTTTCGGGATAACCCCTTACTTTTCTGAAGAAAAGTAAGCAAAAGACTTTCAGGTCGGTGTAATGCGATTTAAAGCCTTTGGCTTTCGCCCGATGGGTGAGAGAGAATCACGCCTTACTTTTCTGAAGAAAAGTAAGCAAAAGACTTTTAGGTCGGTGTAATGTGATTTTAAGCCTTGGCTTTCGCCCGATGGGTGAGGGGAAATCACCCCTTGCTTTTCAGGTCGGGGCAATGTAATTTTAAGCCTTTGGCTTTCGCCCGATGGGTGAGGGATTGATATGCCGAACATTATCTGCGTCGGCAGAATAAAAGTTTTTGCTTACTTTTTTCAAAAAGTAAGCGTTCTCTCTCTCTTGATTCAAACAAACTACCCGCCGACGGCGGAAAAGGAGAATTCTATGCGAGCATTGATACAGCGCGTGACCCACGCCGCCGTTTCGGTAGACGGAGAGGTGAAGGGCAGTATTCAAAAGGGATTTTTGATACTTTTGGGCGTTAAGGCGGGAGACACCGAGGAGCAGGCGCGTTTTCTCGCGAAAAAGACCGCCGAGCTGCGAGTTTTTACCGACAGCGAGGACAAGATGAACCTTTCTTTGCTCGATATAGGCGGAGAAGCGCTGGTGGTGAGCCAGTTCACACTTTATGCCGACTGCAAAAAGGGCAGACGCCCCGCCTTTGTAAACGCGGAAAAGCCGCCTGTCGCAAACGAGCTTTATGAAAAATTCGTGGAGCTTATGCGGCAAAACGGTGTGAAAGAGGTTCAAACCGGCGTTTTCGGGGCACACATGATGATAGAACTGGAAAACGACGGCCCTGTGACGATAATGCTGGATACCGACGAAATAATGCCCGGGAGGAATTGATATATGAAGCTCTTGCACGCTATGCTCGGTCCTATCGGAACCAACTGCTATTTTGCCGTTGATGATGACAACAACACCGCCGTGATAGACCCCGGTGCAAATCCCGCGAGGGTCAATCAGATTTTGGAGGAAAACGGTCTGAAACCGGAGGCTGTTTTGCTCACACACGGTCATTTTGACCATATCGGCGGCGTTAAAGGTATAATCAAAAAGCACCCCGAGGTAAAGGTTTATATCGGGGAAAAGGACGCTCCCATGCTCCCCGAGGCGATAAACAGCCGCAGCTGGCGTGAGTTCATCACTCCCGAGGACTACGAGGGGCTTAAAGCCGATGTTCTGCTGAAGGACGGCGACGTTGTAAAGGCAGGCTCGATGCAGTTCAAGGTGATGTTCACCCCGGGCCACACAAGAGGGGGAGTCTGCTATATCTGCGAGGACTGCATCTTCACCGGAGACACCCTTTTTCGCCATGAATGCGGCAGAACAGACCTTGACGGCGGCAGCTATCCCGAGATACTGCGTTCTCTGAAAAAGCTGCATGACCTTGAAGGCGACTATAACGTTTTGCCGGGACATGATGATATTTCCACCCTCGAAGAAGAACGCAAACTGAATCCGTATATGAGAGAAGCGCTCAAATGAAACTTTTTACTCAAGGACTTGAAAATATATACGAAATAGAAATGCTCTCGAGAATGTTTTTTCCGCAGCTTTCGCTGACCGAGAAAACCGATTCTCCGGGCGAGGGTGATGATTATATCCTTGCCGAGCGAGACCTGTCGGGCGAAAATCAGCGCCTTGCCGTCAGGCTTTGTCGGGCGGGGGCGGTTTTTGAGGAGAGCGGTTTTCTGCCGACTGACGCGCCCGAAAGAGACTATACTCTTTTTCTTTCCCGTATGCTTTACCGCTGCTGCGTAAAAAGCGGCTGCGATGAACTCAGATGGGGTATTCTCACGGGAATACGCCCGATAAAGCTCTTTCACGCTCTTGCCGCAAAGGGAATGACCGAATCGCAGATAAACGACGAGATAAAGCGTGACTACCTCATCAGCGACGAAATGGCGGATTTGGCACAGAAAATCCGCCGCACCGAGCATGAGATAAACAAAATGAGCCTCCCGATGGGATTCAGCCTGTATGTTTCGATTCCCTTTTGCCCGCAGAGGTGCAGTTATTGCTCCTTTGTTTCACAGTCGGTGGATAAGATGAAGCATCTTATTGAGCCTTATGTAGAACAGCTCTGTGTTGAACTGCGGGAGTTCGGCGAGATAGCGAAAAATCTCGGGCTGACGCTTCAAACAGTCTATTTCGGCGGGGGAACGCCGACTACGCTTTCGGCTTTGCAGCTCACTCGGCTTTTTGAAACGATAGCCGATTCCTTTGACCTTTCACATCTGCTGGAATACACGGTTGAAGCGGGCAGACCCGATACTATCGACCGTGAGCGGCTAATCGCCATCAAAAAGGCGGGAGTTACCAGACTGAGCGTAAATCCCCAGACGATGAATGACAATGTGCTGCGCGCCGTAGGCAGAAAACACAGCTCGCAGCAGGTTGAGGAGGCTTTTTATCTCGCGCGTGAGATAGGCTTTGACAACATAAACATGGATCTCATAGCGGGATTGCCCGAGGATACGCCCGAGAGCTTTGAGCGCTCGTTAAAAAGGGTGCTTGCCTTAAATCCCGACAACATAACGGTTCATTCGCTTACTCTCAAGCGCTCAAGCACCCTTGTGGAGCAGGGCGCGGCAGAGGAAAACTACCGCCGCCGAAAGGAAACGGCGAAAATGGTGGATACCGCCAGAAAGCTCATCTGCGAGGCGGGCTATTCGCCCTATTATCTCTATCGGCAGAAAAACACTGTCGGCAGTCTCGACAACACCGGCTATGCCAAGCCGGGCAAGGAGGGACTTTACAACATATTCATAATGGACGAGACGCACACAATCTTAGCCGCGGGAGCGGGGGCGGTGACTAAGCTGAAAGCGCCTTTCGGACAGCAGATAGAGCGAATATACAACTACAAATTCCCCGCGGAATATATCGAACGCTATGAAATTCTCAAACAGCGAAAGGAAAGGGTGGCAGGATTCTATGAAGATAATAAACAAATATAAAAATTCTCATATCGACATTTCCGAGATAAACGAGCTTGTGAAAAATCCGCAGATGTTTATCGCCCGCTGTGAAATGGATTATTACCGCCAGATAGACAGAGTGGTGGAAAAGGTTCTCGATTCCAACGGGCGAATCAGGGTATTGCTGCTGGCAGGTCCCTCCTCCTCGGGAAAAACCACCACCGCCAACAAGCTCTCGGAGGAGTTTTTCAGAATAGGAATAAACGCGCCGGTAGTCTCTTTGGACGATTTCTTTCTCGGAAAGGAGCATTATCCCAAACTGCCGGACGGCTCTCCCGATATGGAGGCGCTCGAGGCGCTTGACCTGCCGCTGATTAACAAGCTGGTGAACGAGCTGCTGGAAAACGGTGAGGCGGTTTTCCCGACCTTTGATTTCACCATGAGCCGTCGCTCCGACAAGACTCACACCGTCACCCTCGGAAAGGGCGGGGTGCTTATTCTCGAGGGATTGCACGCGATAAATCCGCGCCTGCTCGATTCCGTCAGCGACAACAGGATATTCAGGCTGTTTGTCAGCGCCAGAACAAAGTATCTCGATGGCGAAAAAGATGTTCTTGTTCCCAAGGATATGCGGCTTATCAGGCGGATGGTGAGAGATCACAAATTCCGCAATCATTCTCCGCTCGAAACTCTGCTCGGCTGGAGCGACGTTTTGGACGGCGAGGAAAAGTATATCTACCCCTATCGTGACTCGGTCGATTTTAAGATAGACAGCGCTCTCGACTATGAAGCCTGCGTATTCCACCACTATATCCTGCCTATGCTGGAGTCGCTCAAGGATAACGCCGTTTATTCCGGCAAGGTAAAGCAGGTGGTTGATATTCTCGAGGCGTTTGACGATATAGATTATACTTATATCCCGAAAAATTCTCTCCTGCGTGAGTTTATCGGCGAATGACCGCGCAATAATAACTTTGTATTCATTTAAGGAGCGTGATGCTTTATGTCAACCTTTGCGGCATTTATAGACAAAACCAAATCCGCCGCGCATTTCACCGCCAAAAAGACAGGGAGCGCGGTTGAGCTTTCCAGGCTCAGGCTTCGTGCGATGCAGCTTCGCTCGCAGATACAAAGCACATACGAGCGGATAGGAACGCTCACCTATGAACAACAGAAAAACTATTCCGACAACGGTGAGCTGATAGATGTCTGCATCAAGGAAATCGACGAGCTTTTTGTTGAGCTTAACGAGATAAACGTTATGATAAGCGACATCAAAAACGGCGTAAAATGCCCCGCCTGTTCCGCTGTGAATGACGCTAAAACGGTCTATTGCAAAAAATGCGGAACCAATATCAAGCGGGCGCGCGACGGTGTCGGCGAGCAGGAAAAAACCGAATGATATTTTAAGGAACACGTCTCAAGTCGTTATGGGGCGTGTTCCTTTTTTGCTTTGGGAATATTACCGTCCTTTAAAAAATAGAGATTTTGTGTAAGGGCGGTGACGGATATGAGCAGAAGAAAACAATCCTTTTTGGGTGGCGCGGCTGTTTTGATGACATCGGCATTTATCGTAAAGGTGATAGGGGCGCTCTTTAAGATACCGCTTGCCGCGGTTTTGGGCGGCGAGGGAATGGGCTTCTATATGACGGCATACAGCTTTTTCAATCCGGTTTTTGCGCTGAGTGCGGCGGGATTTCCGATAGCGGTTTCCCGCCTTGTGTCCGCGGCGGCGGCACAGCGCCGATTAGGCGACAGACGGCGGATATTATCGGTGGCGCTGTTGCTTTTTTCGTCGGCGGGAGCGATACTCTGGGCGGCGATTTATCTTCTTTCGCCGCATATACTCGCTGCCGCCGAAAATCTCCCCGCGCTGAAGGCTGTTCGCTGTATGGCGCCTGCCGTTTTCTTCTGCTGTGTGACCTCGGCGTTTCGGGGATACTATGAGGGCGGGCGGGATATGCTCCCAACGGCGGTTTCGCAGGTGGCGGAGGCGGCAGTAAAGCTGATTCTGGGGCTGTTTTTGGCAGAAAGATGCGTCAGCCGCGCGCTTTTGGAATTTGAAACCCAAAGCACCGTTTTCGGAACGGCGGTTCTCGACAAAACGCAGGCAATGCTCGCAATATCCCCTAACGCCGCAGCTGCGGCAGTTTCGGGGGTGGCGTTTTCAACCGCGGCGGGGAGCCTTGTGATGCTGGCTTTCCGCTTTTTTGAAAAGAGGGACGGGGCAGGGCAAAGCTGCACTCTGACAAGGCTTAAAACCGCTCGGATTCTCATAAAAACCGCCCTGCCGGTCTGCCTCGGAGCGGTGGTGATAAATCTTTCGGCACCGGTGGATTTGTTTTCGGTGATAAGAGGGATAAACACAGCCGCAAAAAGGGATTGGTATTCCTTTTGCGCGAGCTGCCCTAAGGGAATGGCGGGTATTCTTGATAAAAGCCGCGCCGCGAATTTTCTCTACGGCTCCTATACCGGACTTGCGATGACGGTGTTTAACCTTGTTCCGGCGCTGACCTCCGCTGTCGGAATATGCGCTCTCCCGATTATATCGGAGGCGGCGGCGAAAAACGATATTGCGCTTTTGAGAAAACGAACGAGAGCGGTGATAAAGCTGACGGCTTTGACGGCATTTCCGATGGGAATAGGAATGAGCGTTTTGGCAGAACCTATCCTCGGGGTGCTTTTCAGCGCCAATCCGCTCGAAACCGCCGCCGCCGCGAGACTGATGCCGCCGCTGGGGATAGCGGCGCTCTTTGTCGCGCTGACAGGCACGGCAAACAGCATTTTGCAGGCTATGGGGCTGCTGTTGTCTCCCGTTAAGCTGCTGCTGTTGGGAACGGCGATAAAGCTTATGGTAAATCTTTTGCTGATACCTGTTCCGAGTGTGAATATACTCGGCGCTCCGATAGCCACGCTCTGCTGTTATGCCGTCACCGCCATCGGCTCGATAGTGCTGATAGGCAGAAAAACAGGGGAGGGAATGAGGCTTTTTATTCCGATGCTAAAGCCGCTTTTTGCGGCTGTAATCTGCTCTGCCGCGGCAAAATACTGTTATCTACGGCTGGAAACGGGCTTTTCAACCGCCTTTTCGCTCTGCATTGCGATACTCTGCGCGGCGGCGGTTTATTCGGCGGCAGTTGTCATTTCGGGCGGTATAACGGCAGATGAGCTGATTTTTCTCAAAAAAGAGGCAAAAAT
>CAZNJJ010000007.1:0-45436 GCA_964573335.1 uncultured Oscillospiraceae bacterium | reverse complement strand
TCGGCGCCGTCGTCCGCTGTCTGATTCACCTCGAAGAGTCTGGGATAAGGCTCATGGATTATCCTCAGATAGCAGTAGCCCTTATCGTCCTTGAGCAGAATATTATATTTTGGGGAGTGCTGTTTTATCAGACTGCACTCCAAAACCAGTGCCTCAAATTCGCTTGAGGTGACTATCGTTTCAAAATATTCCACCTGCATCACCATGGCAAGCACCTTGGGAAGATGCTTTTCCAACGAGCGAAAATAGCTTGAAACACGGCTTTTGCCTTGTTGTGCATGAGATAAACTCCCGGCTCGGTGGTGAGGGCGCGGGCGGTTTTGTGCAGTCTTTCTATTCTTTCGTCCGGCAAGGCTTATTCTCCCCTTTCGCAAATAAACTGCAATGTCATTATATCAGCCGACAGCGTAGGTTTCCATATAAAAAGCTCATCGGCGCGGGCAAATTATCTTTCTGCCCGCGCCGTAGACTGTAAAAAGCCTTAAAAGCTCTCTTTTTTAATTTTGCGAAAATGCTCCTTTATCTGCCGATAACTTTGGTCGCTCAAATCATGCTCTATCTTGCAGGCATCGGAAAAAGCTGTTTCCTCATCAACGCCGATAGACATCAGAAAATCAGCCAGTGTGCGATGACGCTCATATATTCGGCTGGCTATCCGCAAGCCGGAATCGCAAAGCGTTATAAAACCATCGGCGGCGACCTCGATATATCCGTTTTCGCGCAGTTTTTTCATCGCTATGCTCACACTCGGCTTGGAATACCCCAATTCGTTCGCAATATCTATCGAGCGAACAGCTCCGATACGCTCCTTGAGCATGAGTATCGTTTCGAGATAATCCTCGGCTGACTCATGTATATTCACGGCTTTCCCTCCTTTGCATCGAGCTTTTCAAAAAGTCTTTTTCTATTGTAACATATAAACGAAGATTTAACAAACCCCTGTGTATTTACAAAAAAATCAAAGGGCGGCGCGCAAAACGGCACGCCGCACCTCATCGAACAAGACAGAGCTTATTGCTGCTTCATATTCGCAAAGCACTCGCTGCAATAAACAGGACGATCCTCACGGGGCTTGAAGGGAACCTTAGCTTCCTTGCCGCAGGCGGCGCAGGTAGCGGTGAACATCTCCCTCTCGGGCTTGTTGGCATTCTTGCGGGCATCGCGGCAGGCCTTGCATCTCTGCGGCTCGTTTACAAATCCGCGCTCTGCATAAAACTCCTGCTCACCGGCAGTGAATACAAATTCAGCGCCGCACTCTTTGCACTTCAGGGTCTTGTCTTCGTACATTTCAATTTACCTCGCTTATGGAATTTAATTTACCCGCAGCGCTCCGGAGAATCAAAATCACCGGCAGCCTGAGGGTATATATTTATGAAAGCCTTTGTTGCGGCTGACATATCATTTACCGCCTGCCAAAGACAGGGCGGTTTCACCTTTTCCGCGCAGCTTTTTTCTCGCGCGGCTCAGTGCGTTATCCACCGACTTGGGTGAGCATTTTAAAGCATCGGACATCTCCCGATAGGAATATCCGCTCAGATAGAGCCGCAAAACGCGGTTTTCCAGCGGAGAAAGCAGTTTATCGGCGGCATCAAACCAGCTTTGCACCTGCTCGCCGATGATAAACAGCTCCTGCGGATCCTTCTCACAGTCGGCAGAAAGATTGCTCTGCGCTATATCCTCTTCGTCACCGTTTACCGAAAACTGTCTGCCGAGCCTTGCGGCGGCAAAACGCAATCTGTTTGTTATGCAGATATAGGCGAAAGTCTCAAACGAGGCTGCATATCCCTCTCTAAACGCTCTCACGGCATAAAGCAGACCGATAAGCCCCTCTTGAATCAAATCCTCTGTTTCCGCCCCGCTCTGCCGAAAAGCATAAGCACGACTGCGAACCAGCGGAAGCCACTTTTCGAGCTTTTCCGCCTCATCATCGGCAATCTTTTTCGATTCGGTAATAAAACTGTTCATAGAATCTCCCAAAATCTTCCGCAATCATCATTATAATATACTTGTAAAACGCTTGTGTCAATACATAATTGTGCAAATCGCTGTATTCTCCTAAAAAAACTATATTTTTTAGTTTATTCTGCTTATTGCGACAGTGCCATATATTCCACTATGTGGAATTTTGCTGTGACAATTCACCCTCCGAGGGTCACTTCCTGATGCGAATACCAATTCAACGCCGCTTCAAACTGCTCGGGCGAAAAATCGGGCCACATCTGCTCTGTCGTGAAGATGTCGGCATAGACGCTCTGCACCGGCAAAAGCCCCGAAAGGCGGCTCCTGCCGCCCCAACGAATCACCAAATCTATCCGTGAGATTTGCTTTGAGCGCAGAGAATCGGTTATCGCCGCTCTGCTGTCGGTGGAGGTGCTCATACAGCCGAAATCCCATTCCCAGCCGTAGTTTACGAGAAAATTCACACGGGTTTTTCCGCTGCCGAATTTCACCCTCTCCCCCGTATACGGCAAAAGCTCGCTCGGGAACATCTTAGACTCGGTGTTTCCCACAACCAAAAGCGAAACATCTTTTTCGGCTATCAGCTTTACCGCTTGCACGCAAGCTCTGCTGAAAGCCTCCACCTCCTTTTTAGGGCGCTTGCAGTTGTCGGTGGTAAAGCCGTAGTAGGTCAGCTCCTCTATTCCCGCCCGCTCTGCCGATTCGAGGCATTTTACCCCAGGCGAAAGTCCATAGTCGTAGCCCTCATGCTTTTCAAAGCCCTCTTTCCTTGCCCAGCGGCGGTTGCCGTCCGGAATTATCGCTATATGGCGCGGTAGACGCATATATGCTCCTCCTTTTTTGTTTTTTCGCGGATATTATTGACCCGAAAAGCGGATATTAACATCAACGGTCACATTATTTAATAATCGGTTAATAATAATCCGAAACTCTTGACCGTAAAAAAACACCGCGCTATAATTGTTGAGCAGTAAACAATTTAAAATACGGAATAAGGAGCAAACAGCGTCATGCGTATCGGAAAGCAGCTAAAAAGGGTTTCCACAATGCTCTCCCGCAGAATGCAGTCGGTATCACGTCAAAACCGTCCGGAGGAAATTTCCGGCGTTTTTGCATGGGTTATAGCCTTTTTGTTGGATAACGCCGACCGACCGATATATCAAAAGGATATAGAGCGGGAATTTGGGCTGAGCCGTTCCGCCGTTTCCCGTGCGCTCACTCAGATGGAGGAAAAGGGGCTTATTCTGCGCGCAAATTCCACCAGCGACTGCCGATTAAAGCAGCTGCTCACCACCGAAAAGGCAAAAGCCGTCTCACAGCAGCTCTTTTTTGCCTGTCAGACTGTGGAGAACGAGCTGGTGAAAGGTTTTTCCCCCGAGGAGCTGTCTGAACTCAACGGCTATCTCAAAAGGCTTGAGGATAATCTGAGAGTCTCGCTCGCAAACGATGCTTATTCCGAAAAAGGACTGATAAAATGATAAAAAATCTTGCCAAAAGCGTAAGGCAGTATAAGCTGCCCACATTATTGACCCCCATTACAATGAGTCTGGAGGTTTTGTGCGAAATATCTATCCCGCTCGTCATGTCCGATTTGATAGACAAGGGAATAGACCAAAGCGACATCTCCGCCGTTTACAAATTCGGCTTGCTGCTGCTGATAGGCGCTCTGCTGCAATTCACCTTCGGAACGCTCGCCGGATTTTTCGCGGCTAAGGCTTCCACCGGATTTGCGGCAAATCTGCGCTCCGATATGTTCAAAAAGGTACAGAGCTATTCCTTTTCAAACATAGACAAATTCTCCTCGGCATCTATCGTCACAAGACTCACCACCGACGTAAGCCAGGTGCAGATGGCGTTTATGATGCTCACCAGAATGGCATTCCGCAGTCCGCTGATGCTCATTTTCTCGCTGATAGTCTCGTTTAGGATAGACGCGGAAATATCCATGGTGTTTTTCGCCTGTGTTCCGATTTTGGGACTGTTTTTGGCGTTTATACTCTCCCATGCCCACCCCATAATGCTCACCGTTTTCAATACCTACGACAAGCTCAACGGCGTTGTTGAAGAAAATCTGCGCGGAATGAGGGTTGTAAAGGCGTTTAACCGCGAGGACTACGAGGTTAAAAAGTTCAACAACATTTCCGAGCGCATCTATTCCCTCTTTTTAAAAGCGGAAAAGCTCATCACTCTGAATATGCCCGTCATGCAGTTTTGCATTTACAGCTGTATGCTGCTCATATCCTGGCTGGGCGCGAGAGCGATTGTCGCCAGCGGAAACAATGAGGCACTGGGACTGAGTACCGGACTGCTTTTCAGCCTTATCACCTATGCCAATCAGATACTCATGAGCCTGATGATGCTCTCTATGCTGTTTGTTATGATAACAATGGCACGTTCCGCCGCCGAGAGAATCAACGAAATTCTTATCGAGGAGCCTGACATCACCGACCCCGCCGAGCCTGTCACCGAAATTGCCGACGGCAGCATAGTTTTTGAAAACGTATCCTTTAAATACAACCTCAATTCCGAAAAACAAGCACTCAAAAATATAAATCTTACCATTCCGAGCGGCAAAACGGTGGGAATAATGGGCGCCACCGGTTCGGCAAAAAGCTCGCTGGTACAGCTTATTCCCCGCCTTTACGATGCCACCGAGGGCAGAGTTATGGTAGGCGGCAGAGATGTAAAGGAATACAGTCTGACGGCGCTGAGAGATTCCGTTTCGATGGTTTTGCAGAAAAACGTGCTGTTTTCCGGCACGATAAGCGAAAATCTGCGCTGGGGCGACCCCGATGCCACCGATGAACAGCTTGCTGCCGCCTGCAAAATGGCTCAGGCAGATGATTTCATTTCCGCCTTTGAGGACGGCTACGACCATATCGTAGAACAGGGCGGAAGCAACTTTTCGGGCGGTCAGCGGCAGAGACTCTGCATCGCCCGTGCGCTGCTCAAAAAGCCTAAGATACTGATTCTCGATGACTCCACCTCGGCGGTTGACACCGCTACCGACGCGAAAATACAAAAGGCGCTCGCCGAGTTTATTCCCGAAACCACCAAGCTGATAATCGCACAGCGCGTTTCTTCTGTGATGAACGCCGATATGATAATCGTCATGGATGAGGGCGAGATAAACGCCGTAGGCACGCACGACGAGCTTTTGAAAAGCTGTGCTATCTACCGTGAAGTTTACGAATCTCAGCAGAAAGGAGAGGAAAAAGAATGAGCAGACCTATGCCCGGTCCCAGAGGGAGAATGATGTCGGGTCCCCTGGAAAAACCCGACCCCAAGACGATAAAGCGGCTTTTGAGCTACCTTTTCCGCTACAAGCTCAGACTCTCGATAGTGGTGGTCTGCATTATCATCGCCGCACTGGTGAATGTAGCTTCCTCTCTCTTTATCGAAACGCTGATAGACGACTATATCTCCCCACTCCTCTTTATGGCGCAGGCTGATTTTTCGGGACTGCTGAAAGCTATAATCTTCATGGGATTGATATATCTTTTCGGCGTTGCGGCGGCGCTCTGCCAACAGCGAATGATGATATATGTCGCTCAGGGAACATTGCGTGACATACGAAACGAGATGTTCTCTCATATGCAGACCCTGCCGGTAAAGTATTTTGACACCAATTCCTTCGGCGATGTGATGAGCCGTTACACCAACGATACCGACACACTCCGCCAGACCATATCGCAGGCTCTGCCGCAGGTGTTTTCTTCTCTGATGACGCTTACCGCGATATTCCTTGCCATGATGAAGCTGAGTCTCTATCTCACTGCGGTGGTGGTGGTTTGCGTTTCGCTGATGATGCTGTTCACCCGCAGATTCACATCTGCGAGCGGAAAATATTTCGGCGGACAGCAGAAAACCCTAGGCGAATTAAACGGCTATGTTGAGGAAATGATAAACGGTCAAAAGGTGGTCAAGGCGTTCTGCCACGAAAATGAAAGCGTTTTCGGATTTGAAAACCGCAATGAGGCATGGCGTGAAAACGCGAGAAAAGCAAACGCCATGGCAAACGTTGTAGGCCCCATAATGAACTCTCTCGGCTATATCATGTATGTTATCGTGGCGGTAATCGGCGCTGTTTTGGCGATAAACGGCGCTCCCAATCTTTCGCTCGGCGGAATGAATACACTCACCCTCGGCATGATAGCCTCTTTTCTCAATCTTTCCCGCAACTTTTCCGGCCCGATAAGCCAGGTCACCAATCAGATAAACTCTATCATCATGTCGATAGCGGGCGCGGGCAGAATTTTCGCCCTCATGGACGAGCAGTCCGAAGCCGACAACGGCAATGTAACGCTTGTAAACGCCTGCCGTGATGAAAACGGCGTTCTCACCGAATGTGACGACCGCCACAGCGGTATCTGGGCTTGGAAACAGCCTCACTCCGACGGCACCGTAACCTACACCGAGCTTGCGGGCAATGTCGTGTTCGACGAGGTGGATTTCGGCTACACCCCCGAAAAAACGGTTCTGCACGATATATCGCTTTACGCAAAGCCGGGGCATAAAATCGCCTTTGTCGGCGCTACCGGCGCGGGAAAAACCACCATTACCAATCTGATAAACCGATTCTATGATATTGCCGACGGCAAAATCCGCTACGACGGCATCAATATCAACAAAATCAGAAAAAGCGACCTGCGCCGCAGTCTCGGCATCGTTTTGCAGGACGTTAATCTCTTTACCGACACTGTAAAGGAAAATATCCGCTACGTCAATCTCAATGCCACCTATGAGGAATGTCTCGCCGCCGCAAAGCTCGCCAACGCCGACAGCTTTATCCGTATGCTTCCGCAGGGCTACAACACCGTTCTCAAGGGAGACGGAAGCGGTCTTTCGCAGGGACAGCGTCAGCTGCTTTCGATAGCGAGAGCGGCAGTAGCCGACCCGCCCGTTATGATTCTCGATGAGGCTACCTCCTCGATAGATACCAGAACCGAGTTGATAGTTCAGCAGGGAATGGACAGACTGATGCACGGCAGAACGGTGTTTGTTATCGCGCACAGGCTTTCCACCGTCAAAGACAGCAACGTGATAATGGTGCTGGAGCAGGGCAGAATCATCGAGCGCGGCACTCACGATGACCTCATCGCCCAAAAGGGCAAATATTATCAGCTCTACACCGGCGCTTTTGAGCTGGAATAACTCTTTCTGTCTCGAATAGCAAAACGCTGTATAAACGAAACCAGTTTATACAGCGTTTTCCTTTTTATTAAGAACAGTTTATTCCTCGGTTTTTATCAGATTACTCTCATAAGGTCTTTTGCCGGAAAGCACATCGTCATAAAAGCTCTGTTTAAAATCTATATAGTTTACACTCTCCTGCAATTCGGCGATAGAGCGGCGCAGATTCTCCTGCTTTTGGGCGAGCAGTTCCTTTCTGCGCGGGATTGTGCTTTCTCCTTCAAGACAAAGCGCGAGATACTCTTTCATTTCCTGTATACTCATTCCGCACTTTTTCAGGCAGATGAGGTTCTTTATCCATTTCACATCCCGCTCGCTGAATATACGGCGGTTGTTGCCGTCCCGCTTAACATTGGGAACAAGTCCCTCGTTGCAGTAGAATTTCAAGGTCTGATAGGTCATATCCGCCTCTCGGCAGACCTCCATCATGGTGTATATCAAAGACGTTCCTCCCATGCAAAATTCTCTCGAAAAATTTTTGAAAAAGGCTTGACCGATTGTTACTATCGGTTTGTATAATCAATATCGCCAACCGATTTTTACAATCGGATTATAGCACAGCAAAATGCGAAAAACAATTAACCCGAAAGGAGACCCTCTATGATTTTCGGCAAAAGCACTATGATAAGAAAAAGCGCTCTAAAGAGAGCCGCAATCGAGCTTTTCCCATTTGTTCAGTCTGCATCTATGGACAATGAGCATTTTGAAAATTCGATGGAATTTGTAAGAGAAATCGCGTCGGGAGCATCGGTTCACGACGGATTATTCGCGGATTCCTCCGACAGTGAAGCTATCCTCGCCTATCTTTCCGAAAACGGATTCGGCGATTGAGCGGGCTTCTTCCCAAAAGAAAAAGGACAGTGAAGGGGTATCTTCGCTGTCCTTTTGATTTTTCTGTTTACTGTTGGGGCATTTTGCAAACATCTATCCACTCTTTACAGAGAGAATATTTCTCCAGTTCCGCTATCGTCAGCTCGATGGCGCTGTTGGAGCTTCCGCAGGCGGGAAAAACAGTGTCATAGTCCTTGAGCGAAACATCGAGATAGGTAACTACCCCCTCGTTCACCCCAAAGGGACAAACACCTCCCACGGCATGACCTACCAGTTCTGCCGCCTCGTCAACAGTGAGCATCTTTGCCTTGGTGTGGAACTGCGCCTTATATTTTGCGTTGTCTATCTTTGCGCCGCCGGCGGTGACTATAAGTATGCACTGTTCCCCTATTTTAAAGGAAAGTGTTTTAGCTATGCGGTTAGGCTCACAGCCGAGCGCCTTTGCCGCAAGCTCCACCGTCGCACTGGAAACCGGAAATTCCAATATTCTGTCCTGAATATCATACTGCTTGAAATATTCCCTTACTCTCTCGATAGACATTTTCGCATCTCCCAAATCGTTATTTTAAATCAAACGCTGTCATCGCCGATAAAATCCATTGCCGCCCGCTCCTCGCCCATCAAATCGGAGAGAACCAGCCGATAAAGGCGGG
The DNA here is from genome assembly GCA_964573335.1 of uncultured Oscillospiraceae bacterium. GTDB lineage: Bacteria > Bacillota > Clostridia > Oscillospirales > Ruminococcaceae > Yanshouia. The sequence continues at coordinate 36,800 of CAZNJJ010000007.1, read as the reverse complement.
TGGGGTCGGTGAGGAACCGCTTTTTCATCGTTTCGCATATCTCGCGGCTCGGCGCGTAGAGCGAAATTGTCATCAAATCGTTTCCCACATCATTGAGCGACAGCTCCAGCCTGAAGCCGTCCTCTGTCTCCACTATTTCGGTGCGGTTTTCCTTGGCGAATCTGTCCTGCAAAACGCACTGGCTCAGCACGTCCACCGCCTTTTCCCTCACCGAACGGGCAACCGTCTTATAAAAGGTCTGCGAGGTCTTTTTGCCCAAATCGGTGAGAATCAGCGCTTTTTCGCCGTCTCGCTCTATCTCCTCGAGATGCCCCGATTCCAAAAGCTGGCTCACCGCGCAGGTAACTTCAAAATAGTTTGCCAGCCGCTCTCCCAAAAGGGAACCGCTCAGCTGCGAAACAGTGACGGGTATCCTCACCTTTTCGAGCAGCCAGCATATCAGTATTCTTATTTCGTAGTCGGTGGTAAGACCGCCGTGAGCTATTCCCTCGGTAAAAATTCCCGATGCCATGCCCGAATATCTCCTTTCGCAGCTTTAACGCTTATTCAACAAAATCCGCGTCAAGCATTATCTGCGCGCAGCCGCCGAAAAATCTGTTGTATGCACTCTCGCCTATAACGGCACATTCCGAGCCTGCCTGCGCGTCGCACAAATCGGCAAAAACCTCGCCTATTCTGCTGCCGCTGTCATCACCGGTGCGATGCAGATAAACATACATTGAAAACGCCGCCGAATCGTTTATCATGCGGGAAAGCGGCTCATCGGCATCATCAAGCGCGTCGTAAAAAGCCGCAAGCACCGTATCCGCCACAATATGATTTGGAGAATAGTCCTCGATGATGCGGTGAACGGTGTAGGCGAACAGCAGCTTCAACTGCGACTCAAACACCGCAGCATCAATATCCTCCGGCGCCTTTGTCCAAACGCAGTCGATAAGCTCTTTAACGTATCTTGCGCCCAGCTGACGCGCGCGCTGTGTATTTTTGTTGGCGCGCTGGCGCATGAGCATATCAATGTTGTCATCGGCAACGGGGTTTTCTCTTGAAAAGAGCTTGGATAAATCCTCCGGCGCTATCTTCATATCCTCGTCATTGCCAAAAAAGCCGCTCATCTGATTTCCCCCTTTTAAAAACCGAGCTTTATTTAAAATTTAAAGCTCTCCGTTTAAAGCCGCTTTAAGCGCCCTCGAAAACTGGTCGGGGCAGGAAGTGTCTTTATATCCGCATTTTATGCCGGAGAGCTTTTTTATAGCGTCCTCCGCCTTCATGCCCTTCACCAAAACGCTTATTCCGTTGAGGTTGCCGTTGCAGCCGCCTATAAATCTCACATTCTCGATGACATTGTCATCGGAGAGGTCAAAAATTATCTTTTGGGAACAGGTTCCCTTTGTTTTGTACTCAAAGCTCATTTAAAATTCTTCCTTTTCTTATCGTGCAGTGCTTTCAGTGCCGAAAGCTCGCTCTCCCCCACCACCGAGGTTCCTATATGATGCGGGTGTGGGGAATAAAATCCGTGATAATCCGTTCCGCCGGTGGTTATCAAGCCGAATCTCTCCGCCAAAGCGATATGACGCGCCTGATGCTCCGGTTTTTTGCGGGGATAATTTATCTCGATTCCGTCTATCAAGCCGAGCGATGCCAGCTTTTCCCCTATCTCAAAGGAATCGTAAACATCGGGGTGAGCCAAAACCACCACCCCGCCGCTTTTCTGCGCTGTTTTCGCCGCTTCAACGGTGTCCGGACAGATAACCGGCTGAAAATGCCTGCCGTTATCCCCCAACAGCTCAAAATAAAGCTCGCTGTATATCTTGTCGGTATAGCCGCGTTCCAGCAAAAGGCGCATCAAATGCGTTTTGAATATCGTCTTGCTGTTCTTTGCCGCCTCATAAACCATTTCTCTCGTTATCGGGTAGCTGTGAGAAAGCATATCGGTCATCTTTTCGCCGACACTCCTGCGGTTTTGGGCGATTCGGTCAAACATCGGCTCTAAAACGCTCTCATTGAGCGGATAATAGACCAAAAGATGCACCTTTCTGCCGGTGGTGTGGTCGATTGTGGAAATTTCCGCCCCGGGAATAACCTCTATTCCCAGCATTTCGCCCTCTTTTTTTGCCAAAGGCACCATTTCAAAAGCATCGTGATCTGTTATCGCTATTCCGCTCAAACCGCGCTCCGCCGCGTGGCGAACCACCTGCTCCGCCGTGGCAGAACCGTCTGACCAGCTTGTATGAACATGAAGATCCCATAGGCGCATAAAACCTCAACTTCCTTTCGGGTATCGCAAAGATGTCCATGCACAAATACCATATTATTATACCTCTTTGGTTCGTTGTTGGCAAGTGCGGCGGTTTTACCGTTAAGATTTATAATAAATTCAGTATTCTATATTATTTTATGACAAAAGCGATATTCTTATATGCAAAATCACTAAATATATTTCCTAAATGTCGGCAATTTTCGATAAAGTCACATCTTGCGAAATTCGCCTGAAAAAGATATTATACTTGTAACTCGAAAATCAATATAAAAACCATTGCAGCCAAGCCGCGCCGCCGATTTTAAAGCAACCGGCGCACGGGCAATTATCGACAGGAGTGAAAAACGTGAAACTGAAAATTCAAGCCTACCGCAACCTCAAATTCAAGTATAAGAGCATGATTTCCTTTGGTCTTATAATACTTATCGCACTCTGCATCATCGTTTGGACATTGGCTGAAATGGATCTCATATCCAAAAACACCGCCAAGCTCTATGAGCAGCCCTACGCCGCCAATGAGAATATGTGGATGATTCGCCGTGAGATACTGGCTACCAAGAGTGACCTTTATCAGCTCCTCACCGCCGAGGGAACCAACTATTCCTTTGACGAAAAGCAGATTTTGGATAACTTCAACGTAAATGTAGAGGGAATCAATCAGGCTACCGCCAACCTCGACGCGATATTCACCAATCCCGAGCAGATAAACGCCCTCAACGGAATAAAGTCGCAGATAGCCTCTGCTGCAGCCGCATGGCAGAATGTATATAATCTTGCCACCTCCGGTCAGGTTGAGCGTGCGCTCACCGAAATGGCAAACAGCTATGAGCCGCTGGTAACACAGCTCAACGATTCGGTTTTGCAGCTTGCCGCCGTTGTTGACGTAGACGCAGCCAGCTTTGTCACCAACGCTCGTTCGCAGGCGCGCCGTGCCATCATCATCGGAATAGTCGTTATGATTTTGGCAACCGCTTTCTGCATCGCCTCCGCGATTAGCTTTTCCAAGGCTATCACCGCTCCCCTTTCCGAGCTGGCAAACGCCGCTTCTTCGATGACTCAGGGCAATCTCCACGCGGCAAATCTCATTTCCTATGAGGGCAAGGACGAAATGGGAATAGTGGCACACAATCTCAGAGAAACCGCCGACACCCTCGGTCAGTATATAGATGAGATTTCCGGCATACTCACTCAGATGTCAAAGGGCGACCTCACCGTTCCCTGGACCGACATCACCGATTATCGCGGCGATTTCTCCGCTATCAAGACCGCATTTGTCACTATTCTCAAAAACTTCAACGAAACTCTCAGCAATATTCAGATGGCGAGCGCGCAGGTAGATGCCGGTTCCGAGCAAATATCCACCACTGCGCAGAATCTCAGCCAGGGCTCCTGCGAGCAGTCTGCCGCTGTTCAGGATCTTGCCGAGACTATCACCGACATCTCCGACCAGATACAGCTCAACAGCGACAACGCAAACAACGCCAGCGAAATGACCGAAAATGTTCGCGCCGAGGTTAATATCGGTGTCGCCAACATGAAGGAAATGAATCTGGCAATGGACCAGATAAACTCTTCCTCCGAGGAAATCAGCAAGATAATCAAGTCGATAGAGGACATCGCTTTCCAGACCAACATTCTCGCCCTCAATGCCGCCGTTGAAGCGGCAAGAGCAGGCGCCGCGGGCAAGGGCTTCGCGGTGGTTGCCGACGAGGTTAGAAACCTCGCCGCCAAGAGCGCCGATGCCAGCAAGAACACCACCGCTCTTATCGAGGCGTCTATCGCCGCCGTTAAAAACGGAACCGATATAGCTCAAAAGACCTCCGATTCTCTCGCCTCCATTCAGGAGCGCACCGAGCACGTTGCCGAAATGGTATCCAAGGTTGCGGAAGCATCGGTAAAGCAGGCAAACGCCATCGAAAACGCCGCGCAGAAGCTCGATTCCATCTCCGCCGTTGTTCAGAGCAACTCCGCGAGCAGCGAGGAAAGCGCCGCCGCAAGCGAGGAAATGAGCGCACAGGCGGCACAGCTCGCCGAACTGGTGGACAAGTTCACCCTCTACTCAAGATAACTTTTTCTTATTTTGTTTTCCCATCGCCCCAAGGAAAGAGCCGCCGCGGTTTTCGCGGCGGCTCTTTTCGATTATCCCGTGACGAATCTTCTTCGATATGGAAAAAGATCGGCTGATGTGGTATAATTTTATTCGCAGATTTTTTAACCTGCTTTTTGCAGGCGGTATGATACTCGGCGATATGCGAAAGCCGAGATTACATTCAAAAAAATTTTCGGAGGCAACAGATTTGAGCTATTCGGTAAATCCCTCGCTTTGGAGCAGGGTATTCCCCATTCCCACCGATATAACGGACAAGCATATAAAGATGTGCAGCGGCGTGGCGCTGAAATGCCTGCTTTTGATACTGCGCTCACCCGATGAATACAGCGAGCTTCAGCCGCTCGCGCAAAAACTCAATCAGCCCGCCTCCGAAATCGCAGATGCACTCAACTACTGGGAGGAACAGGGTATTCTTTTGCGGTGCGAAAACGGCGTTCTGCCGCAGTTTAAGCCTGTTGAACCGCCGGCAGCCGTCACGCCGATTCAAGCGCCGGTGACTGCCGCTCCGCCCGCCCCCAAGCCTGCCGCCGAAAGACCGCGTTTTCCCCGCGATGAAGCGCTCAAGCTGATAGAAAACGACCATGACCTGCATTATCTCGCGCAGGAATTGCAGGAGATACTCAAAAAGCCGCTCACCTCCGCGGATATGGACGTTTTGGCGGCGCTTTACAGCTTTTACGGGCTTTCGGCTCACTACATACTTTCGCTGGTGGACTACTGCGCCGCTATCGGCAAGCGCGGAATGGCATACGCCGAAAGGGTGGCTGTAAGCTGGCTCAACGACGGTATAGACGATTCTCTTGTGGATAAGCATATAGACGAGCTTATGCGCCGCCGTTCCAACGAGGGACTGATTCGCCGCGAGTTCGGCATAAACGACAGAGCCTTGACCTCAAAGGAAAAAGAGGCGATAACCCGCTGGTTTGACGAATTCGGCTTTGACATAACCATGATAAAGCTCGCCTTTGAAATAACGGTGAACAGAACCGGCAAAGCCGCATTCAACTATATGAACAAGATATTGCAGAACTGGCGCGAAAACGGAGTTAAAACTCCCGATGATGTCAAGCGGGAATCGGAGAGCTTTAAGCAGCCCCCGCAAAACGTTGAATCCGCCGCCGAAATAGACAAAAAGCTGTTAGAGCAGTTTATGAAGGAATGAGGAGGCGAAAAAATGTCATATCCCAAAGAGATACGGGAAAAAAGCAGTGAAATACTCGCCGCCCGCAGAGAGCGCTCTGCTGCCGAGCTTCAGCGCCGCAAGGAGCAGATAAGGCTAAACGCGCCGGAGGTAGCGAGACTTGAGCGTGAGCTTGCCTCCACCTCGCTGCGGCTCTCCCGCGCCATAATAGACGGAATCGACGTAGAGAAAAAGGTCGAGGAAATAAAGCAGTTCAACCTGCAAAAACAGCAGGAGATTAAAAAAGCGCTCAATGATGCGGGATTTCCCGCCGACGCACTCGAGCCGCACTATATCTGCTCCCATTGCAGAGACACCGGCAACAGAAACGGAAAGGTCTGCTCCTGCGTTTTGGAGCTTCAAAAGGGATTGATGTACGAGCGTCTCGGAGCGGTTTCCAACATGGCAGACTGCGGCTTTGACAATTTCTCTCTGGAATACTTTTCCGCCGTGAAATCGGATAACTCTCCCCTTTCGGAGCGGGATATAATGAGCAAAACCCTTTCGGAATGTAAAAAATATTCCGAGAGCTTTTCCCGCTCATCGCAGAGCCTGCTGCTCACGGGAAAACCCGGACTGGGCAAAACTCACCTTTCGATAGCGATAGCCTGCGAGGTGATAGACAGAGGGTTTGATGTGCTTTATCTTCCATTTAATACCCTCATTTTAAAGCTGGAGGCTATGCGCTTCGGTCACGGAAGCGACGATTATCAAAACGCCCTGCAGCCTGTTCTGGAAAGCGAACTGCTGGTTTTAGACGACCTCGGCTGTGAGTTTTCCACTTCCTTTTCAAATTCGGTGCTGTATGACATAATCAACACCCGCCAGCTGACCTCTATGCCTGCTATCATCAACACAAATCTCAACGGGAACGAGCTTTCGTCAAAATACGGCGAACGAATCGCCTCCCGCCTGCTCGGCTGTTACCGCGTTATTCCCTTTGTGGGAAATGATATACGTCTCAAGAAAAAATCAATACTATAATAAATAAAGGTGGTAAAAAGTTATGACTCCACAGGAAATTCTCACCCACGTTGACCACACACTCCTAAAGCCGGAAGCCACAGCCGAACAGGTAGAACAGCTTTGCCGCGAGGCTCTGCAATATAACACCGCTTCGGTCTGCATCAACCCGAGATTTATTCCGCTTGCGGTGTCGATTTTGGGCGACAGAATACCGGTATGCACCGTTATCGGCTTTCCGCTCGGAGCGATGACCACCGCCGCCAAGGTGTTTGAGGCGAAAAACGCCGTTGAGCTTGGCGCGAAAGAGGTGGACATGGTCATCTCGATAGGCGACGTAAAATCCGGCGATTTCGATGCGGTTACCCGCGAAATTGCGGCAGTCAAGGCGGCAGTCGGCGAAAATATCCTCAAGGTGATAATCGAAACCTGCCTGCTCACCGATGATGAAAAGCGCCGTCTCTGCCACTGTGTAGCCGATGCCGGTGCCGACTACATCAAAACCTCCACCGGATTTTCCACCGGCGGCGCAAACGAGCATGACATCGCCCTCTTTGCCGAGGAGATAAACGGCGGTGATATAAACGGCAAAATAAAGATAAAGGCGGCAGGCGGGATAAAAGCCGTTTCCGACATGGAGAGCTTTTTGGCTCTCGGAGCCGACCGTCTCGGCAGCAGCTCCGCGATAAAGCTGCTCAAGCCGCTGATGTAATCGCAGGCGGCAGTTGCGGCTTTTTGAAAAAAGCCGCCCCAAAAACTTTAAGCAAAAACGCAGTCCGAGCGGACTGCGTTTTTATTTGCCTTGATATTGCTGTATTATATTGATTTTCGGGTAAAATATAATATAATGTAGTTATAGGAGGGGATTTACAATGGCTAAAGTATCCACCAGTATTTCTATTGATTCCGATGTAAAGGCAAAAGCACAGGAGTTATTCGCCGATTTGGGGCTTGACCTTTCTACGGCTGTAAATATCTTTTTACGTCAGGCTATAAGAGATAATTGTATTCCTTTCAGCATACAGAGGGAGATTCCCAACGCCGACACCGTTGCCGCCATGAAGGAGTCGGAAGAGATGCTCAAAAACCCCGACAAATATCCTTCTTACAACAATATGGAGGACTTGATAAAGGCGCTGAACAGATGAAATATGATATACGATTTTCGAACCGTTTTAAAAAGGATATGAAAATTATTCAAAAACGCGGCTATGATCAAAAGCTGATTTTTGAAGTTATTGAAGCTCTCGCAAACGGTATACAGCTTGATGAAAAATACAGAGATCATCTGCTTATCGGCGATTACGGCGGCTTTAGAGAATGTCATATCACTCCAGACTGGCTTTTGATATATCAATATCACGAGCAACAGCTTTTATTGCTTTTGTCTCGTACCGGCAGCCACAGCGACCTCTTCTGACTAAAACGCAAAAACGCAGTCCGAGCGGACTGCGTTTTTTGTTATCTCTTATTTCTTTTTGTCGTTCATATTCTCAAACTCGTTGAGCATGACGGTTTTGAGAGTCCAGAGCTTTTCGGAAAGGTCTACATAATACTTATGCGGATTTTCAAATCGCTTTATCTCGTCCCAGAGTCTGTCCTGCTCACGCTTGCAGAACGCCTGTATCTCTCTCAAATCGGGAGAGGTATAAACCCGCTTTCCGCCTTCATATATAGGCTCCAGCAGGCTGACAGCGTCGTAGCTTTCCAAAATTTTCTTTTTCCATGTCGATTCGGGGTCGAAAAGGTGGATAGGCTGAGTAAAATCAATATCCTCCTCATAAAGGGTGATATAATCGGCGGCAGCCTTTCCGGTTTCCTTGTCATAAAGGCGATAGAGCTTTTTAAATCCGGGGGTGGTGACCTTTTCGGTGCTTTCGCTGATTTTGATTCTGGGGGCAAACTTCTCCCCTTCCTTAACGGCACAGAGCTTATACACGCCGCCGAAAACAGGCTCGGAACGACTTGTTATCAGATTTTCGCCAACGCCGAACAGGTCTACCTTAGCGCCCTGCAAAATCAAATCTCTGATGATATATTCATCAAGCGAATTGGAGGCTACTATCTTGCAGTCGGGATAGCCGGCAGCATCGAGCATTTTGCGAACCTTTTTGGAAAGATAAGCAATATCGCCGGAATCTATTCTCACGCCCTTGGGACGCAGTCCCATAGGAGCAAGCACCTCGTTGAAAATCTTTATCGCGTTGGGAGTTCCCGAGTGGAGAACATCGTATGTGTCGATGAGCAGTGTGCAGTTGTCGGGATAAATCTCGGCATACGCCTTGAAAGCGGAATATTCATCTGGGAAAAGCTGAACCCAGCTGTGCGCCATAGTTCCCACCGCGGGTATGCCGAAATACTGGTCGGCGATAACGCAGGCGGTAGAATTGCACCCGCCGATAAAGGCGGCTCTGGCGCCCAAAATCGCCGCATCATAGCTCTGCGCGCGGCGGGAGCCGAACTCCATTATCGCCCTGCCCTCGGCGGCACGGTTCATTCTGGTGGACTTGGTGGCTATCAGCGACTGATGATTTATCGTCAGCAGCACCATCGTTTCAACAAGCTGCGCCTGAATAACAGGACCTTTCACCACAACGATAGGCTCATTGGGGAATATCGGTGTTCCCTCTTTTATCGCCCAGATGTCACAGCAGAATTTGAAATCGCTCAGATACTGCAAAAATTCCTCGGAGAATATTTTTTTCCCGCGCAGATACTCAATATCCTCGGGAGAGAAATGCAGCCCGTCAATGTATTGAATGAGCTGTTCCAGTCCCGCCGCGACTGCATAGCCGCCGCCATCGGGTATCTTGCGGAAGAACATATCGAACACAACCTCTGTGTCCCCCATGCCCTTTATAAAATATCCGTTGGACATGGTAAGCTCATAAAAATCGGTAAGCATCGTGAGATTACGCTCGTTTTTTATATCGACCATCTCAAAATCTCCGTTCATATATTTGTTTTACTCTATAAAAAGCGCGTTTTGCCGCGCTTATTCCGACAGGATAACCTCTACCGGCTGCTTTAACTGCCCTACAACGCTCCCATTCTCGGGAGAAACCGCCTCTATCAGCGCGACAGCCTGATATTTGCCCTTTTTCAGTTCACGCTCGAGTCTCGCCGTTTCTATCATATTCCCGGGCGGAATATATCCGGTTTTCAGCACCGATTTGCCGTTGACAATGAGGGTCATCTGCATGAGATAACGGTTTTTGTCGGGATTCTTCAGCAGAATTTCCCCCGCCGAATCGGCATCGTCAAACACTATTTTTTCCTTTATCTCGTAGGAAAAGGTATCCTCGGGATTCTGCCCCAAAAGCGGTGAAAAAAATCCGCCTGCTGATTTTGCCGAGGAATCTATACCCTCGATTCCCAAAAAAAGCTCCTCACGGCTGTATTTTATATAAAAAGACGCCGCCGTCATCACAATCAGCGAGATGCAGAGCAATGACACTGCTATAAAAAGCGCGAAAATGCGGCTTTCCGTTTTTCTTTTTCGCCTTTGACTCATTAAAAAAGTTCCTTTCGCCGTAAACGGCTGTAAAAGCATCAAGCGCGCCGTTACAAATTGTATTATACTCTATTTTTACTGTCATGACAACACATTTCGGCTTTTATGTCGTTTCGTGTTGATTATTCGGCGATAATGTGGGAAAATAACGGTATCAGCATTTTTGGAGGGAATCAAAATGGCTTTTACCATGCCTGTGTACACCGCTCCCGACTGGAGCTTAAAACAGTTTAAAGAAGCTCCCGACGCAAGATATGAAGCCGCCGTTTCGGACGGTGTAGCGCCGAGAAACTATCACAGCACCTCGATTTTCCCCGAGTATTTCAAGATAAACGGCAAATGGACTCTCGCCGAGCAGAGCCGAATGGATTCAAGCGTGGTTCTGCGTGATGACGGTCATCTCGATGTGGTGGAAAACCGCAACATCAAAAAGGGAGACAAGGTCATTCTCGGCAGAACAGAGTGCTGCGAGGAGGGAATATACCTCCACTGTGACGGCTTTGCCCGCCCCGACAGCACCACCGGCGACCAGTTTGTTTTCCGCCAGGGAAGAAGCCGCGAAACCTCCTTCGCCCGCGACTACGATGAGCTTATGGAGCTTTTGCGCTACGAAAAGGAGCATGGCAAAATCATCTGGGTTATGGGGCCTGCCTTCGCCTTTGACAGCGACGCGCGTTCCTTTATGCAGGCGATGGTGGAAAACGGCTATGTCCACGGTCTTATGGCGGGAAACGCCCTCGCCACCCACGACCTTGAGGGGGCTATGCTCCACACCGCTCTCGGACAGGATATATACACCCAGCAGCCGCACAAAAACGGTCATTATAACCATCTCGACGTGATTAACGAGGTCAGACGGAGCGGTTCTATCCCGCAGTTCATCGAGGATAACGATATTTCGGACGGAATAATATACAGCTGTGTAAAGAATAACGTTCCGATAGTTCTCTGCGGTTCTATACGCGATGACGGTCCCCTCCCCGAGGTGATAGCCGATGTTTACGAGGGGCAGACCACCATGCGCGAAATGATAAAGGGTGCTACCACCGTGATATGTCTCGCAACGATGCTCCACACCATCGCCACCGGAAATATGACTCCGAGCTTCTGCGTGACAGAATCGGGAGAAATCCGACCGGTTTACATATACACCGTCGATGCCGACGAGTTTGTGGTGAATAAGCTGCTCGACCGCGGCAGCCTTTCGGCGAAAACGATAGTCACCAACGTTCAGGACTTTATCACGATAGTCGCAAGAGGGTTGAAAGTGGTCTGAATACGATAATTTGAAAAAATTCCCGACTGTTTGGAGAAAACAGTCGGGAATTTTATTTATAACGCAGCTTATCAAAGGGAGACTTACGGCTGTCCTTTGGCTTTCAGCGCCTGCTGATATAATCCGCATATCGCATAGTAATTCAAAACAGACGGATACTGATTAGACGGGTGGTAAAAGTCAAGAATGATTTGATTTCCTACAACGGCATAGCCGTTTTCGCTCATAAATTGATAAGGTATTTCACCCTCGGCGGAAACTTTTCCGTTTGCCTGCGCTTTTGCGCCGTATAACAGTCTGAGCAGACTCGAATTATTTCCGCAAACAATAACAGTCGGGCTCAAAATATCAAGCTCGCGTTTTAAAAAAGCTCTGTCCGCTACTGCACAGCGCAGCAGATCGGTATAGTCCGATTGAACATTTCCGTTGCTTTTCTTTACATTTACGATGGAGAGCGTTTTCAAATATTCTGTTTTTTCCGCGTGGCTGAGCTGTGGCTTGTGCGGAATAAAATCAGCTGTTGTGTGCGTGATTCCATATGCCCACTCAGCAACTGTTCCCCACATTCTTGTCATGGCTCCCGATGCCAGCCATTCTGTCAAGCTCCAATCGGCATCACCGTTTTTGGAATAAGCTTCTTTGAGGAAAAAGCAGATTCTCGGATTCATACGCTCATAAGCGGCATAATCAACAGCGCCATCGGCGATAAAGCATCTCCAACCGCGCTCTTTATGTGCGGCGTTCCATTCCGCCATGAGGGAATTAAGCTGCTCGCAAACTGAATTTGTCATGTTAAATTCCCTCCTTTGATAAAGTGTGTTCCTCTTGTCGAAACTTGAAATTGACCTGCTTAATGTCCATTCTGTCAGCCACCTCAATTTCAATATTTTACCGCCTTATTGCTTTTGGGAACATACCATAAGCTGAATATGATTATCCGATGCAGGTGTGCCGTCAAAATACGCATACTCATGTTCGCCGCTTTTTACCACAACCTGCGTGACAGTTCCCTTGGTTGGAATCATAATATCAAAATCACCGGTTTCAAAAATGCCAAACAGAGCGCTGAACTTGAATCTCACATACAGGGTATTATCCACCTGCTCCGCATGGTATCCCAAAAAGCCGGTCGGAAACGAACCGGGATAAAAGCCTCTGATATGAACCCGATTGTCCTCATCTGAACAATCAATAGGATTCATTAAAAAGAGACATTGCGGCGCTATGGCGAATTTGACACCAAACTCCAAAAGCAAAAGTGCATCCTTCAAAATGCACTCCCGCTGAAATTTTGCCGTTTCCGACTGCCTTCTGTTTTTCTTTTTCCGTAGGCGGCAAAACTGCTCTGAATAAAATCATTAAAATATTCTGTTAAAGACGGAAAAAGGCGATACTAGGTTGTGAAAACCAAAGTATCGCCGATTTCTCTTGCCGCACTCCCACAGTCAGCTGCCCTATGCCGATAATATTCTTATACCGTCTTATTGCAAGCTGCCTTGGGGTTTTCTTTTTGGAGCTGGTGACGTGACTTGAACACGCGACCTGCTGATTACGAATCAGCTGCACTACCGACTGTGCTACACCAGCGGTTATATGATTGCTTCTTCGCAAAGAAACAGTTTACATTATATCTCAAATCCGTTTTGCCGTCAAGTAAAGATGTATAACCCGAAAAAAGCGCCGAATAATAAAATACAAAACCCTTTTCTTACTGCGGGAGGAAAAACAAATGAATCATCGCGCGGCGATAGTATCCTCAACTCTCGGTCACGACCACCCTCTGATATACCAACAGTTGGCTTTGCCGCTGTCGCAAAGCGGTTGGCGGGTGGAGATAATCAATCCGCGGTTTGAGGGCAGTGACGACAACAAAATCCGTTTTCATCGGCTTCCGATGGAAGAAAAGCTGTTCTTTCGAGCGGCTAACAAGCGGCGGCTGATAACAGAGGCTCTGCTGGCAAGCCGCGCCGATATATGTATCCTGCACGAACCGATGCTTCTTCCGCTGATAAAAAAGCTCAAGCGGCTCATGCCGATACAGACGGTGTTCATCTTCGGCGAACAGCAGCAAAACGCCTTTTTGAAAAAATCGCCTGTCGGAAAAGCATTTCTGAAAAGATTTCTCCCCGCGGCGGATTCGGTGGTGATAAGCTCTCCCGAGCAGATTCCGTTTTTGGAGAAGCTCGATTGCCGCATTGAAACAGCCGCCGACGCCAAAGCGCTGTGTGAGCTGTGCCTAAAACTGGAGCAACGGGGCAGATTCAATATATAAGATTTTCGGCATTTGAGGATAACAGCCGCCGTTTGGGGGCAAGCTGATTTCAGAAACGGTATCGGAGGAATTTTCGGTGGAAAAAAGAGAAAAAAGAGCAAGGTCGATAACAAAAACGGAAAAGAATATTCTCAAAAGACTGCTTAGAGCCTGTTTTCAAAAGCTGTCCGCTGTATTTTTTCCCACGGCGGCAGTCAGGCTAAAGGAAGAACCGCACGCCATCTACCCCTCTATGAGCAGGCGCGAAATCAGGGCGGTGTCGGCGGCTATCTGCAAATCCGCAATGCAAAACGCCAAGAAACAGCTATGAACGCGGCGTTTGACGGCGTTCTTCGCAAATCTGCCGTTTGTTGACTAAATCAATCCGATGAAGTAAAATCTCTAAAAGAAACAGTTGCCGAAAAGCGCGCTAAATTTTTGCAGAAAGAGTGCAATAATATTGCCGCTTTGCGACACTTGATTATTGAACCGCTCAGATTGGTGGTGTGTGTCTCCTTGATAGATATAGAAACGGTAAAAGCCGCGAAAGCGGGAGATAAAGAGAGCTTTGCCCGGGTTTATGACGCTGTCGCGCCCGAGCTTTATAAAGTTGCGCTCTACACTCTCGGCAACGCGCAGGACGCAGAGGACGCTGTCAGCGAAACCTTTGTGGAGGCTTATAAGGGAATATCCAATCTGCGCGATGAAGCGAGCTTCAAGCGCTGGATAATGACTATCCTTTCGATAAGATGCAAGCGCCGTATCACAGGATACATAAAGGAGCGCAAAAACGTAGATATAGATGAAATGACAGAAACTCCCGCCCAGCCGGAAAACGTCTCTCAAACCGAGAAGATAACCGTTTGGGACGCGGTAAATTCCCTCGAGCAGCAGGAAAAGCAGATAGTGATGCTTGCCACCGTTCAGGGCTACACCACCCGCGAGGTGGCACAGATGCTGGGGCTCCCCCACGGAACTGTCAGCAGCAAGCTGCATCGAACGCTCAAAAAACTGAAAAAAGCTCTGCAATAACACTTTTTCGGAAAGGAGGACTCTGATATGGCTTTAAACGACAACAAAAATGATGACATTACCGATATCGGCGATGACGATATAGCTTGGCTCAAGCAGCTTATCGACGAGGATTTTGAGAGATTTGAGCTTCCGCAGTCACTCAAATCGGAAAATCTTATTCACAGGCTGGACGATATTCAGCAGGAGCCTGTCAAGCCTGTTAAAAACAACAAGGTCGTCTATCTCAAATTCATCTCCGCGGCGGCTTGCCTTGCGCTGGTCATATTCGGCTGGCAGCACCTCGATTTCACCGGCAACACCCTCGGAGTTGATATGAGCAGTCAGCAGGCGGCGGCAAAAGCGTCCCAGGTTGAGGCGGCAGAACCCCTTTCTCTCGACGATATTGCAGCCGATGAGGAGAGCTTCACGGTAGAACCGGTTGAAGAAGAGGTCATCGCCTATGCCGCGGATTCGCGCGAGTATTCCGGCAAGGAATATCGGCAGGCATCTGCCGCGACCCCTCAAATTGATATTCCCGAGCAGCCCTCTGCCAAAAGCTACGACGAGGTTTTCTCGGCAATTTCAAGCATGAGGTCTGCCAATACGGAAGAAGTCGTAGCGGAAGACGCTGTTATCGCCGTTCCGTCAGAGGGGGGAAATGTCGTATTCAGCGCAAAATCCTCCGTATACAAAACCAACGCGCAGGTTGCGGGTGTAGATGAAGCGGATATAGTCAAAACCGACGGAAAATATATCTATCATTATCGTTTTGATTCCTCGGAGCAAAAAGCCGAGATAATGATAACCTCGGCAGACGGTCTTAAAGCTGTTTCTTCCCTCCCGCTCGACGGTATCGACGGAGCGGAAATGTATATCGCCGAAAACAGGCTTATCCTCATAGGCAATATGAATCGGGAAAAAGCGCAAAAGCTCTCCGATTCCCGCACAGAACCACTCTCCGACTATCTCGGAGAAAGCCACTCGGCAGTTGAAACGGTCATTCCCGAATACAGCAGAAAACATTTCAGCCGCAGCACAAATTTCACCGAAACGGTGATATTCGATATTGAAAATGTCTCCTCACCCAAAGAGATAAAGCGTTTTCAGCAGGACGGCGGCTATCTTTCTTCCCGAATGAGCGGCGATATGCTTTATATCGTCAGCAGCAAGCCGATATACAGCGGCGGAATCTTTGACGGAATCGAGGCTCGCTACTGTCTGCCCTACGCGGGCGAGAGCGGCAGTATTTCACCGCTTTCCGCCGAGAATATTCTCCTGCCGAGCTATCGTGAGGATTTCAGCTACGCGGTTGTCAGCTCGATAAATTCCCTCACCGGAAAAACCGACACCAAGGCTGTTCTCGGCATGGCAGACGAGATAATGATGAGCCAAAACAGTCTCTATCTCACCGCGACTGCTTACGGCAGTCAGCACAGTTGGCGTGACCGTTCCACCGGAATAAGCAAATTCGCAATAACGGCAGACGGATTGAAATTCATCGCGGATACCATGGTAGACGGCTATATAGACAATCAGTTCTCGCTTGATGAACACAACGGCGACCTGCGAATAGCCACCACCTCTTATAACAGCGACAACCAAACGGTAAACAATCTCTATGTTTTCGACAGCGCTCTAAAGCAAAAAGGCGCTCTTGAGGGGCTGGCTGTCGGCGAACGGATATATTCGGTGAGATATGTTGACAGCACCGCCTATGTCGTCACCTTTAAGGAGACCGACCCGCTCTTTGTCATCGACCTTTCCGACCCGACAAAGCCCACCGTAAAGGGTCAGCTCAAGCTGCCGGGCTTTTCGGAATATCTCCACCCGATAGATGAAAATACCCTCATCGGACTCGGGAATAACACCGTCACCTTAAAGAACGGCGGCGTTATCACAGACGGCTTAAAACTCTCGCTCTTTGATGTGAGCGACCCTTTCTCCCCCAAGGAGAAATACAGTTGTCTCATAGGAAATCGCGGAAGTGATTCTCCCGCGCTGCAAAACCACAAGGCGTTTATGTATTATCCGAAAAAAGGTATATTCGGATTCCCCGCCACTATATACACAAGCTACGGCGCTTCCGCAAACGACCCTTATTCAGGCGAGAGCAGGCTTTCTTTCAGCGGATATATGCTGTTGAGGGCGAGTGAAAACGAGTTTGAACTGCTTGCCACCCTTTCTCCTGCCGAATCTCACTATTCCGGCAGCTTTATGCGAAACGACCTTGATTCCGCAATCGAGCGCGGAATATACATCGACAACACGGTATACACTGTTTCCGATTCGGGAATAACAGCCTATTCGCTCGATACCCTCTCTCAAATCGCCGCTATCAAATACTGATGCTAAATTCCCCCTCGACAAAGCAGGACAGATAGAAATATCTGCCCTGCTTTTTTGCGGGAATAAAACAACAGCGGCGGCTTTAAAAAAAGCCGCCGCAAAAACGTTATTCTGTTTTAGCTGAGGGTGGTTCCCATAACGAGACTGCAAACCAGTATGAGAACTATCGCGACAGGAGCCACAAATTTCACCATGACACTCCAAATCTTCTCAAAGGTGAATTTCTTAACGCCGTGTTTCAGCTCAGCGGCGGCATTGTCAGCGCCCCAAACCCAGCCGACGTATATACAGCTTGCGATAGCCGCAATGGGAATAAGCAATCTGTCGGTGAGGTATTCGATAAAATCGCCGAAGCTCGGATAGGTAATGCCGTTCACAGCGTCCATCCAGATGCCCTTGATAGGCAGATAAACCTGCGAGAGGGTATAGAAAATTCCGATAACCACCATGAAAGCCGAGAGAATGTAAGTTGCTTTCTTTCTCGAGATATGGAACTCCTCTGTCAGACAGCAGACAGGACCCTCCATCAGCGAAATAGCGGAGGTGAGCGCCGCGAAAAGCAGCAGGCAGTAGAACATCGCTCCGAACAAAAAGCCCATAGGCATAGACTCGAAAACCTTAGCCAGCGAAACAAAGGCAAAGCTGCCGCCCATTCCCGGCTCAACACCTGCCGCAAACACCGCGGGGATTATCATAAATCCGGCGAGAATAGCCACAAATGTGTCGATAGAGCAGATTATGCCTACATTCTTTATCAGATTTTCTTCCTTGCTGACATAAGAGCCGTAGGTGGTGATTATCGCCATTCCGAGCGAAAGGGAATAAAAAGCCTGTCCCAATGCCACAAGAAAAGTCTCACTGGTCACCTTGGAGAAATCGGGTATCACAAGGTATCTGATTCCCTCGGCGGCACCCGGCATAGTCACAGAGCGGATAGTCAGCGCTATCAGCAGAATAAAAAGACCGGGCATCAGCACCTTGTTCACCTTTTCGATGCCGCCCTCAACTCCGCGCAGCAGTATTACAACGCATATCGCTATAAAGATGAGAGGATAGATTACAGCAGCCTCCCAAGGCATACCGTCGGCACCCAAAACGTGCATGAAATACCCCTTGGAATCGGCATAGATAGCCGCCGAATCGGTGAGATATGCCACCATGTATTTCAGCACCCAGCCGCCTACCTGAACATAGTAGGCAACTATTATCGAAGCGGTTATCAGGCTCAAAGCGCCAACCCACGCCCATTTTCCGTTATTCACCTTGCCGAAAGCGCCAAACGGGCTTTTCTGTCCGTGGCGGCCTACCGCAAATTCCGCAAGCATAACGCTTGTTCCTATAAACGCGACTATGAGTATGTATATGACGATGAACGCCGAGCCGCCTCCGTTGTATGCCTTCCCCGGGAATTTCCATATATTTCCCAGACCTACCGCCGAGCCTGCTGACGCGAGTATAAATCCGAGACTGCTCGCCCATTGTGCGCGCGGCTTGTGATCGCTGTTATTTGACATATAATATGTTCCTCCTTATCCGTTCTATTGCGGAATTGTTAAAATTTACCGCACATTTCGTCTGAAAATGAGATGATTTGCATATTTTAGCACATTCTTTTGATAATTGCAACAACAGTTGCGACAAATTGTGTTTCTTAGAAAAACAAAAGTCCGTCTTGGTAGCACAAAACACCAAGACGGACTTTATCAACTGACTTTTCTGTGACCGAAATTCATCAATCGGCGTAAAAAGCGTCGTGAATGACCGAAACGGCACGCTCGGCATCCTTGAGCGCTATCAGAACAGATATTTTTATCTCGCTGGTGGATACCATGTCGATATTTATATTCGCGGAGGCAAGTGCGTCAAACAGCTTGCTTGCGACACCGGGGTTGGATTCCATTCCCGCACCGACGATAGAAACCTTTGCGCTGTTTGTGTCGCAGAGAACATCTTTAATGCCTATCTTTGCCTTGTTCTCGTTGAGAACCGCTACCGCTCTCTCGGCATTATCCTTAGCCACGGTGAAAGTCATATCCTTGGTGCCGTCACGACCTACCGACTGGAGGATAATGTCAACGTTTATCTTTTCCTTGGCAAGCAGCGAAAACACCTTAAAGGCGATACCGGGCTTATCCTTCAGCTCCAAAATAGAAATTCTTGCGATGTTGGTATCCTTTGCCACACCGCTGATTATCATTTTTTCCACATCTGCTTCCTCCTTAATGATAGTACCCGGCTTATTCTCCATGCTGGAGAGAACTTCCATATCCACGTTGTAGCGCTTTGCCATTTCAACCGAACGGTTATGCAGCACCTGCGCGCCGAGAGAAGCAAGCTCAAGCATCTCGTCATAGCTTATCGAATCGAGCTTCTTCGCGTTTTTGATAACTCTGGGGTCGGCTGTGTAGATACCGTCAACATCGGTGAATATCTGGCACTTCTTTGCGTTGAGCGCCGCGGCGAGGGCAACGGCACTGGTGTCGGAACCGCCGCGTCCGAGGGTGGTTATATCGTCATAGCGGTTAAGTCCCTGAAAGCCCGCCACGATAACGATAGTGTGCTTTGCAAGCTCGTTTTCCAGGCGCTGGCGCTTTATGCTGTGTATTCTCGCGTTGGAATAGTTGGAATTGGTGAGAAAACCCGCCTGCCAGCCCAAAAAGGACTTTACCGGCAGACCGCGCTTTTCTATCGCCATGGCAAGCAGAGCAATGGAAATCTGCTCGCCCGCGGAAAGAAGCATATCCATTTCGCGCTTGGAAGCCTTGGTGTTTATCTCGTTTGCCTTGTCCACCAAAACATCGGTGAATTTGCCCTGTGCCGATACTACCGCAACAACATCGTTGCCGGCGCGGTAGGTCTCGCTGATAATGTCGGCGACGTGTTCAACTCGCTGTGCGTCAGCCACCGATGTGCCGCCGAATTTCTGTACTATAAGACTCAAGTTGTTTTCCTCCGTTTCTGTGAGAAAAAATCGAATATATTAAAGCGCGTTTTCGCGTTTCAGTCAAGAGGTCTGCTTTCAACGCAGATAGCGCCGGTGTTGTCGGCATCAAGCATCAAAAGCTTCCAATTCTCAAAGCCCTCCTCGTCTAAGCGGGGACGCAACTTTGAATAAAAGCTGTTTGCCTTTTCTCCCGGAACCATCGCCATCAATGTTGAACCGGCGCCGCTTATATAAGAGCAATAAGCGCCCTCGTCGTTCATCATCTTCATCGCTCTGTCGGCACCGTTTATCAGCGGCAGACGATAATCCTGATGCAGTCTGTCGCCTATGGCGGTGCTGAGGTTGTGATAGCTGCCGGTCGCGAGCGAAGCGCTCATAAGCGCCGCGCGGGAGAGGTTGTAAACCGCGTCCTTATGGCTTATTCTTTTGGGCAAAACGCTTCTCGCGAGAGATGTTTTCAGTTCACTGTCGGGAATGAGCGCCGCGAATTTTATTCCTACATGAAGCTCCTGACGGACAAAGTGAACCTGCTTTCCGTCGAAAACCGATGCCACAAATCCGCCGAGCAGGGCGGGAGTGGTGTTATCGGGGTGTCCCTCTATTGAAGCGGCAAGGTCTATTATCTCCTGCTTGTTGAAAGGAAATCCCATCAGGTGATTTGCCGCGAGCAGACCGCCGATTATACAGGCGGAGCTGCTCCCCAATCCGCGCGAAAGCGGAATATTGTTTATCTGCCCGAAACGAACGCCGTAAAACGGCTTTCCGCAAAGCTCATACATCGACTTCACGGTGGTATACACCAGATTGCTCTCGTCACAGGGAATATCAACATCGTCCAGTGCCTTTATCGAAAGTCCGTCATATTCCTCGAGGTGTATCTCGTTGTAAAGGGTGACGGCAAGACCGAGCGAGTCAAAGCCGGAGCCTACATTCGCCGAGGTTGCCGGTATTTTAACTGTCAGCATCATGCTTCTCCTTAATAGTCCATTACGCAGAAGGCGGAGATAACGTCATCTTTCGCCTTTTCGCAGAGCTTTTCAAATTCGCCCACAGACATTTCGCGGGTAAAGAACGCCTTTTCGCCCTCAAGCTCAACAACATTCTCACAGCCGAACAGCTCGCTCAGTCTCTCAAAGCTCTTGTTCTCGGTGCGAACAAAGAAAGCGCAGGTTTCCTCACGGTAGTCGATGAGGGTATGGCGGTCGCCGTCCTCCCAGCAGACGTTTTTGATGGTGCCGTCAGCGCCGGCAGCGTCGATAACGTCGGAAAGAACCGCAGAAGCGGTGGGAGTTTTGCCGGCGCCCTTGCCGTAGAACATTACATCGCCGAGGTCGGAGCCGCGAACCAGAACCGCGTTGAATACGTCGGAAACATTTCCCAAAGGCCCGCTCTTTTTCACCAGCGCGGGAGAAACTACCGCGACAAGACCATTATCGGTCTTTTTCACTCTGGCAATCAGCTTGACTACATATCCCGCCTTTGCCGCGGCAGAAACGTCCTCGAGCTTGATGGCGGTGATTCCCTCGGTGTGAACCTCCTCGGGATAAACGTGCTTGCCGTAAACGAGCGAGGTGATTATCGCGATTTTGCGGCAGGCATCATGTCCCTCAACATCGGCGGCGGGATTGCGCTCGGCAAAGCCGTTATCCTGCGCGAGCTTGAGCGCCGCGTCAAAGGTCATATTGTCCTCTATCATGCGGGTCATGATAAAGTTGGTGGTTCCGTTTACAATTCCCGCAACCTCGGTTATATCGCCGCCGCCGAGGCACTGATAGAGCGGGTGGAGCAGAGGTATTCCGCCGCCTACGCTTGCCTCAAACAGGTAGTTTACATTCTTTTCCTTTGCGATTGCGATAAGCTCCGCGCCGTGGGTTGCTACAAGCTCCTTGTTGGAGGTGATAACGGTTTTTCCGGCGAGCAGGCTGCGCTTGGAGAAATCATAAGCGGGATTTACGCCACCCATAGTCTCGATAACGATATTAACCTCGGGGTCGTTTACCACCTTGTCGAAATCGGTTACCCACTTGTCGGCATATTCGGTGCCCTCAAGGCTGCGAATATCAACGATATACTTTATATCAAGCGGCTTTCCTGCCTTTTTCTCGATGCGCTCACGGTTTTTATAGAATACCTGAGCCACTCCCGAGCCGACAGTTCCAAAGCCTATTATAGCTATCTTCATAACAAAATTCCTCCTGTTTTTAATGACCTGTTACCTTTCTTGCCTCAACAACGCCGTCGAGCTTTTTCAGCGAATTTATCAGCTCCATATCGCTTGCGGAGGTAGCGTCCATCGAAATCGAGATAGAAACCGCCGCCATTCCGTCAACGGGTATATTCTGATTTATAGTGAGGATATTAACTCCGCCGCGATAAAGCTCCGCTATGAGATTTGAGAGCATACCGGGCTTATCCCTCAGCATAATATAAATGCTCACTACCCTGCCCGACATTTCTCTGACATAAGGAAAAACCGAATCACGGTATTTGTATATCGCACTGCGGGAAATACCCGCCATTTTAGCCGCCTGGGAGATATTGTTGGTCTCGCCGTTTTCCAAAAGCTGCTTGGCATAGACCACCTTGGCAAAAACCTCCGGCAGAGTTTCCGTTTCAACAATGAGATATTTGGGCGGTGTCCACATCGAGATTATCAGTCCTTTCAAACGCCGCGCAGAGAACGGCTGTCGTTTATCGCTGTTTCCACGATTGGTAAACGTTTGTATTTCCGCTAGAAACAACTATAACACTCAAAAGCCATCTTTGCAATACCAAATTTGAATAAATTTATCAAATTCGGCATCAAAATTTTCACCTTTCTGCCAAGGCTGTTTTTCGGAATAACTTTCTCTCCCGCCCATATAATAAAATCTAAGGCGGTGATGTCTTTGAGCGACAACGGTAAACTGCGCTTTTTGATAAACTTTTTCTATATCGCCGCTGTCACAACGGCGGCATTTTTGACGATAAGATACGCTTTGATATGGTTTTGGCCCTTTTTCGGCGGATTGGCGCTGGCATATCTTTTTCGGCATTTGGCAAGGAGCTTTCGCAGTCGTTCCCCTTTGGTGGTGATGACCGCGGGAATAGCCTTTTACTGCGCCGTTGTGCTGGTTTTCTGGATAATATTCGCCTTTATCGCCGCAAAAGCGGCTCAACTGCTCGATTTTCTCCCCAACCGACTTGAGAATGAGCTTTTGCCTGCGCTCACCTCTGTCGTAAACTCCGCTGCAAAAAAGCTGTGGCGCTTTCTGCCGGATTCGCTTATATCGCCCGAGCAGACCGCCGAGCTGTTCACCGCGGCGGTGATGCAGTTCTCACGGGAAATGTCATCGCGTCTGCTGACGCTGTTGAGCGGATTTATCGGCTCGATGCCGCTGTTTCTGGTGGGATTTACATTTATGATACTCTCCTCTTTTGCGATAGCGATGGACTACAACCGCGTGACACAGTTTTTGATGCGGCAGCTCCCCCATTCGCTGCGCCCGCTCCTGCTGAATATCAAAAATTTTCTCATATCCTGCCTTTTCAGGCTGATGAGGGCGTATATTCTGCTGGCGCTCATCACCTTTGCAGAGCTGTCGCTCGGCTTTTGGGCGCTGGGTGTAAAGCGCTTTTGGCAGATAGCCGCAATCACCGCGCTTTTTGATATGCTGCCGCTTTTCGGGTTGGGGGCAGTGCTTATTCCCTGGGGAATATTCTCCCTGCTTTGCGGCAATACCGCTTTCGGAACAGCTATCCTCCTGCTTTTCGCGGTGGCGACGGTGGTTCGCAGCATAACAGAGCCGCGGGTGGTGGGCGATTCGCTCGACCTGCACCCCGCGGCGTCACTGGCGCTGATGTATTTCGGCTTGCGGGCGTTTGGCTTTGTGGGAATGATAGCCGCCCCGATAGCCGCTCTGCTGATTCGCTACCTGAACGAAAACGGAAAGCTCCCGCTCTACAAAACCAGCGACTGAGCCGCTATCTTCCCTTGCCGAACAGCTCACCCGACAGCATTATGATTCCGAAAAGGTTTATCATCAGCATCATTCCGGTGAGAATATCGCTTATCAGCCATATCGTTTTCACCTGTAAGAATACCCCGATTCCCGCCAAAAGCGCATAGAGAATACGATATATCCCCGCCGCCCTCCTTTTGGGAACAAGCGCTTTGAGCGACAGCGCGCCGTATATATACCACCCGCAGACCGACGCGAGAGCGAAAAGCGCCGTCATAACCGCAACCGCGATTCCGAAAGGCTCACCCAGCGCGGCGGAAAAAGCGTTTATCGCAAAGAGGGCGCCGTCTGCCGCGCTGTCGGCACCCGACAGCAGCAGCACCAACCCCGTCAGAGAACAGCAGACCACAGTGTCGATAAAGACCTCCAACGCGCCGAGGCACCCCTGCTTTTCTGCCGAAATCCCGCTCGAAAGGGAATAAGCTATCGGACTGGTTCCCATTCCCGCCTCGTTGGAAAAAATTCCGCGTGAAAGCCCAAAGCGGACAGCCTTATTCACCGCTAAACCGCCCGCCCCGCCCAAAGCGCTTTCCAATCCGAATGAACCGCGGATAATCTCGCCCAACACCGTCGGCAGAGCGGCTCTGCATTTCCAAATCGCAGCAATACATACGGCGAGATAGCAAAAGGTAAGCGGCGCTGTCAGGCAGGCGGTCAGCCGCATGACACGCCCTTCCCTTTCCCCTGTCATCAGCCACGCGGCGGCGGCAAAAATCACAGCGCATATCCGGGGCGAAAATCCCAACAGCTCAAACGCCTGCCCTGCCGAATTGGACTGGGTCATATTCCCCGTGAGCAACGCCGCCGAAAGGCAGAAAACCGCAAACAGACAGGTAAGGGGCTTTCCCAAGCCGCCCAGCCGCCTGAGATAGCCGAGCGGTCCGCAGCCGAGACTGCGGTATCTCGCGGCTGAAAGAGCCTCGGCGTATTTTATCATCATTCCCGCAAGGGCGGAAAGCTCCATCCAGAACAGAGCGCCCGCCCCTCCCGCCGCGACAGCGGTGGCAACTCCGACTATATTTCCCGCCCCCATGGTGGCGGCGAGCGCCGACCAGAGCGAAAGCATCGGAGATATGCCGCCCGTCTTTTCGGCGAATACCGTTTCTCTCAGCGCCCCTAAGATGCCGGCTATCGGATAGAATCTCGTTTTCAGCGCGATAAACGCCCCGAAAACAAGCAAAAGTGCCAATGTAAAGGGTCCCCAAAGGGCACCCGCTGTTTTTTCGAGAATATGTGTCATAAAAATCCCCCCGAGAAAAAATATTCTCCGAGGGGAAGGATAATGACCGCTTGTTCTGATTTTTCAACGCAACAAACCCCCGCTCTTTATCTGGCGGGGGTCTGTGATATTTCATATTCTTGAGCTGCGGGTTGAAGGAGAATACCCACAGTCGGTTATTTCAATGCCGCGAAGGCTTAGGAGGAGACCTCCGCGGCATATCTCACTTAGTATTTCCGGCTGTCACTTTGCGGGAGGAAGTATCTCCAGCCAGTAGCCGTCGGGGTCGTTGATAAAGTAGATTCCCATTGCCTTGTTTTCAAAGCAGATGCAGCCCATATCGCTGTGCAGCTTGTGTGCCGCCTCAAAATCATCGGTTCTGAAAGCGATATGTATCTCGTTTTCACCGAGATCGTAGGGGTTATCATGTCCTTTGAGCCAGGTCAGCTCAAGCTGATGCTCACTGGTGCTGTCCGAGAGATAAACCAGAATAAAGCTGCCGTCAGCCGCCTGCTTTCTGCGAATCTCTTTGAGTCCGAGCGCCTTTTCATAGAACTTGATGCTCTCCTCAAGGTTGCAGACATTTATATTATTATGTGCAAATTTGAAGTTCATTTTCATTTCTCCGTATCTCTTTGTCTGAATATATTCTACTACAAGGATATGCCGCAATTCTTCCTTTTAAGGAAAAAAAGCGGTTACAATCCTCTTTCAAACGCAAATATCAAGATTACAAAGTGGATTTTTTGCAACAAATTTGCCATAATCCGCCACTGTTACAGTGAGGGAATCAGCTTGTATAATCCTCTATCAGCCGCATCAGCTCGGAATAATCCGCCACCTCTATCCCTTCTTCCAGCTTTTCGCGGTCAACATCGGGCAGATAGTGGAGATAGCGGTCAAAAACCAGCTCAGGCTGATTTTTCCCGATGATGAACACCGCCAGCTTGCCCTGATAAGAAGCCAAACGGTATCTCGGCTTTTTGCTCTGCGGCTCGCCCACCGCCACATTTGCGGCAGGCTCGGCTGCGGCTGATTCTCCTTTTTGCTCGGCTCCCGCCAAAAAGCCTATCACGCCGCCGCTTATCGCGGAAAAGGCTATCGCAGCCGCCGTGACGGCAAGGGTTTTTCGTTTCATCGTGATTACCTCCGAAAACAATGCACAAAATATATTCACCGATTTGATTATTGACCGCGCAAACCGCCGTTATACCGCCATTTTGCACAGTTTTCATACAAAAACATATACACATTTTAAAGTGAATGTGTTATACTGAATTTTATTGGCATAAACTAACAGGGCAAGCCGCCTTGCCCTTATCACATCTTTTTGAAAGGAGCGACAGCCATGGCTGAAGAGCTTGCGCGTCAAGACGAGGGCAGACCGAGAAAACGCCGCCGAAGAAAGCGCTTTAACCCGCTTGTTCCGCTGTTTAAACTGATAGCTGTTATCATAATGATAGGACTAATAACCCGCTGCATAGTCGCCTCGGTTTTGACTGTTTATGTTCTCAACACTCTCGATGCCAGCGACAAGGTGGAGCTTGACGCGGTGGAAATGAGCTTTACCACCATCATCTACGCCAAAAACGAGGGCAGTGATGACTATTTTGAGCTTCAGCGTGTTCAAAACAACGAAAACCGCATTTGGGTAGACTATTCCGATATACCGCAGTCTGTAAAGGACGCGGCTGTCGCGGTTGAGGACAAGCGCTTTTGGGAACATTCGGGAATCGACCTGAAAAGAACCGTTTCCGCTGTATTTAACTACCTCAACCCCATGTCCACCGACCTTTTCGGCGGTTCCACCATAACACAGCAGGTCATCAAGAATGTCACCGATGATAACGAATTGGACGTAAGCCGAAAGGTCAGAGAGATATTCCGCGCGATAAACCTTGAGAAAAACTATTCCAAGGAACAGATATTGGAGGTTTATCTCAACACGATAGCGCTGGGCAACGGTCAAAACGGCGTAGGCTCGGCGGCAAACCTCTATTTCGGCAAGGACATCAGAGACATTACCCCCGCGGAGGCGGCATCGCTGGTTGCCATCACCCAAAATCCCTCCAAATGGAATCCCTTTTCCCATCCGGACAACAATCGTGAGCGTCAGCTCATGGTGCTGCGAATGATGCATGAGCAGACCCGCGCCGACGGTTCCCCGATGCTCACAGATGACGAATACAAAGCGGCTGTCGATCAGGAAATGGTGTTTAAGCGCGATGAATATGTCGAAAAGCTGGAAACTGTTCAAAACTGGTTTATCGACACTGTTTACGACGAGGTTTTGAACGACCTTGTGGAACAGGCGGGCTACACCGAGGCAGGCGCTAAGGAAGCGCTGAGAACAGGCGGTTTCCGCATCTACACCACCGTAGATGCCGAAATGCAGGACTGGCTTGAGCAGAAGTATCTCGACCCCGAGACTTTCCCGACGATTCGCAACAAGGAATACCCCGAATCCGCCTTTGTCGTGCTTGATCTCAACGGCGAAATAAAGGCGATAGTCGGCTCCAACCGCGAAAAGACAGGCGCACGCCTTTTCAACCGCGCTACGAGCGCCGTTCGCCACCCGGGTTCCACCATAAAACCGCTTGCCTCCTATTCGCTCGCGGTGGAATACAACATGATACACTGGTCGATGATTTGGGAGGACAGTCCCATTCAGCTCGACCCCGACGACCCCACCTCGCTCTATCCCAAGAATTTCTACGGAACCTACAAGGGACCCATTACGATAACCGAAGCGCTCCAACGCTCGACAAACACCATTCCGGTCAAGCTGATTCAGATGCTCAGCCCCAAAACGAGCTTTGATTTTCTGCGCGACTCGCTCGGCTTTAAAAACCTTGTGGAAAGCGAAACCAAGGACGGCAGAGTTTACACCGATATTGCTCTCGCGCCTATGGCGCTGGGCGGTTTGACAAACGGCGTTACCCCGTTGGAAATGGCTGCCGCCTATCAGATATTCGGCAACGGAGGACTTTACACCGCTCCCCATTCCTACACCAAGGTGCTTGATTCCAACGGAAATGTGATTTTGGAGAACAAGGCTATCCCCCGCCGAGTTCTCTCGCAGGAAACCGCAGTTCTGATGAACAAGCTGATGCAGCGAGTTGTCAGCGCCTCTCCCGGCACCGGCACAAGCGCGAAATTCCCCGGCTCGGATATGCCCATCGCGGGTAAAACCGGCACATCGGATAACGACTACAACCAGTGGTTTATCGGCGTTACTCCATACTATGTCGGCGTTTGCTATTTGGGCTATGACGAAATGGAAACCATCAACTATTCGGGATATTATTATCCCCCTCCCATTATCTGGAAGAATGTTATGGCTCCTATCCACGCAAATCTTCCTGTGACCGATTTTCCGCAGTCGCCCAATGTAATCGAGCGCATCTACTGCAAGCAGACAGGCTGTCTCGCGACGAGCAAATGCACCGATACCGCCTACGGCTGGTATAAAACGAGCAATCTCCCGCCCGAATGTACCGGTCATGAGGAGGATTCCGGCTTGAGCTTCGCCACCGAATACGACCCCGCAAGCAGTGAGCTTAACTATTGGGAATGGCTCACCCAGCGCTACCCTATCAGGAACTGACTAAAGCAAAAACCGCCCCAAAACGAAAATTTTTCGTATCGGGGCGGTTTTCTTTATATAAAAAATCCCCGCTTTTTAAAAGCGGGGATTTTTATATCGGATACTGTTTTAAATCAAAGAGCGGCGAAAAGCACTACCAGAATAACAGCTACCAGCGCAAGACCGCAGATAGTGGTGGCGCGAACGAGCATAGCCTCTTTGGTGTTGCCGCGGTTTCTGTCAAAGAAAGAGCCGCCGCCCATGTCGCCCGCGAGTGCGGAACCCAAACCGCCCTTAGTCTCCTGTGCGGTAACTGCAACGATAATGATGATGCTGAGCGCTACAATAAGCACGCCGCCGATAATTTCAATAATTCCCATTATTATACGACCTCCGATAAAATTGGGCAAAATATGCCTTGACCGAATTATAATACCATAAACGGCTTGTCAATGCAATATATTTTTGATGAATAACCGTTATATTTTGAGAGAATAATAAATTCTGACCGCAAAAAGCAAAAGAACGCGTTTGCCTTTCGCTTTCGAGCGGTTTAAAAGCGGCTCTGCTGTAAACAGTGCCGCTTTTTATTTTATTCAAGAGTTATCTGTTCCATAACATCGGCTTCTTTGAGCTGCTGACCGGCAGAGGGTATTGTTTTGGAATAGTAGCGGTATTCGTTGGGTATGCTGTCGGAAATATAGCGTTTTATCTCACACATGGTGTGCTTGCCCTTGACGGTGAGCGCCGCAACGCCGATGGTGTCTCTCACCGTTTTGGCGGTTATTCTCGCGGTGTCCAGCAGCAGTATCTTAGAAGCGGTGCTTTTGAGCAGAAGCGTTATATCCCCCTCTGCCGCGACTATTCCGCAAAGAGGCTCCTTGGTGCTGTAAGCGCCGGTGAGCTTTTTGCGGCGGGTTTTTGTCTCATAGGAGGACATCTCCACCTTTGCGACCTTGCCGTTTTCAAATCCGAAGAAGATAAATCCCTTATAGTCGGAGGTGACAGCCATATAAACGGCGCTCTCCCCCTCATCAAATCCGAGCTTTGCGGGGATAAACTCACCCAAAACGCTTGCCTTGGTATCGTCAAAATCCGATACCACAGCCTTATAAACCTGTCCCTTATCGGAGAAGAAGAGCAGATGAGCGCGGTTGGTGGAATCCACCTCCTGTATCACCTCGTCGCCCTCCTTGAGCTTATGCTCGGCGGAGAGCCGCCACGATTGCGGCGTTATCTTTTTGAAATAGCCCTCGCGGGTGAAGAACAGCTTTACGGGATAGTCTGGCAGTTCGTTTATCTGCTCGGGAGTATCGTCCTCCTCGTCGGCGAATATCACTTCACTTCTCCTCGGCTGACCGTATTTTTTAGAAACCTCTTTCAGCTCGCCTATTATTACATTGAGCATCTTAGTTCGGCTTTTGAGCGTTTCTTCCATTTCGGCGATGCTGTTTTCCAGCTCGGCGGTTTCCTCGGTGCGCTTGAGGATATATTCACGGTTTAGCTGGCGCAGCTTTATCTCGGCTACATATTCCGCCTGTATCTCGTCTATGCCGAAACCTATCATCAGGTTGGGAACAACCTCCCGCTCCTCCTCGGTTTCACGCACTATCGCTATCGCCTTGTCAATATCGAGCAGAATCCTTTCCAATCCGCGCAGCAGATGCAGCTTATCCCGCTTGCGCTTCAGCTCAAAGTATATCCTTCTGCGAATACATTCCAAACGAAATGCCGTCCACTCGTTTAATATCTCGCGAACGCCCATCACCTTCGGAACCGAGCCTACCAGCACATTGAAATTGCAGGAAAAACTGTCCTCAATCGGGGTGAGCTTGAAAAGCCGCTTCATCAGCTTGTCGGCATCAACTCCGCGTTTGAGGTCGAGAGTGATTTTCAAGCCGCCCAAATCGGTTTCATCGCGAATATCGGCGATTTCGCGTATTTTTCCGCCCTTTACCAGCTCTATCACCTTGTCGATTATCGCCTCAACAGTGGTGGTGGGCGGAATTTCGGTTATCTCAACGCAGTTGTTTTCCCTGTCGTAATTGTATTTTCCGCGAACACGGATAGAGCCTCTGCCGGTTTCGTAAACCTTGGCAAATTCCACCGGGTCGTAAATTATCTGACCGCCTATCGGAAAATCCGGCGCTTTGAGTGTGTCGGCAACATTGGCATCGGGGTCTTTTATCAGCGCTATCGCCGTGTCACAAACCTCGGTGAGGTTAAACGGGCAGATGGAGCTTGCCATGCCGACGGCTATTCCCACATTGGAATTGACCAGAATTGAGGGGAAGGAAACGGGAAGCAGCAGCGGCTCCTTCATTCTGCCGTCGTAGCTGTCCACCATATCTACAGCGTCTTTGTCGAGGTCGTCGAAAAGCTCCTTGCATATCGGCATCAGCTTGACCTCGGTATAACGCGGCGCGGCAAACGCCATGTCACGGGAATACGCCTTGCCGAAATTTCCCTTGGAATCGACATAGGGGTGCAGCAGCGATTCGTTTCCGCGTGCCAATCTCACCATCGTTTCATAGATAGCCTGATCGCCGTGTGGGTGCAGCTTCATCACCTCGCCGACAGCGTTAGCGGATTTCACCCTGCCGCCGTTTATCAGACCCATTTTATACATGGTGTAAAGAATTTTTCTGTGAGAAGGCTTAAATCCGTCTATCTCGGGGATAGCGCGCGAAACGATAACGCTCATCGCGTAGGGCATATAGTTGCCTATCAACGTCTGTGTTATCTGCTGGTCTATCATAACGCCGCCGTTTTCGATGACGGCGTTTGTGTTGATTTTGCGTTTAGCGCCTTCCTCGGGCGACTTTTTCTTTCGTGCCATTCGCTTTTATCCCCTTTCTCACGCCAAATCCAGTTCATCAAGATAGAGATGACCGTTTTTCGCGATATAATCCTTTCTTCCGGCAAGATTGTCGCCCAAAAGCAGGTCGAATATCTCGGAGGTCTGTGCCGCCTCCTCGGGCGTTATCCTTATCAGACGGCGTGTTTCCGGACTCATGGTGGTCAGCCACATCATATCCGCCTCGTTTTCACCCAAGCCCTTTGAGCGCTGAATAACCAGCTTCTGCCCCTTGTTTTCCTCCACAACCTTGTTTTTCTCAGCATCGGAATAGACAAACCATGTCTTATCCCTGCCGTTTATCTCATAGAGGGGGGTTTCCGCGATATAAACATATCCCTGCTCGATAAGCTGCGGGGTGAGGCGGTAGAGCATGGTCAGAATAAGGGTTCTTATCTGAAAGCCGTCAACGTCGGCATCGGTGCATATTATTATCTTATTCCAGCGCAGATTGTTTATATCAAAGAAGGAAAGCTCCTTGTTAGCCTTGGATTTTACCTCCACGCCGCAGCCGAGAACCTTTATTACGTCGGTGATTATCTCGCTTTTGAATATGCGGTCGTATTCCGCTTTAAGGCAGTTGAGTATCTTTCCGCGAACAGGCATTATCGCCTGAAACTCGGAGTCTCTCCCCATTTTGCAGGAGCCGAGTGCCGAATCGCCCTCCACGATGAAAATTTCACGGCGGGTGACGTCCTTGGTGCGGCAGTCAACAAATTTCTGCACGCGGTTGGACATATCCAACGTTCCCGCGAGCTTTTTCTTTATGTTGATGCGGGTCTTTTCGGCGGTTTCGCGGCTTCGCTTGTTTATGAGAACCTGTTCGGCTATCTTCTGCGCCTCATCGGGATTCTCGGTGAAATACACCTCAAGATTGTGCTTTAAAAACTCGGTCATCGCCTCGTAGATAAAGCGGTTGTTTATCGCCTTTTTGGTCTGATTCTCATAAGAGGTCTGTGTGGAAAAGCTGGAAGAAACAAGCGCGAGACATGGTTCAATATCGGCGTAGGTTATCTTGGATTCGTCCTTTAAATATTTGCCGTTTGATTTGAGCCAGCCGTCTATCTGATTTACAAAAGCGATTTTCACCGCCTTTTCGGGACTGCCGCCGTTTTCCAGCCAGCACGAGTTGTGATAATACTCGGTGAGCGCCACCTTGTTTGAAAAGCAAAGCGCTACCGAGAGCTTCACCTTGTATTCGGGTCTGTCCTCACGGTCACGACCCTTTCGCTCGGCGCTCCAATTCTGAATAGAAGTGAGCCGCTCCTCCCCCACCAGTTCGCCGAGATAATCGGTGATACCGTTTTGGTAGATGAATTCCTCGGTTTCAAATGAGGAACCTATCTGATTTCGCAAAACGAACAGGATATTCGGGTTCACCACCGCCTGACGGCGCACCGTTTCGCGGTAGTATTCAAGCGGAATGGCAATATCGGTGAAAACATCGAGGTCGGGCTTCCATTTTATCTTGGTTCCGGTCTGACGGCGCTTGGTAGGCTCCTTTTTCAACCCGCCGATATTTTCGCCCTTTTCAAAGTGCAAATCATAGCGAAAGCCGTCACGATATATCTCGGCGTCCATATATTCCGAGGAATACTGCGCCGAACAAAGACCGAGTCCGTTCAATCCCAGAGAGAACTCGTAGTTTTCCTCGCCGTCTTTGTATTTTCCGCCGGCGTAAAGCTCGCAGAAAAGCAGTTCCCAGTTAAAACGCTGCTCGCCGTTGTTGTAGTCCACCGGCAGACCGCGACCGAAATCCTCGCACTCCACCGAACCGTCCGAATAGCGGGTGAGGATTATCTTATTTCCGTATCCCTCTCTCGCCTCGTCTATCGAATTGGAAAATATCTCGAAAACCGAGTGCTGACAGCCTTCCAGCCCGTCCGAGCCGAAAATTACGGCAGGACGCTTTCTCACTCGGTCGGCGCCTTTCAATGATGTAATGCTTTCGTTGGTATAAGCGGTCTTTTTCGCCATCTTTGTCCTCCCAAAACGTCATCACACGAAACAACAGGCACAAAAGCAAAACCGTTCTGTGCCCATCGCAAAATCGTATTCTATATTGTAAAGATTTTTCATATCAAAACAAAGCCAAATATCATTTTATCCAAAAAATTCCGAAAATGTCAAGCGAATGTGAAAAAAGCATCAGATTAGCTCTGCCGCCGCCTTGTCAAAGCGGTAACTTTCCAGCTCAGGCAGATTCTTTTTGGAAATGTTTATCCCCCACTCCGGCTTGCTTTTCAGCCCGTCATAATTTCTGTCCTTGAAAACCTCGTTCGGCTGTTTCCATGCAGAAGCGGGAATCAGATATATATCCGGCTCACAGCCATCGGCAAATCGCAGATAGCACACCAATCTGTTTTCCGGCAGGGGGTCGTTTTTGCAGTCTAAAGACATCTTTTCTTTGGTGATATAGGCGTAGGTGAAATTTCGCACGGATTTGACCTGCACCTCATAATAGGTTTTCTTTTGGGGCGAACGCACCACAAAATCAATTCCGTGGTCGTCCACTTCCGCCGAAAAAACATAAAAACCCCATGCGGTGAAAGTCATTTTGGCGTAATACTCTGCATATCTTCCAAGCTGAACATTATTCAGTCCGCTCCATTTTGTGTTCATGCCGCACCTCAATTAGGAACATCGCCCACATCGCGGGAAAAGCTCTCCAGCGCCGCTTTTATAAAGCGATGCTCGCCCATTGTCAAATCGGGGTCCTCACGCAGAATATCCCTCGCGGCAAGCTGTGCCGCCTGCAAAAGCTCGCTGTCGGCGGCAAGGTCGGCGTTTTGCAGGCATGGCATTCCGTGCTGACGCGCCCCCAAAATATCTCCGGGGCCTCTCAGCCGCAAATCCTCCTCCGCTATCTTAAAACCGTCGTTG
The DNA here is from genome assembly GCA_964573335.1 of uncultured Oscillospiraceae bacterium. Taxonomy (GTDB): domain Bacteria; phylum Bacillota; class Clostridia; order Oscillospirales; family Ruminococcaceae; genus Yanshouia. Next base: position 2,399 of record CAZNJJ010000007.1, on the reverse strand, counting down.
GTATCGGCAAGCGCCTTGAGCCGCTCCGAAGTGGTCTGCCCCGCGTTATCGGTGAGCAGTATACAGCTTGATTCGTGTTTTCCTCTGCCGACACGACCCCTGAGCTGATGCAGCTGTGAAAGCCCGAACCGCTCGGCGTTTTCTATCATCATCACAACCGCGTTGGGAACATCAACTCCCACTTCCACCACCGTTGTGCAGACCAAAAGCTGTGTCTGATTTGTCAAAAACTCCGCCATCGCCTTGTCCTTTTGGGCGGGAGTCATCTTTCCGTGGAGAAGCCCCACCGAATAATCCCGAAATTCGCCGCCTTGCAGCTCTTTGAAATACTCTGTCGCCGCCAAAAGCTCGCCGCTGTCAGCCGCTTCCTCCTCGCTTTTTGAAACGAGCGGGCAGACGATATAAGCCTGCCTGCCCTCGTCGAGCCTGTCCTTTATAAATCCGAGGGCGCGTTTTCTCTTTTGAGAATTTATCCGATAGGTTTTCACCGGTGTTCTCCCGGGCGGAAGCTCCTTTATCAGCGAGACATCCAAATCGCCGTAAATTATCAGCGACAGCGTTCTCGGAATCGGGGTGGCACTCATTACCAAGGTGTGCGCGTCTCTGCCCTTAGCGGCGAGATTAGCCCGCTGTGCCACGCCGAAACGATGCTGTTCATCGGTTATCACCAAGCCGAGGTCGCAAAACTCGGTGGAATCGGAAATCAGCGCGTGCGTTCCCACGGCGACATCGTATTCGCCGTTTTTGAGCGCCTCTGCCGCCTCTCTCCTCTCCTTTGCCCGCTGCGAGCCTGTTATCAGAACAGTTTTTATCCCCAGCGGCAGCAGGAGAGCGTCCAGCGTCTTTTTATGCTGCTGAGCCAGCAGCTCGGTGGGTGCCATAAAGGCGGTCTGCCTGCCGTTTTTCTTCGCCATATAAACGGCGGCGGCGGCAACCAGCGTTTTGCCGGAGCCTACATCGCCCTGAATAAGCCTGTTCATGACCGAGCCGGAGCAAAAATCATTTTGAATATCCTCTATCGCCGCCCTCTGTCCCTTTGTCGGAGAAAATGGCAGAGCGGCGAAAAACTCGGTCAAATCATTCCGCTCAAAGGGCAAAACCCGCTTTTTTTCTCTCACCGAGCGCATCTTTATCATTATCGCCGAGAAATTCAGCAGCTCCTCAAAGACAATCCTTCGGCGGGCATTTTGATATTCCCGCTCGGTTTTCGGGCGGTGAATCGCTCTTATCGCCGCGTCAAGGGTCAAAAGATGCTGATTCTCGGCGGTTTTTTGCGGGAGAGTGTCTGTTATCGGCTCTTGCAAGCTGTTGAGCGCGCGCTGTATATCCTGCGCCACCACCTTTGAAGAAATTCCCGCGCAGACAGGGTAAATCGGCATAAATCCACCCGCACGGTCTTCTGCTATCAGCTGCGGCGATTTCATTTCGCGCTTTAAAAGCGTTCCGCCCACCTCGCCGTAAAAAAGGTAGCTCTCCCCCTCTTTCAGGGTGGAAACCGCGTATTTGGTGTTGAAAAATGTCAGCCGCATCACATCGCCGTCGCTCACATCAACATGAAAGAGCGACAGCCCCTTGCGAATACGCACCTCGCCGTGTTTTCGCAGCACCTGCCCTCTCACAAGGCAGAATCTGCCTGTTTCGCAGTCGGAAACGGCGGTTATCTCGGTGAGGTCGATATATTTTCTCGGCAGGTGAAACACAAGCTGTCTTACGGTGGTTATCCCCAGCTTTTTGTATGCGGCGCGCTTTTTCTCGCCTATTCCCTTTATCTTTTCGATTCCGTCGGAAAGCTTTAACCCCACTGTAACACCGCCTTTTTATGAATTTTGCCGAAAATCAATTTCTGCTCTCGCTGTTTTTAATGTCGGAATAGCATTTGGCGCAGAGCTTTTTGCCGTGATATTCCACAAAGGCGGCTTTGCCGCAGCCCTCGGTGGAACAAATCTTGTCGGGACTTGTCACCTTGCCGCTTTCGCTGACAGGCTCGGAAACAGTCGGCTCCGAAACGGAATCCGATTCCTCAATCCCCTTTTCGCCCTTTATCTTGTCCAAAATCTCCTGCTCGCGGCGCTTTTCCTGCTCTTTCTTTTCTTTTTTCTCCTGCTGTTTCTGCTCGAATTTCTCTATGCTCTCGGTGACAAAGGCGGGCGGAGCGAGCTTTCCGCCGCCGAATGTGAGCTGATATATTCCTCCGCAGCTCACCCCGAATATGAATATCAAAACCAAAACAGGTAAAAATCTTTTCATGAGGCTCCCCCCGATAAACAATTTGTGATGACTATATTTTACCCTTAATCGGCAAAAAGAGCAACCGAAAAGGAATACCTAATACAACTGCCCGCAAAAAACAAACGCCCCCTTACGGGGGCGTTTGTTTTTGTTGGTTGCGCGGCTTTCCT